>CP075525.1:0-342500 GCA_025808415.1 Cyclobacteriaceae bacterium
TCAATTTGCTTTTTATCGCTGATCTTTTTAACCAGGCTTTCAATTTCACCACGCAGTTGTGCATCGATAGGGTAAGCTGTAACAACAGATGCTTTACTGATTCCCTTATATTGGTTATACGCATTATGAAACTCACGGGCAATTGCCGGTAATAGCGGCTCACGGTTCTTCTTTGTGATGATATCAAAAAAGGCAAGCGTTAACGGCTCAACTTTACCTGTAAAAAGTTTGGCCATGATTTGGCGCTTCATGTCGTGGCGAATTACAGGGCTGCGCAGCATGACGGAAAAGGATCGGTTTTCATCACAAACTTTAGTGAATAAACGCATGTCCTGGTAAACTTTGTCCAGCGACTTTTGCTCCTCTGCCAGGCCGAGCAATGACTTTACGTAACGTGATGCTACCCGTGCTTCTGCCATGGCATTAATTAAGTTTCAATTCTTTGATAAATCCTTCCACCAGTTCCTTCTGTGCTTTGTCTGATGAAAGGTTTTTCTTCATCAGTTGCTCGGCAACCTGAAGGGAAAACATGGCCACCTGCACACGCACATCTTTCAGGGCAGCTTGCTTCTCAACCTGAATAGCCGCGCGGGCATCATCAATAATTTTATCCGCTGCCTTTTTTGCCTCGGCCTGCGCATCATCCTTCATGCGGTTGGAAGCTTCGCGGGCTTCTTTCAAAATTTTGTCGCGCTCTTCGCGGGCTTCCTTAAAAAGTTTTTCATTGTCGGCTTGTATGCGCGCCATTTCGGCACGCGCACGCTCGGCTGTTTCCAGTGCGTTCTTAATAGATTCCTCACGCTCTTTGAGCGATCCGAGTATTGGCTTCCAGGCAAAACGGGCCAGCAATAGCACCAGTAACAGGAAAACAAATGCTTGCCAAATGATGAGGCCGGTGCCGGGTGTTAGAAGTTCCATATATCTTAAATTCTATAGGTGTTTCTTTAAAATGAAGGACTTGCCTGGCCCATTGCCATTGGCAAGTCCTTCGTGGCCATTAGCCTTTGAACGAAATCAGCAAGCAAATAACGAGTGCGAAAAGAGCAGCCACCTCGATAAGTGCAGCGATGATCAGCATGGCGCCCTGGATTTTACCAGAAGCTTCAGGCTGACGTGCCATACCTTCCATAGCGGAGCCACCGATTTTACCGATACCGATTCCAGCGCCAATTGCAGCCAGACCAGCACCGATACCAGCGCCCATAATTGCATAGCTGATGTCCAATAAAAGTGCAGTTAACATTTTGTTATGTGTTTAAGTGAAACAAGCCCTGGCGTTTCCGCCAGGGATATCTTTAAATAATCTTAGTGATGCTCGTGATCGGCCGTAGCCATACCAATATAAAGCGATGTGAACAACGTGAACACATATGCCTGTATACCGGCCACCAACAATTCAATAAGATTTATAAATAATACAATGAGGCTTGATACCAGGCCCACTGCAATACTTTGAAAAATAAAGGCCAGGCTTATTAAACTTAACAATACAATATGCCCTGCCGTAATGGCCACAAAAAGACGAATGGTCAATGAGATGGGCTTTGTAAACACACCTACAATTTCAACCGGGAGTATAACTAACCTTAAAGGCAACGGCACACCGGGCGTCCAAAAGATGTGACCCCAATAAGCTTTGTTGCCATTCACATTAGTGAGAATGAATGTAAATACAGCAAGCGTTAACGTAACTGCAATATTTCCTGTGAGGTTACCTGCGCCCGGCAACAGCCCTAATAAGTTTCCAAAAAGGATAAAGAAGAAAAGTGTGAGCAAGTAAGGAAGAAACTTTTCGTAATGGTGACCAATGTTTGGCTTTACAACCTCATCGCGAACAAATACAATAATAGGTTCAAGAAACGATTGAACGCCACTGGGAGCCTTGCCCGAATTTTTCTTAGCGGCCTTAGCGGCTGAAAGAAAAACCACAACAAGCAGTGTTGCGTTGATCAGCAACATGGCTACGTTTTTGGTAATTGAAATATCAAATACTGCTTTACCCGAATCGGCTAAATAAATATGACCATGGTCGAGCTTGTAGCCATTGTATTCTACTACATGGTGATGCTCATCATAAAAGTTTTTCGATGAGAATATCTCAAGTCCACGTTCAGCAGAGTATACGATTACCGGCAGGTAAAGTGTACCGTAATGCCCATCCCAAAAGTGCCAGGTGTGGTCGTCCAAAACGTGGTGAATAATCACTTCGCTGGCATTGAATGCACCACCTTCTTCGGCCGATCCGGAAGCCTTGGAAAAAGAAGAAAAGACAACAGAAAATACGAGCGCAACGGTTAAAAAGAAAGAACTGAATTTTCGGGTTAAAACGCTCATTTTGGCCAGATTAGGGGGTTTAAAATCCGACCGCAAAGGTATTAATTAAACCATGAGAATGAAATGTTTTGATTTTTTTTTGGGCTGTTTCAGGTGTTCACTTTACGCCACAAAAAAACCACTTCCAGTGCCGTAAAGATTATGTAGGCGATCATGAAAAACACAACATTTTCGATGGCTCCGGGACGATCTTTCCAAATAACAATTCCCAGGTAAACTCCATACGCCAAAAGCTTAAGCGCAATGGTAGCCAGGTAAAGTTGAACAAAAGAATCAGGGTTGCCGGAACGTACCTTTAGCAAGAAGTGGTAAAGTCCACCGGTTCCAATGGCCAGTAAAGCCAGGGTTTGAAAATAGAACGAAGGCTGATGCGCAAGAGTCATGCCCACAACTACGGCCACTACAACTACAATCCCAATAGCGATAAGAAATCGAAGCACAGATCAGGATTTATCAATTGACCGGTACAACTGAAACATCATGCCCCCGAAGGCAACAAAAACAAAAACGATTAAGAAAATCGGGTAATGCAATTGCAGGTATTGATCCAGTTGATAACCGAGCCAGGCGAACAACCCTATGGTAACCAAAAGCTGAAGGGCCAGGCTACTGTATTTCAGGTAGCTGTTATATGGTTTTGGCTTCTGTTCCTGCGAGGGATCGTGATGCTCCGAAGCCATTGTTTTCACCTATCTTAATTTCCTTAATGGTGGCACCCATTTTACAACTGCCATTAAAAACTGCTCCCGGCTCAACTACCAGTTTGCCGGTAAAAATATCACCGTGTATAACAGCCGTTGCTTTTAGCACCAGCAGCTCGGCAATTTCAATCTTGCCTTTTACTTCGCCTTCGATGTCGGCATTTTGTGCGGTAATGTTACCATGTACCTGCGATGATGTACCCAAGGCCACTTTGGATTTTGACTTGACATGCCCCGTAACTTTTCCTTCGATGCGGATATTCCCGTACGTTTCTATGTTGCCCTCCAGGAAAGTTCCCTTTCCAATGGTGTTACTGGAGTTGCTGATTTCTTCGGCTACGCGTTTTTCTTCTTTTGAAGTAAACATGATTCTTAAAAGTTAAAATGTTACGAACTCTTCCGGATTAAGCGGGTTGCCGTTGTACCACAATTCAAAATGAAGGTGCGGTCCATCCGTCATTTCACCACTGTTGCCAACAATAGAAATGATTTCTCCTCCGTTCACAAAAGTACCAACTTTTTTATAGAGTTGGGCATTGTGCTTATATACCGAGATGAGGTTGCCCTTATGCTGGATCATCATGACATACCCTGAGTCTTGCGTCCACGAAGCAAAAATAACGGTACCATCGGCTATGCTCTTTACAGGTTCATTGGTTTTGGCAACAATGTCAACACCGTAATGGCCGCGCTTGGCATCGTATTGATCGGATAGAAATCCCGTAAGCGGAGAAAAGAAAAACGTTTCCTGCAACTCGCGGTATTTAACACTGGCCAGGGTGATCAAAGCCAAATCCGATTTTTCAAATTCTTTTCGAAATGCAGTATCTGCGGGAGCTAGTTTTAATTCGGCAGGCTTTACTAATGCCTGCCCATCACCGCGTAAATATTTTGCCGGGTCACTGAAGTTTGCCGTGTCCCCACTTAACACCCGTTGAATGCCCAGAATAAACTGGTCTTTCCGGTCAACTTCCAGGTAAAGGGAATCAACTTTTTGATCAAGCTCGATCAATTGCTTGTTCATTTGCATTTGTGCAAACCGCGGATCGAACCACTTGGCCAAAATGGTTTGCGCTAAAAAAAGGCTTATACCGAAGATGATGGCAAATATGATAACTGAAAAAAGAATTACTTTGGAGTAGGTAAACCCCATGCTTGTTTTTTCAGCAAAATTCTCCTCATTTCGGATAACCAGCTGATACCGGTTGGTTAACCAGTTCGATAATGTCTTTTTTGGCTTCAAATCACGATTTTAGCCCACAAAAGTAGATATTCTACCGGGAATTAATATGGAATATTCGTTTTTTGCGTTTCTAATGCGTTGAGCTGCAAGCCCTTGAAAATTGTCCCCATCCATACTATTCTTTTGGCCTTTGCCTCCTTGCTTGTAGCAGGGTGCTCCTCTGAATCAACAACGTTTACCAGCAAAGCCTTTCACAATACCACTGCGCACTATAATGGATACTATTATGCGCTGGAAGAGATCACCAAAATCGAAAACACTATACGAAAACATCATAAAGATGATTACAACCGTGTGCTTCGCCTCTATCCGCCCCTTGACTCGACCCTGGCAAAAAGTTATGATAAAGATGTTCAGGAAGCCATTAAGATGGCCTCTATTGCCATTCAACGCCACCCCAAAAGCAAATGGGTTGATGATAGCTACATTCTCGTAGGCAAAGGAAGGTTATACAGTTTGGACTGGGGCAATGCTATCCAAACCTTTAAATATGTTAACACAAAAGGTGCCGATATAAATGCCCGCCACCAGGCCTTGCTGTGGTTGGCCCGGACCTTTACCGAGCATGGCGAGTATGGCAATGCCGAGGCCACGTTCGATTTCCTTCAAAAAGAGAAGTTAAGCAAGACCAATCTTAAAAATCTTTACCTCGAAAAAGCTTACCACTACCAGGTGCGTGATGATGATGACCGTTTTGTCAAAAACCTTACCGAAGCTGTGCCGCTCTTAAAGAAGAAAGACAGGCCCGGAAGGATCTATTTCATACTCGGGCAAGTGTACCAAAAGCTTGGGTTTGAAGCCGAGGCTTACAACTATTTCAGGAAGTGCATTGAAACCCATCCTGAATACGAGGTTGATTTTTACGCCCGCTTATACATGGCACAGGTGGCCGAGATTTCAAAAAGCAGGAACATTGCCAACGCACGCAAATCGTTTAAGAAACTTTTAAAAGACAGTAAGAACAAAGAGTTCAAAGACAAGATATACTACGAGATGGGCGTGTTTGAACGCAAGCAAGATAACGTCAAAGAAGCTATTGAAAACTACAAGCTGGCGCTTCGTGAAGGCAACAACAAACAAATTGATGGTGAAGCTTACCTTCGGTTGGGTGAAATTTATTACGACACCCTTAAGGATTACGAGAAAGCCAAGCTTTATTACGACAGCACGGTAACAACACTAAATAAAGACTATGAGGATTACCCCGCTATTAAATCACGGCAGGAAGTGCTTGCAGAATTCGTCAAGCATTTGAAAACGATTGAATGGCAGGATAGTTTGCTGGTGTTGGCCAAGCTGGATTCGGCTGCGCTTATGGTGCATATTCAAACCATGCTCGAAAGCAAAAAAGAGCCGGAAGCCAAGCCGGGAAAAAAGAAAAAAAGAAACCGCATTGACATTAGCCAGGTAAGTTCATCCTTTACTACGGCAACATCATTGGAAGGGACCGATTGGTATTTTGGAAATGCCTCCGCGCGTGCCTTGGGGCAACAGGAGTTTAGGCGAATTTGGGGCAGCATACCCCTTGAAGATAATTGGCGCAGATCATCACGGGCAGTACCGGTAGCACAACGCCCCAATACTATTGTTGGATCAGAAAATCAGCTTCTTCCATCTACAGAAACAACAGAAGATAAAACCGAAGCCGACCCGGTGTTGAGTGAGTTTAATAAAATAAGTAAAGAATTACCCAAAACACCCGAACAGGTTGAGGAGGCTTTGGAAAAAATTGAGGATGCTTACTTTTTATTGGGAGACATTTACTATTTCAAACTACAGGAAAAACGCAATGCCGTTAATACGTATGAAAAACTACTGGCCCGTTTTCCCAATACCCATTACCGACCTGAAGTTTTATACAAACTTTACCTGATGCATAAAGAGGTTCAGCCTGAAAAAGCCGAGCGTTATGCCCAGGAACTAACAAGCGAATTTCCGGAAAGTTTGTTCGCCAAAATCCTTATTAACCCCGATTACTTGTTGGAATCGAGCCAGGTCGTTGAATTACAAAAAGCACTTTATCGGGAGGCTTACCAAAAATTTGAAACATGGCAACTCAACGAAGCAATAGCATTGATCAATAAAGCCCTTGCAGAAGAAAAAACAACCTTCACGCCTAACCTTGAATTGTTGAAAATACTGGTTATTGGTCCATCCGAAAGCCTCGCCCAGTATCAATACAATCTTGATGAATTTATAAAAAATAATCCCGAGGCTGAAGTAACTTCCTACGCTAAAAGACTGTTATCTGCTTCACGTGATTTTGAGTTAAAACGCGAAAAGGAAAGAGGCATCCAATACAGTACCTCGTTTGATGAACCCCATTATTTTGTAATGGTTTATAAAACGGAGGCGAAAATGGAAGACATCGCATCAAAAACAATGGATGCTTTTAACCAGGCGAACTTTAAGGAACTTAGCTTAAAAGTCAGTAATCTGATCCTTAACGAAGGTCTCTCCATCACCTTTGTTTCTGACTTGCCGAAAATGAAAGCAGCCCTTGAGTATTACCGCACGTTTAACGAAAAGCAGCCTTCGCTCAACGCTTTAAAGAACCATAAATTCAATACTTTTGTAATTACGAAAAACAATTTCGATATCTTTTACCGTACAAAAGGCCTAGATGAGTACCTCCAATTCTTTGAAAAAAACTATAACCCGAAAAATCCATAGTGCCTTAGGGTTAAAGCTTCCGTGGTTTAAACGAATCGTTAAAATCATTTGGATTCTTTTCTTCTGTTTCATCCTGGGGTTTCCGCTTTATATCTATTCTGTAAGCATTGATTTGTTTGGGCTGTTCGGTGGCATGCCTAGCTTAAAATCCATTGAAAACCCGGAGAACGACCTGTCTTCTGAATTGATTTCGGCTGATGGTGTTTCGCTTGGCCGGTACTTCCGATACAACAGAAGCCAGGTTTCGTATTACAACCTTTCAAAAGATTTGGTGAACACACTTATCCTTTCGGAAGATCACCGGTTTTATAGCCATTCCGGTATGGACTTTATTGCATACCTGAGGGTACTTAAAGGCCTGTTAACGTTTAGTCCTGCCGGTGGTGGCAGCACCATTACACAACAGCTCGCCAAAAATTTGTATACACAAAATCCAAACATGGGGCTTGACGGTACGTTGGGAAAGTTAGGCCGGACTCCCCGAAGGGTAATACAGAAAACAAAAGAATGGATTATTTCTTACCACCTGGAAAAGAATTTCACTAAAGAAGAAATTATTGCCATGTACTTGAATACCGCGGAGTTTGGAAGCAACGCCTACGGCATTCAGGTAGCTGCTGAAACCTACTTCAGTAAAACCCCTGACAGTTTAAATGTACAAGAGTCGGCTGTACTCGTGGGTATGCTGCAGGCCATTACCCGCTTTAACCCAGTGGCCAATCCTGAAAACTCACTACGAAAACGAAACGAAGTGCTGGCAAAACTGTATTACCACGGCTACATAAAATCACGCGAAGCATACGACTCCATTAGGGCATTGCCTATTGTGTTGCAATACCGGGTGCAAAACCAAAACGAAGGTTTGGCAACTTACTTCCGGAGTGTTATCGGGCAGGATTTGATGGCATGGTGCAAAGCCAGGGGAATTGATTTGTGGGAATCGGGGCTAAAAATTTATACAACTATTGACAGCCGCATGCAACGCTATGCTGAAGAGGCCGTAGCGGAGCACATGAAATTTTTACAAGGCGATTTTGATACACACTGGAAAGGGAAAAATCCATGGATTGATGAGAGTGGAAATGAGATAAAAGGCTATTTGCAATCACGTATTAAACAAACCGATGCTTACAAAAACTTAGTGGCGCGGTACGGTGCCGATAACGACTCGGTAAAAATTATGCTGAACCTGAAAAAGCCCATGCGCATATTCACCTGGAATGGCGAGCGTGATACACTTTTCAGTTCAATGGATTCATTAAACTACTATAAGCGCTTTTTACATACCGGCTTAATTGCCATTGATGCCAACACCGGGGCAATTAAAGCCTGGGTTGGTGGTGTTAATCATAAGTATTTTAAGTTCGATCACGTACGGCAAGGAAAGCGACAACCCGGCTCTACCTTCAAGCCTTTCGTTTACGGTGCTGCCCTTGAACTTGGGTATAACCCATGCCTCGAACTGACTGATGTTTCTCCGGTATTCAATGTTCCGGGCGGAACATGGTATCCTCCAAATTCGGATGGCTCGCGGGGAACTGGTGAAAAAATGACCTTGCGCCAGGCCATGGCACGTTCGGTAAACTCTATTACCGCACAAGTAATGAAAGAGATAAAAGAAAAAACTGTTGTTGAATTTGCGCATCGGGTAGGTATCTCCAGCACGCTGGATCCTGTACCCTCACTTTGCCTCGGTGTAAGTGACGTTTCGCTTTACGAAATGGCCGGGGCTTATGCCACGTTTGTTAATAGCGGCATTTATACCGAGCCGTACTACATCACCAGGATAGAAGACAAGAATGGAAACGTGATTGAAAGTATTGTACCTAAAACCCGCGAAGCGATTAGTGAACAAACTGCCTATAAAATGATTTATATGCTGCAAGGTGGGGTGGAAGAAGAAGGTGGTACATCACGCGGGCTAAGTCGAGATTTAAAAATTGATAATGAAATTGGCGGAAAAACCGGAACCACCAACAACGCTTCCGATGGTTGGTATATGGGCGTTACCCACAACCTTGTATCCGGTGTGTGGGTTGGTGGCGATGAACGGAGCATCCATTACCGTACCTGGAGCTCCGGACAGGGATCACGAACCGCACGCCCCATTTGGGACAAGTTCATGACAAAAGTCTACAGAGACGAATCCCTTGATTACAAAAAAGGTCAATTTAAAAGGCCCAAAACGGGGCTTGATATAACCTTAGATTGCTCCCGTTATCCGGGTGCCGATTCCATACAGGTTATTGACCATAAGCCATGGGATGACTTCAATTAAAGCTCAACAGCATGCTGCATGATGAGCTTAAAGAATATTCCTTACGCCTACCCGATTCGCCTGGTGTTTACCGGTTTTACAATACAGAGAACCAACTCATTTATGTAGGGAAAGCAAAAAGCCTGAAAAAAAGGGTTAGCAGCTATTTCTCTAAAAGCAGCGGCATAAGCCGAAAAACGCTAAAGCTTGTTTCAGAAATATCAAAAATTGAATACACCGTATCGAATACGGAATTCGATGCGCTGTTACTGGAGAATAACCTGATAAAACAAAATCAACCGAAGTACAACATCCTGCTCAAGGATGATAAAACTTTTCCATACCTGTGTATTCTTAAAGAAAGGTTCCCCAGGATCATAGCCACAAGAAAATACAATACAGGACAGGGCGAATATTTCGGGCCGTATGCCAGTGTTGTGGCCATGAAAAGTGTTTTAGAGCTGATCCGAAAACTGTACACCATCCGCACATGCTCATTGATGTTAAGTAAGGCAAATATTGATCAGAAAAAATTTAAGGTATGCCTCGAGTTTCATATCGGCAATTGTAAGGGCCCCTGTGAAGCACTTCAAACTGAAGAAGATTATCTCCAGGACATTGAACAAGCCAGAAACATCCTAAAGGGGAATTTGAGTATCGTGGAGAACCACTTCCTCCAACAGATGAAAAAGGCAGCGGATAGCCTGTCTTTTGAACGGGCTCAGTATTATAAAGAAAAGCTGGAAGTTCTGGAACGGTTTCAAACCAAATCGTTGGTTGTTAATAAAGACCTTACCGATATTGATGTAATTACTATTACCAGCAAAAATGAATTTGCTTATGTCAACTACATGCTCATTAAAGAAGGGGCAATCATCTACTCCAAAACAATTGAGATCAAGAAGTCGCTGGATGAACCCGATGATGAATTGCTCGCCTTTGTCTTGATTGACCTTCGCGCAAAAACCATGTCTTTAAACTCTTCAGTTTATAGCAATTTACCCATTAATGTTTTGCCGGATGGTTTAGAAAATATTGTTCCAAAGATTGGCGATAAAAAAAAATTGGTTGCGCTCTCGCTTAAAAACGCACTGGAAATGCAAAAGGAGCGGGAACTTCTTCGCACTGAGAAACGATCACGGAACAATGAAGTAATCGAAATCCTGCAAAAAGACCTTCACCTGCAACATGCACCGCGCACTATTGAATGTTTTGACAACTCCAATTTTCAGGGAGACCAGCCGGTAGCCTCCATGGTACGCTTTGTAAACGGCAAAGCCGATAAAAAGAACTACCGTCATTTCAACATCAAAACCGTAACAGGGCCAAACGATTTCGAATCCATGAAAGAGATTGTAGGCAGGCGGTATAAACGGCTCGTTGAAGAAGGGGAAGAATTCCCTGACCTGATTTTGGTGGATGGTGGCAAAGGCCAACTGAGCAGCGCCTGTGAAGCACTAAAAGAGCTTGACCTTTATGGCAAAATACCCATTGCCGGAATAGCTAAGAAGCTGGAAGAAATTTATTACCCGGAGGATCCATTGCCCTTGCACATCAATAAAAAATCACCAGGGTTACTTTTACTGCAGCAGATCCGGGACGAAGCCCACCGGTTTGCCATAACCTTTCACCGGCAAAAAAGAAGTAAGGCACACCTTACTACGGAGTTGGATGAGCTAAAAGGAATTGGTGAGAAAACTATTACAAAGCTGCTTCAGCATTTCAAATCAGTAAAAAAGATCAGGGAAGCGCGTTTTGAAGATATTGAGAAACTCATCGGGAAATCAAAGGCACTAAAATTGTTCAGCAACAAAAAACCCTGACCGTGTGGTCAGGGTTTTTTGTAATGATCTCCTTAGGCGTTAGAATTCCCACAAATTATGCTCTTTTTCCATCAACATAATTTCAGCCCACTCACGCGCCCATACACTTTCATAATACGGACGGTTATTATTCCTGTAAATATCCTCTATCCTGTAATCATCAGGGTTTTCAATCTTGTAGATTGTTCCCTTAAATAACCTGAGCAAAAACGCGTCAGCAAAATTTTTATTTTCAGCCGTATTCTGACGATTAAACCAAACTGCCTTTGCAGGGTTGTTGCGAAAAACTTTTTCGATGTCCTTATACTTAAACCAGCCAAGAGGCTTGTAAGTAGAGGTATTTTGATCGTACGCCTGCATTTCAATGGCCTGAATGTCATAGTACAAGCGTGATCTTCTCCGATCGAAAATAACGTCCTCAACGATGTTGATAACATCAATTTCCCTTGGCAAGAAGGTTAAGCCTTTTCCTTGAGTAGTAACCAGCCACTCACCGCCAGGAGACTGAGATGGATTAGTGCCCCTGTTTGTATTAACCTGCAGTTCGTAGTTTTTCCCATTGAAAGACACAATATCAGTTTGGTAATAAGTCATTGTTGGATCCCATGCCGGAAAAGTTTGGCCTTGCTGAGAAACAAGGTTAGCCAAAAACTCGTCTTTTGTGTAAACACTGGATTCCGACAAAGAGTCGCTCTTGTAAACAACCGCAATTTCCCCGGATTTAACGGCATCCATTAACAAACGGGTAATTTCACCATTGGAAGCAAAAAAACCTTTGTTCTGCTTTTCCTTAAGATCCATAATTCTCCATACGCGCAACTTATAAAGTTGCTCATAACGTGGAATCGGATTTAAAGAATTAGGGTTGTACTGAACCTCCTCTGGCTGCGCAAAGAGAACCACAGGAGTAATTAGCGCCAACACATAAAAAAATCGCTTCACAATGCTTGTCATAAATTTTTATTGAATTGGAATGGTTATGATGTCATTTCCTGAAACCGTAACAGGTTCAGCGTTTCCTTTAAAGGTCATGCGCACCACAGTTTTAGGTTCAACAATTATCCTGTCACCAGGGCGCATCAGTGCACGCCATGCACTTAGGTCTATAATTTCACTTGTCATTGTCATTTCCTGAACACGCTGCGTTCCCCGTGCGAGAATCACAGACATGTTACGGATTCGGAAATTAGCATCCTGTGGAACTTCAGCCTTAAAGTTTTCGTCAGGATCCGCATTGATACGTAATCCTGCAATCGCGCCAGCCTTAACACCATTTTTCAAATCGATATCACGGCCATTGTTATCCTTGGCAATAATGCGGGGGCGAGGAACATTCTTCACGTCAAATTGCTCAGTGCCAATGAAGGTTCCGGAATTGTTAACCGAAACATTTACCTTACGTTGGCTTGGGATAATGATGACATTTCCGGTCTTGGGGCCTTTTTGAATCTCGGCCCCTGTGGCAGAAAATGTAGGGTTATAGTTAGTGCCCAAAGCAGGTACTTCAATGTTAACACTATTACCACAACCCATATAAAGCGTTGGGGCCGTTCCAGTAGTCACCCGTATTACCGGCTTGGCGACAAAGTATTCTATCGTCTGCTCATAAACTTCATCGTTCAGCTTAATTTCAGCTTTGAACGTTTGTTTCGATAAACCTTGCGCATCATAATTGCCTCCGGCTGCAGTAAACTTTAACCTTCCCATTTTAATTCCGGTAGGGTTATCCACTTCAACGGGAATAGGTTTTCCATTGTAAGTCATCTCGGGGCTCAAGGCAGAAGATGAAGCAGAGATAAACATATCTGCTTCGTAAGGAGCACCAGCCGCTACAATGGAAGACTTAGGCCTAACCATTGGGATAATATTTTCAAACGCCACGCGGGCAGCACCAGCCTTTTCGGCAAGTTTTCGCAACGCCACTGATTCATATTCCAATACCTCCGTTTGAATTTGAGAAACGGATGCCAATGCAGCAATTACAGGAGTGTTTTCAAATGTGAACGTTAAAAAATCCTTTCTGACGTGATCCGGATCGGACGCAAAAACAGGGATATCCTTTGGGGCCTTTGCCAGTGTCTTGAAATTTTCGCCCGTTAATGAATTCAATTCTTTAACGTAGTTATTCAAGGTTGTTTCAAATTCCTTTCCCCACTTATTCTTCTTGTCGATCATCATGGTGGCTACCGCAGAGCCATGATTGTTAATCAGGCTCTCGTCCACTTTATCGCTTCCGGAAACCTTCAGCATCTCTTTCTTCAATTCTTCAATCCACTTATTCGTATTCGTGGTGAGATCGCGCACCTTTTGGGCACTCTCAACCGCGGCTTTAATCTCCGGCTTTTCGCTCTTACCGCCTTCCTTTAAAATGGTTGCTAGCTGGCTTTGATTAGCCTTATCGGTTTCAATTACCAACTGGCTAAGCGTTTCATTTATAATGGCAAACTTTTCAAGTACTGCACTACTCACCTGAAGCGCCAGAAGAGCGGTTAGTACGAGGTACATCATACCAATCATCTTCTGCCTGGGGGTTTCTTTTTTACCTGCCATTTTTTTCTGGTTTTATCGTGTATACTAAATCTTAAACCTTCTACTGTTTCAATTAATTTCCTCCACCCTTCATAGCAGTGAGCATGCTGCCATAAACCTTATTAAGGGCGGTGAGGTTATCAGACAATTTGCCAAGTTCCGTTGTAAACTTGGTTGTGTTTTCACCAACTTTAGAAAGACCTGACATAGCACCGGTAAGGCTTTCATAAAACTTGTTCATGTTTTTCACGTGGCTGTCAGCATCTTTCAATTCCATTTCATACACAGAATTAAGCGCTGCCAGGTTTTTAGTAACTTTCTGTACTTGCGAATGATACTCACCGGCATCTTTTGATGCATTGGCCATTGAGCCAACAGCCTCAATGGCTGTTTTATATGACGAATTCATATCCGACAAAGCCTTCGAAGCGGTCTTTACATTAGTGGCATACTCATTAGTGGCAACGGCTGCATTTGAAAGATTATTCATCTGTTTTGCAGAATCTGCCAGATTGGTTAAGCCTTTACCCAGGTTATCCAAAAGATTTTGGTCAACCTTGGCGGTCTTTAACATTTCATCAATTTTTAGAAGAGGCGAATCCGTAGCACCGGCACCTGCCTTGCGCACCGTGGGTGTAGAAATTGAGCCTTCAAAATCTTCGGCTAATTCAGGGTAAACTTTAGTCCAATCGGTTTCTTTTGCAGGTGGTTCAAACGCACTTAAAAAGAAAATGGCTGCTTCTGTAAGCAGACCAACCATCAGCATTTGGTCGGCACCGGTTAAGTGAAGGATTTTAAATAACGCTCCAACAATTACCACCGCTGCACCAATACCATAGACTTTTGGCATGATGGTTTTAAAGAGAAGTTCTGCAAATCCGCCTTTTTTCTTGCTCATTGTAGTATGGGTTTAAGTTTTTTTGGGTCTGGTTTTATTAAAGTTAAGTAGAGATTTCTATTAATTAAAATTCGCGTCCTGACGAGCGGCCTAAGTGGGTTAAAGCACACCGGAACCCAATATAAGCGCGCGTTGAATCTTTGAATTCGTATGTACGTGTACCGGTTTCAAGGTAGTAGGCCACATCCTTCCAGGAACCACCGCGTACAACTTTTTTAGGGGCAATTTTCGCGTTGTAGCGTGAATCCTCTGGGTTGGTACGTGGGTCAATGTATTGTGGGTTCAAGTCCCAAACTGTAGGAACAGACGCAGGATTGAAATCATCTAAGCACCACTCCGAAACATTACCGGCCATATCATAAAGGCCATAGTCATTAGGAAAGTAAGATTGGACCGGAGATGTGTAAGCGAAACCATCATCATAAAAATTACCACGGCCGGGTTTGAAGTTTGCTAACATACAACCCTTTGAGTTACGGATGTATGGGTTACCCCAAGGGTATTTGGCCAGGTCACGGCCCCCGCGGGCGGCATATTCCCATTCAGCTTCTGACGGTAACCGGAAATTGGGCATCGGGAAATCACCAACGCTCTTTCTGAAATCGTTCAGGTAGGCTGTCCGCCAGTCAGAAAAGAAAACGGCAGCATCCCAACTAACACCAACAACAGGATAATCGTCATAGGCAGGGTGCCAATAATAATAGTCTTGAATAGGATCACCCATATGGTGGGCAAAATCCCTTACCCAGGCAGTTGTGTCAGGGTAATACTTATCACGGAAAGTTTGCTGATCAATGGTCTCAAAGCCTTCTATACTTCCATTGTCCACCAGATAAAAATTGGTAAACTGCCTGTATTCATTATTTGTAATCTCGGTGTCATCCATAAAGAATGAACCAATTGTAACCTGCTTGTTAAAGTTGATTTGGGTTGATGCGGGATCTTCATCAGCTTGGCCCATGTGAAAGGTTCCAGCCGGAATGGGCACCATACCATAGGGAATGGTCATTACCCAACCTTGTCTGCCGGGAACACCAACCAATTCGCCTCGGTCACCGCCACGACCACCACCGCCAATACCTAGTAATCCACAGGCGCTGGCAGCAATACCCGCAACGAGTAACAAAAGTTTAGAAGAAACCGACTTGCTCATATATCAATTACAGTTTTGCCAAAAAATTATAAAGACCCGAAATTAGTGCTTAATGCCCTATTTTTTAAAAATTGCTTACCAAATTCTACAAAATTCGCATAAAACCAAAATAATTTGCCGCCTAATGCCTGTAACGGGGGGTTCGAACGATCTTTTTAACGCCACCTGCAATTACCGGCAATTCGTACGAGAGCATTAGCTCATGCGAAAAGTTTTCCTTCGCTGCCCGATCCTTAATTACAAAGTCAACCGAATAACCAAGGCGCAACGACTTATCTTTCAGGAATGCATAGCCTAATATAAGGTTGGCCGCCTCTGATGATCTGAACGCTAATCCTCCCCACATCGTATTGCGAAGGGTGGCAATTACAGCAAGATCAACTGAAGTCTCGTTGAAATCGGTTTTTACAAGGACGGTAGGATTAATCTGAAGGTCGAAATTAACATCATAGAAATAGCCTGCTGTTAGGTTCATGTGGTTTTCAAGGGCGTTGCGTTGGCTCACTCCAAAATCAAATTCTGATTTTAAGAGGTGGTTAAAGCCTACGCCACCATAGAACTTTTCATTCCTGTACATCAGCCCCACACCAAGGTCGGGGCGGATTTGGGATTCCTTTCCGGTTTTGTCTTGAAGAAAAGGATCGGAAGGATCAATAGCACGGTACTTATCGAAGTCGAGCGATTGCGAGTACATGCCCAACTTGATACCGAAGCTAAGTTTGCTGCTTTCCTTTATGCCCAGGTGATATGCATACATGGCCTGTGCTTCCAAATTATTTTGAGGGCCTAGCCTGTCGTTCATCACATAAACACCAAAACCACTTTTAAGCTTGTGGATAGGGGTTGAGAAGGAGATTAGTTGCGAAGTTGGTGCGCCCCCATCACCAAAAGTAGACTGGTAGCCCAACCATTGGCTGCGGTGAAAAGCCGTTGCCCTGGTTACCCCATCGGCACCGGCTGCTGCGGGGGTAAGGTACAAGTGGTTAAACATGTACTGAGTAAACTGTGCGTCTTGCTGTGCAAAAAGGCGGTGACTACCGGCAAGCAGAAGGCAAAAAATTATATAGAAACCTTTCCTGAGCATTAAAGTGATAACATGCAAGGTTAAAGTAAATGCTTTTTTACGACACTTTCAACGTGCATGTAATTAAAGTGTAATAAAAAACACCTATTTGTAAAATCCAATGAATGAATCAGTTATTTAATGCCGTTGGCTTTCTTAATATAGAGTTCTATGGCGCCCGTCATGGAGGGCGCGTTGGGAAGTGGAGCCTCAATATCCAGAATCAATCCGGCATCACGCACAGCCTTTGCCGTAGTAGGTCCAAACGCTGCAATACGGGTACTATTTTGCTTGAAATCGGGAAAGTTCACAAACAAAGAGTTGATACCGGAGGGGCTAAAGAATGCCAACACATCATAAAAAACATTTTCAAGGTCGGAAAGATCGCTGGCTACTGTGTTGTAAATAATTGCCTCGGTAAACGTAAACCCATTGTCTTTTAAAAAATCGGGAATGTCATTTTTACGGATATCGGAGCAGGGGAAAAGATATTTTTCGTTTTTGTGCTTCTTCAGTATTTCCAGAAGGTCCTGAGTTGTTTTCAGGCCGGTAAAAATTTTTCGCTTACGGATAACAATGTATTTCTGCAGGTAATTTGATGTTTGCTCTGAGATACAGAAGTATTTCATATCGGCCGGCATCTCAACCTTCAACTCCTGGCAGATCTGAAAAAAATGGTCAACTGCGTTGCGGCTGGTAAAGATGATTGCCGTATGGTCCAGGATATCGATTTTCTGTTTTCGGAACTCTTTGGCAGGAACCGGTTCTACCTGTATAAAAGGGCGGAAGTCAATTTTCAGGTTAAACTTCTCCATTAATTTAAAGTATGGAGAGTTAGGGTCGGTGGGTGCCTCTTGCGTTACCAGTATGCTCTTCACTTTACGCATCCGGTCATTCACTTTTTCACTCATATCAACTTGTACTGGATTCACCTACTCGTAAAGTATTTTAAACGCTACAAAAAAAGGTATCAATTCGGTGGCACAAATGTACGAAAATAAATGAATCGCTGAGAAAGCCACCCGCCTATTCAGTTTGAAATAAATCAGTATGATCCACCCGATCATCAACCACCGTAAAGACTCATATAAAAATGTGTACCACCCCATGTGGCTACCACTAATCATAAAATAAAACACGGTGCACCCTGTTAACAGGGTGGCAATCAATAAACCTGCACGGATGAAACCCAGGAATTGAAAACCCGCCTGATCGCGAATATCAAACAAAACCGATAGAAGCATAATGGCGATGGACTTAACGAAAAAAGCCGCCAGAATAATACCGCTTACTTGAAGCCAACGAACACCTAACTCCTTGAATGTTTCTGCCTCCAAAAAAAATTGGAGCCTGTAAACTGGGGGCAACCCAATAACCATTACCATCATCATGTATCCGATAAGCAATGAAACAAAAATGTAAAATAAAATATTTGCACTGCTTGCTATTCGGGCAAACATTTGGTCTTCTTCGCTTTCGCGTAACGAAAACAACCTGGAAACAGAAAAATAATGAAATGTTAACTTGGGGTTAAGACGAAGGATTAATACAAAAAAAATAATAAGCAATAAACCCGAAACAAGAACAAAGTTGCGTGCATCATTAACGTGTCGTGTTAAGGGACCACCGGAAGAAGCCAAAGAAGGAAGTTCTGTTATAATTTGCGTTCTCAGGTTTTGAACGGTAATCCCTTCTTCCTGGTACAAGCTTATCCATAGTATTCTATTGGAGAGGCTGTCCATGTTGATCAACTTACGCTTCACCTGATCGGTCAGGAGTTGATTGTTCAACCATACGCTAAACCGATCGTTACTCTCCAATAAGAGTTTGTCGCCTTTAAAAAGCCCGGGGTTTATGGAGATATGAATGGCCTGGCCTTTGTCCATGTCGGAGTAGTTATGGTATTTACCTTCCCTAAAGACCATCCAATCGGGCCGGAAGTCCTTTATGATAAAATAATCTTGTGCTGCTATTGTGCGTGCACATAGAATTACGCCAACCAAAAAAATTATTCGCCTCATGCAGGGTCAAAAGTATGGAATAGTAACACATTCTTACAAAAACGAATATCCTTTCGAGATTTCGAATGATTAGTTTTGCCTCATGGCCGGTGTGTATTTTCATATTCCGTTTTGTAAGCAAGCCTGCTACTACTGCGATTTTCATTTCTCCACTAATCGCGATATAAAAAGCGGTATGGTTGAGGCCCTGAAAAGGGAGCTTCTTCTACAACGGCATTTTCTGCAGGATGAAAATATTAATACGATCTATTTTGGGGGTGGTACGCCATCACTTCTCAGCCAGGAGGAACTATCTGGCTTGTTGCTCACCCTGAAAGAACTATTTGCTGTTGACGCCAGGGCTGAAATCACCCTTGAAGCCAACCCGGATGATCTTACTGAAAAATATTTAACCCAATTGAAACAGGTTGGCATTAACCGGTTGAGTATCGGGATCCAAACTTTTCATAACGATTTACTCACGTTTATGAACAGGGCGCATAATGCTGAGACAGCCGTACAAATTTTTAGTTATGCCCGGGCTGCCGGATTTGACAATATTAGTATTGACCTGATTTACGCCATTCCCGGGCAGGATAACGACCGATGGCAGCAGGACATTGAACAGGCACTGCTCCTAAAACCTGAACATATCTCCTGCTACTCCCTTACCATTGAAACGAAAACCGTTTTCGGTAAATGGTCCTTAGCCGGAAAATTAAAAGTGGTTGAGGATGACATAGCGGCCCATCAGTTTGAAATGCTTATGGATACACTGGATAAAGCAGGTTATGAGCACTATGAAATATCCAATTTTGCCCAGCCCGGTTTTCAGTCACGTCATAACAGCAGTTACTGGAAGCAAGAGAACTACTTAGGCATAGGGCCAAGTGCACACTCTTACAATGGAGTAACCCGGCAATTCAACATCAGCAACAATCATCTTTACCTGAAAGCCATCGCACAAAATGTTGTGCCTGCGCAAAAAGAAACACTCACTGCGGAAGATAAAATAAACGAATACATCCTGACTACGTTGCGCACCCAATGGGGAACCGATATGGCGTACCTTAAACAAAATCATAACCACAACATCCTTGAAAATAATAGTGCTTATATTCAGCAAATAATTGCGCAGGGAATGGCCTTACTAAACCGTGACGTTTTAGTACTGACACGAAAAGGAAAACTTGTTGCCGATAAAATTGCCGCTGATTTATTTGTTGACAAAAAATGATTATTACACTAACGCTTAATACTAACACCTATTCGGTAAACCTGCATGAACCACTGGACATCTCCCTTCCCGTCCATGAAGGAAAAAATAACCCAACGTGTTACTGGGCCGATCCGGTTAAGTTTGAGACCATTCGGAAGGGCAGCTTTACAGGTAGTGTAAAGGAGGGAGGTTCGGTTAACTATCAAAAATTAATCATAACCCCGCACGGCAACGGAACCCACACCGAGTGCTATGGGCACATTTCTCCCGATGGTGCATCCATCAACAAAAGCTTGAAGCGCTATCATTTCCTGGCTCACCTCATTTCGGTTCAACCCATCAGAAACTCACTTGGGGATTGGGTAATTCCCCGACAGGCGATGAACAACGCAGCATTAATACCCGGCACACAAGCGCTCATCATCCGAACGCTGCCCAACGAACAATCAAAAAAAACAAAACAATACTCGGGCACTAACCCACCTTTTGTTGAGGCCGATGCCTTGGCACATTTAGTCGGGCAGGGCATTGAACATCTATTAATTGACTTGCCCAGCCTGGACAAAGAAGTTGATGAGGGAAAGTTATCTGCACACAAAGCATTTTGGAACTATCCGCATGAAACGAGAAAGCATGCTACAATTACGGAATTGATTTATGTGCCGGATACGATCCCCGATGGTTCCTACCTGCTTAACTTGCAAATCGCCAGCCTGGAAATGGATGCCAGCCCCAGCAAGCCGGTGTTATACAAGCTGAAAGAAGTTTTGTAACTTCCCGCTTAAGATCCCCCGATGAAATCGACTGAAGAAAAACGCGTATTCATGCTTCTTAAATCCGTGATCTTTCATTACCACGGACTGGACGAAGAAGAGAAAAAAGACCTTGACAAAACAGCAGCCGAACTGGATGCCCAGGAGGAGTACCAATGGGCCCAGGAGTTTATCGCTAAAGACTACCTCACTTCTTTCGAACGCGCACGCGATTTCCTGAATGATATTATCGCGGATTATCCAAAGGATAAGCGTGTGGAACTGATCAACATGGTGTGGCAAGCCAATAATCTTAAAGGCTATGTAACCGAAATGGAAGCCACCGCTATGTTAAAGCTTGCCAAAGACTGGAATGTGCAGAAGGAACTGATTGACCTGGTGCTGAAATAACTACAAGCTCATCATATCCTTAAACTTTGCGGCTTGCCTGCGGCTTACCTCCACTTTATCGCCACCCTTTAATTTTACCATAAGACCGCCATTGAACCACGGCTCAATACTCTCAACCCAACTTAAGTTTATAATGTGTTTACGGCTGGCCCTGAAAAAAGCGCGTTCATCCAATTTTTCATCCAAAGCATTTAGCGACTTGTGGATCATGGGGCGGTTGGTATCGAAATAAACTTTGATGTAGTTGCCATCCGACTCGAACAACCTTATGTTGGAAAGACTTACAAACCAACAACGCTCGCCATCTTTCACAAAAACCTGGTCGTTTAAACCGAGCTTCTTCTCACCTTCAGGGCGAGTGGCTGCTATTTTTGCTCTTTCCTTTTCGGCAATTTTTGAAATTGTTTCGGCCAAACGTTCGGGCTGTATGGGCTTTAATAAATAATCCAATGCGCTAACCTCAAAAGCCTTCAGCGCAAACTCATCGTATGCAGTAGTAAACACTACTAATGGAACGGAGTCAAGTTCTTCCAATAACTGAAAGCCAGTTTTGCCCGGCATTTGAATATCCAGGAACAACAAGTCGGGGTTCAATTCATTTACCATGGTAATGGCCTCATCCGCATTTGCGGCTTCGCCCACCACTTCAATGGAGGGGTGGTCCTCCAACAACTTCATCAACTCTTTGCGCGCCAGGCGCTCGTCATCAATTATCAATGCTCTCATGCGGTATGCGGATTTTGCGGTATTGTTATTTCTGTGAGCACAAAACTATCATTTTCATTAACCATTCTAAATGTGGCCTCATCCCCGTACAAAAGTTTTAGCCGCTGTATGGTATTGGTAATGCCCAGCCCGCCCCTTCCCCTTCGGGCGCCATTTAATATTTGCCCGCTGTTGCGGATCTGGATTTTTAAACGATTATTTTCAACAATCGTTCGAAGTTGTATGACCCCACCTTCAGTCAATTTCGAAATGCCATGCTTTACACCATTTTCCACCAGTGTTTGCACCATTAAAGGTGGTACCCTAAACCCGGCCGACTGGGGATCGATACTAAAGTCGGTTTTGAGACGCTCTTCAAACCGCACACTCTCCAGGCTCAGGTAATCCTTTACCATTTTGAGTTCATCTTCAAAACGGGTAAGTCCTTTTTTCTCGTACGCCAACGAGTTTCGGAGAATATTGGAAAGCTGGTTAATGGCCTGTTTAGACTTCTTCGGGTTTTCATCCACTAAGGCACGTATGCTGTTCAATGCATTAAAAATGAAATGCGGATTAAGCTGTGATTTAAGGTTGTTCAATTCAATCTCAACCATGGAAGCCTCATATTTCAACGACTTATTGTATTGCTCAATAAAATGATAAGTGAAATAAAACACACTCCACAAAAAAAAGAACACCATGTAAACGATAGATAAACCCAACACCTGATCGGGGTTAAATGCTGTATCCAGCACGTTTGTTCTACCCGTAATGAAGCCGAGCGGAATCCTGAAAAAATAGGCGACTATTGCCAACGCGCCCGAAGCCAGCAAAACGCGTGGAATAAGCCGTGGGATCTTCAGCCTTATCCATTGGCGCCTGTTAAGGTAAAGCCTGAAAAAATGAGTGATGCATAAAAACAACGATGCTTCCGCGATAAAGAAAATAGTTCTTCGCCAGCCAAAGCCCTGCTCAGAAGCCAACACGCTAATCAATATTTGAAGGATAGCATAGGCTGACCAACCACTAATCTGTAATATCCAATAAAGACGCTTTTTATTATCGACCATAAAGCCGTAAAAACAATGTTCAAAGGTAAGGGTTCCTTACCTACCCGTGGTACCGTAATTACACGTAAGGAAAAATCAGAAGAATTTGTAGCGCAACAAGTAGAAAAACAAGAGTGCCGTTGCCATGATCAAAACCCAGGTTATAATGACCAGGGGCTTCTTATAGGAAACCAACCGGGGCTCGGCCGTTAATGCATTAAAAATAAATGCTGAGCCTGCACAGGCATATAATGAAAACTCCAACATATCATTAATGTAAAGTTGGTAGCAACCTACCCCTATAAAAATTAACCCAAAAAGATATTGGCGCACCTGTGAATTCATGTCTGCTTTTTCAAACCGAAGGCAATAACGTCAATTCAACTCCACCTTCAAAAATTTTCCGGTGTAACCAGCCGGGTTATTGGCCACTGCTTCCGGGGTGCCCATGGCTACAATACGCCCGCCCAACTCACCGCCTTCCGGGCCAAGGTCAACAATAAAATCGGCTGACTTAATAATATCCATATTGTGTTCAATCACCAGCACCGTGTTGCCTTTATCCACCAGCTTTTGCAGCACATTCAACAAATGGGAAATATCCTGAAAATGCAGCCCGGTGGTTGGTTCATCTAGGATATAAAAGGTTTTACCGGTATCGCGTTTCGATAATTCTGTTGCAAGTTTTACACGCTGCGCTTCCCCACCCGATAACGTTGTAGCATGCTGACCTAATGAAATATAGCCAAGGCCCACATCAGCAAGGGTTTTGATTTTCCTTAAAATCTTGGGTTGATTTTCAAAAAAGGTCACGGCTTCTTCTACGGTCATGTCCAACACATCCGAAATAGATTTACCTTTGAAACGCACTTCAAGTGTTTCGCGGTTATAGCGCCTGCCTTTACAGGTTTCGCAATGCACGTAAACATCCGGAAGAAATTCCATTTCAATTAATCTCAAGCCTGCACCCTCACACGTTTCGCATCGACCGCCTTTTACGTTGAATGAAAACCTGCCCGGTTTGTAGCCCCTGATTTTTGCTTCCGGTAATTGAGCAAATAAATCGCGGATGTCGGTAAACACACCTGTGTAGGTAGCGGGGTTTGATCGGGGCGTTCTTCCAATGGGTGATTGATCAACTTCTATTACTTTATCAATATGTTCAAGTCCTTCTACTTTTTTATAGCCGAGCGGATCTTTTCGTGAATTGAAAAAGTGTTTGTTAAGAATGGGGTAAAGCGTTTCATGAATGAGCGTTGACTTTCCGCTGCCGGATACACCAGTAATACAGGTTAATGTACCCAGCGGGATTTCCAGATCAACATTTTTCAGGTTATTGCCTGTTGCACCAGTAAGCCTTAAATAATGGTCGCTTCCTGCTCGCCTTTCTTTGCTGTAATTGATGGAGAGCTTTCCGTTTAAATATTTTGCCGTAGTACTTCCATTTTTCAGAAAAGATTGTGGATTGCCTTCGGCTACTACCTGACCTCCATGGCGCCCTGCACCCGGACCAATATCAATAATGTAGTCCGACTCCAGCATCATTTCCTTATCGTGCTCTACAACAATTACTGAGTTACCGAGGTCGCGCAAATCTTTTAATGCCTTAATAAGCTTAACATTATCGCGGGCGTGCAAGCCGATGCTGGGTTCATCCAAAATATATAAAACGCCTACCAGTTGCGTGCCGATTTGTGTCGCTAATCGAATACGTTGTGCTTCACCTCCACTGAGCGTTCTTAAGGGGCGGTCAAGATTCAGGTACTCAAGGCCAACATCTAACAAAAAGCCAATGCGCTTGCGGATTTCTTTCAGTACTTCAATGGCAATGGTGCGTTGCTTTTCATTGAGTCGGTCTTCCAAATTCTTAAACCAATCATTGAGTTTTTTTATGTCGAGTGCTGCCAGTTGGGCAATGTTCTTTCCATCAATAAGGAAGTGCAGAGATTCCTTTTTCAATCTTGCACCGTTGCATTCCTGACAGGTTTTCACAATCATAAAATCTTCAACCCAACGTTTTATGGCTTCTGATCCTTCATCGCGTTGCTTTTCCAAAAAATTCACGATGCCTTCAAACCGTGTATTCCATTCCGTGCCCGGATATTTCACTGAGGCAACGGCCACCGGAACATCATCGCCATACAACAACACTTTCAATACATCTTTCGGTATGTCTTTAATGGGTGTGCTTAGGGTGAGTTTGTATCGTTTTAGAATGGCTTCAACTTTTTTGAAAATCCAGATGTCGCGGTATTCACCTAACGGTAAAATTCCGCCACGGCTAATGCTCAATTTCTTATCGGGGATTACCGATTCTTCGGTAATCTCTTCAACCTGTCCTAAGCCATTGCACACCGGGCAGGCACCATATGGAGAGTTGAAAGAAAACGTATTGGGTGCAGGCTCATCGTAGGAAAGCCCGGTAACAGGATCCATCAGAAATTTTGAAAAGTGATGAACCTTCTGCTGCTCATCCAACACCATAATCACACCCTTACCTTCTTTGAGTGCACGATTAATAGACTGGCCAATACGCGCACGGTCTTTAGCATCTACCACAATCCGGTCAATAACCACTTCAATGTCGTGTATCTTATAGCGATCAACCTGCATCTTAGCCGTAATGTCGAGCAACTCGCCATCCACACGAACTTTGGTAAACCCTTGCTTACGGATTTGCTGGAACAGCTCGCGGTAGTGCCCTTTACGACCTTTTACCACCGGTGCCAGCAAGATTAATTTTCTGCCTTTGAAATTCTGAAGGATAGCATCCAGTATTTGGTCTTCAGATTGGCGAATCATTCTTTCTCCGCTCAGGTAAGAATAGGCCTCAGCCGTTCGGGCAAACAGCAGGCGCATGAAGTCATAAATTTCCGTTACAGTACCTACCGTTGATCGCGGATTGCGTGATGTAGTTTTTTGCTCAATGGATATAACCGGACTAAGTCCGTTGATCTTGTCTACATCGGGCCGTTCGAGGTTGCCCAGGAAACTTCTGGCATAAGCCGAAAAACTTTCCATATACCTGCGTTGGCCTTCAGCATATATGGTATCAAAAGCCAACGATGACTTGCCACTTCCGCTGATGCCGGTTATGACAACCAGCTTATTGCGTGGAAAAGAAAGGTTAACATTCTTGAGGTTATGCTCGCGCGCACCAATAATTTCTATGAAATCGAAACCGGTTGAATCCTTTACTTTTTTCTCCGCTAATGCCCGCGCCATGAATTTTTATGAAGAATACAAAAATGGAGGAAGGATTGTTACCAGACAACAGCAGATTAATTCTGTTTCGGCTTAAAAAGAAATTTCGGTGTTGAGCAGAAGGGAACTGATTTTACCAATTTGTTCTGAGATAGGCTCATATTTCTGATTTTTCAGCGTAAGCCCGGTAGCAAGTTTAGTTTCGGGATCTACCATCCAATATTCTTTAACTCCAAATTTTTCATATAAAGTCTTTTTCTTAATCCGATCATGATCTTTGCTGCCCGGTGAAAGAATCTCTATGATGATGTCGGGCACACCATGAAAATGCCCATCAAGGTTTACTTTGCTGGAATTATTATTCAGCACAATCACTAAATCCGGCTGAACCGCATTACTTATTTCATCAAAATAAACATCAAATGGAGCGATATAAACCATCCCTTTGAGGTTCTTTTTGAAGAAGACCATTAACTGAAAATTTATTTCATTTAATACTGCCTGATGGCGCGGTAGCGGTGATGGTGACATGTATAAATTATTATCAATTAATTCCGCCAATGTCCCTTCAGGCAAGCTTTTGTAAACCTCCATGAGCGTGCGAGGCGGGCTGTCAAGTGTCGGCTTCATCATACCAAAGATACAATTAATTGAACAAAGAGGTTCACGCTACATCCCTACCCGTAACCAGCTTTAACATGGCAAACCAATCCTGTTTATCCAATTGAACAGTTAGCGCCTTAGCCCCTTCAGTCAACCTGTTTGTGTTGGTTGTACCCAAAATCGGAAAAATACCTGATGGGTGTCTTAGTAGCCAAGCCAGTAACAACTGGCTGATGCTGCAGGTGTAGCGTTGAGCAAAGGTTTCCAATTGTTTTTGAATTTCGCTGTCAGCAAAAAATTTACCTCCACCTAATGGCGACCAGGCCATGGGGGAAATCTGATGCTTCATCAAAGTATCCACCGTACCATCGAAGAGCAGTTGATGATTAAACAAAGAAATTTCAATCTGATTCGTTACCAGTGGGTCGCGTAAGTAACTTGCCAACAACTCAACCTGGGTAGGTGTAAAATTTGAAACTCCAAAAAATAAAACTTTCCCGGATTGTTTAAGCATGCTAAATGCTTCCGCCACTTCTGCGGGGTTCATCAGCGGATCAGGGCGATGGAGTAGTAATAAATCCAGGTAATCGGTTTTTAAATTTTGTAATGAATTTTCAACCGACCAAATAATGTGTTCTTTGGAGGTATCATAGTGTTTGATCTGGTGTTCCGGTCTTTTATCGGATAGAAGTTTAATGCCACATTTAGTTACCAGTTGAATTGTATTCCGCAACGATGATCGGTTCTCAATAGCTTTACCAAACAATTCCTCACAAGAATAATTTCCATAAATATCGGCATGATCAAATGTAGTAATGCCGTTTTCAAGCGATGTGTTAATCAATGCTTCGGTGTCGTTGGCCGAAAGGGCATGCCATCGCCATACCCCGGTAATAATCCTTGAGAATTCTGGTCCCTCCGGATGTATCCTTTTCCTTTCCATGCCTGTAAATTACATAAGTTTAATTGCCTTCAATCCAAATACTAAAATCTGGTTGTTAAAACGTTTGCATTCCTCATACTTCTGCTAACTTGGATAAAAAATACCACCTATGCAGAACGACATCCTTGATCTTATTAAGCAAAGGAACCCCAACGAACCAGAATTTTTACAGGCCGCTGAAGAAGTGATTGTCTCTATCTGGCCGGCCATTGAAAAAAATAAAGAGCTTCAAAAATTAAAAATACTGGAACGGATGCTGGAACCGGAACGTATGATCTCTTTCCGTGTAACCTGGCTTGATGATAAGGGTGAAATTCATGTGAACCGCGGTTATCGTGTACAAATGAACAGCGCCATTGGGCCGTATAAAGGTGGCCTTCGGTTCCACCCTTCGGTAACACCAAGCGTACTAAAGTTTTTGGCCTTCGAGCAGATTTTTAAAAATGCACTAACCGGCATACCTATGGGTGGCGGCAAGGGCGGTTCTGACTTTGATCCGAAAGGAAAATCCGAAAATGAAATCATGAAATTCTGCCAGGCTTTTATGGGTGAACTGTCGCGCCACATCAGCCACCGGTTAGATGTACCCGCTGGAGACATTGGTGTTGGTGGCCGGGAAATCGGTTATATGTTTGGTGCTTATAAGAAAATCAAAAACGAGTTTACAGGAGTGTTTACCGGCAAAGGCATTGGCTGGGGCGGAAGTTTAATCCGTACAGAAGCAACAGGCTACGGTCTGATCTACTTTGCTGAAAACATGCTGCACACCAAGGGCGATTCGATTAAGGGCAAAACCTGTCTGGTGTCCGGATCGGGGAATGTAGCGCAATACGCCATTGAAAAAATAAATAAAATGGGCGGCAAAGTTATTACAGCCTCAGACTCAAATGGGTTTATTGTTGATGAAGCGGGTATAACCAAAGAGAAACTTGAGTTTTTAAAAACGCTGAAAAACGAAAAACGTGGTCGCATAAAAGAATATGCCGATAAATACAAAAGTGCAGTCTATCACGATATTGATCCGAAGGCCGATCATAATCCACTATGGAACATTAAAGCTGATTGTGCCTTTCCGTGCGCCACACAAAATGAGGTGAACGGCAATGATGCCAACAACCTGGTGAAAAACGGTATTAAGCTGGTGGGCGAAGGCGCTAACATGCCAGTCACCATCGAAGGCATCACTATCTTAATCGATAACGGTGTGATGTACTCACCCGGCAAGGCCTCCAATGCCGGTGGCGTGGCAACTTCAGGTCTGGAAATGACCCAAAACTTTATGGGTGCCAATTGGACGCGTGAAGAAGTGGACTCCAAACTTCAGGACATCATGAAAAACATTCATGATACGTGCTTAGCCGCTGCCAATGAATACGGCAAGCCTGGCAACTATATGGTAGGTGCCAACATTGCGGGATTTTTAAAGGTGGCCAATGCAATGAAAGCCCAAGGTGTTATATAGTTATTGGTTATTCGTTGTTAGTTTTTTGCTTCAATTCTTTTGTAGAACATTAACGCGGGCTTCACTCCTTTGGCCTTTTCGCTAAGGGTGTAGTATCCTTTCCCCCAATAATCAAAAGCAATGCTTTCGCCTTGGGGCTCCTGATGATAAGGCAATAATACAGGTTGTGTTTTCAAAAGTTCAGCAATCGGTTCGTTATTACTTCTTCGCCAGTAATACACCTGTTCATAATCTTTGATTAGTATTTCCTTTCCATCGGCTGACCAATCGGCAGCCACAATCAGTGTAAACGGTAGTGCCTCCAAAACTTTTTCCGCCAACATAATTTCTGTAGTTGACTGAGGGTAAGGTAACCGGTACAGGTTTATGGCAGGCTCACGTTTTGAAAAAATATAAAGATCTTTAGTAGCCGGATCAATCATCAACGCTTCACAATCGCGAATGCCATCGGGTAATGTAAATTTTATGGAGTCTGCCTGTTCGATTTCAATTGTTGTGTCCTGTGTAGTGATAACCGGTTCCTGAAACCTGTAAATAAATTTGTATTCATACTTGGCCAGATTATCGCCAATATCCCCTATGTAAACATAAGTCTTATCCCTTTCGGGGCCGGGCCCCACAGCAATATCTTCCCAATCACGGTTTATCGTTTCTTTTAACCATACGGTTGCCCGATGCCTGCCCAATGAATCAATTAAAAATATTCTTGCCTTATCACCGCTGTCATTGTGTGTCCATAACATACCCGGATTGGCGTAGCTAGCGGCCATACCGGAGGCTTCATCGATTTTTTTTGAATTTATAACTCCCGCAATTACACCCTGCTCAAAAGTATCCTTCTGTGTTTCAGATGATCGTTCACAAGAAACTGGAATTAGGAGAATAGAAAACCAAACCAACCGAACCTTCATGGCGACAAAGAAACCAGTATCAAATCAAATTGAAAACCATTCGTAGAAAAGTTTACAATCTCATAATCAATTTATCTTTGTCTACTTTTACACGATGGCTGAAGACCTTGTATTGCCCGATGATGCTGAAGAAGAATTATTGTTCGAACACCACCGCATTGTGGCTGATCCGGGACAAGGTTTATTGCGTATCGATAAATTCCTTAACGACCGTCTGGCCAATGTGTCGCGATCAAAAATCCAAAAAGGGATTGACGATGGGTTTGTAACGGTTAACGACAAGCCTGTAAAATCCAACTACAAGGTGCATCCAAACGATGTCATTGTAATTTCATTTCCTGAACCCCCACGCGACACCGATGTGGTACCCGAAAACATTCCACTCAATATCGTTTATGAAGACGATACGTTGCTGGTCATCAACAAGCCAGCAGGCATGGTGGTGCATCCGGCTTACCAAAATTGGAAAGGAACATTGGTAAATGCCCTGGCCTATCACTTTCAAAACCTTCCTCAACTACCGGGAAATGAAGGTAAGCCCGGCCTTGTGCACCGAATCGATAAAGATACATCCGGCCTGTTGGTAATTGCCAAAACAGAGCAAGCCATGACTTCGCTGGCCAAGCAATTTTTCGATCACACTATTGAACGAACCTACTATGCTTTGGTATGGGGTATTCCTGATCCTCCGGAAGGAACGATCAATGTTCATGTTGGCCGAAGCCTGAAAGACCGAAGAGTTACGGTTGCCTTTCCGGACGGAAACATGGGGAGGCATGCCATTACACGTTACAGGTTGTTGAAAGATCTTCGCTATGTTTCATTGCTTGAATGCAAACTGGAGACTGGCCGCACCCACCAGATACGCGCGCACATGAGGTACCTTGGTCATCCATTATTCAACGATGCCATGTACGGGGGCGATCAAATTGTAAAGGGAACCGTGTTTTCCAAATACCGGCAGTTTGTTGACAATTGTTTTAAGCTAATTCCCCGACAGGCGCTGCATGCAAAAACCTTAGGATTCATTCATCCAAAAACTAAAACCTTCATGCAATTCAACTCCGAATTACCTGCAGATTTCACTGCGGTGTTGGAAAAATGGGAGAAGTATGTTCAACACGAATAGCGATCAGAATCCAAAGAAGGAACCAGATTAAACAGAAACTAATCTTTTGTTACCAGAAAGTGAAGGTTTTTTCTGAAAAGGGACGAAGGTTTTACCAGACCAACGAGCAGTCCGATCTTTTGAAAGAAGAAGGTCAGACGCCTTAAGCCTGCAGTCTCAGGCTTCGATCAGTTTTTAACGCCTTGCGAATCTCCTTCATGGCTTCGCGTTTAAAGCGTTTATACTGACTCTCATCTTGATTAGTTACCAGCATATTCTTGATATATGCCAGTACTTTTTCAGATTGCGACTGATCCAAGGCGTCCAGAGACTCCAGTATTTGGAGCTTTTGGGTGGCTGTTGTCATCGTTTTAGTGGTTGTTACTGTAAATATAACGTTTATCGGTTAGAAAAGTTTACTGTAACCCATTGATAATGAAATGATAAAGGATAAATAATATGGTCAAATGAGGTAATTTTGGGTTCTACTGATAACTGGTGAAGCGTTTATTTCTTATAAGCATCATCCTGTTGACAGCTATTTGGTTGTCAGCACAAGTTCAAAACCCCGGAACAGATGCCATTTTTCGGCCCTCTGAATTGGCAATAATACGGTTGACCCTGACTCCACAGGATAAGGCTTTGCTTCTGGATCCTGCAAACGTAAATAGTGAAAAATATTTACCAGCTATTTTTCAAATGACCAACTCGCAGTTGGACACGATCCTGGAAAAAAAGGTGGGCATCCGGTTACGGGGCAATTCATCGCGCCTGCATGAAAAGAAACCCTTCAAAATTGACTTCCGTGAATTTGGCGGAAAGAAGTTCTACAACCATAAAAAGTTTAACCTGAAACCGAATGTAAATGACCCAACACAGGTGCGCGAGCCCCTGTCATTATTGTATTTCCGCGAAATGAACGTTCCGGCAGCCCGGACGTTTCCGCTTCGGTTATATATCAATGACGAATATATGGGCGTATACATTAATGTTGAACAATTGGATGATGAATTTTTAAAACTACGTTACGGTAACGATAAGGGCTTTTTATACAAGTGCAGTTTTGGGGCAAACCTCCTGGACGATGGGCAAATCCAGAACGCGGAACTGTATGAATCAGAAATCAACAAGTCAAAAGACACGCGTGCCGAACTGGAACACTTTGTAAACGTGCTAAACAATACACCTGCTCGTTCCTTTGTAACTGAAATTGAAAAGGTATTTAATGTAGACCTATACCTGCGGCAGTTGGCGGTGGAGGCCATGCTAGGCCATTGGGATGGATACAGCTACAACATGAATAACTACTACCTGTTTTATAACGGCAACAGTGGCCTATTTGAATATTTTCCTTACGATGCCGACAACACCTGGGGCATCGATTGGTTGGGCAGGGATTGGGCTAAGCGGGATTTAACCAAATGGCCTCGCGAACAAATACCATTGCCCCTCACAAAAAGGTTATTGAATATCCCTGATTTTAAACGTCAGTACGAAGCGTATTTAAAACAATTGCTGGATGAGTATTTCAATGCATCCTTTCTGGTTACATTGTTAAATTCCTACAAAAGTATATTGGATCAAGCCGTTAAAGAGGATACCTATTTCGGCAAAGCTTTTGGCTTTACCCACGCTGATTTTTTAACCTCATTCGAAACACGATTGAACAATAATCACGTAAGGTATGGACTAAAGGAATTTCTTGAGGTGCGGAGACGCTATGCCTTTCAACAGGTGCAAGCGTTAATCCCGGAAGACAATCGTGTTGCGTCTCTTTACCCTAATCCTTCCAACCAACCCTTTGTATATTACTCCACCAGTGAAATTTTTACCGAACCTCAGGTTTATAACAGCACGGGCATACGGATGCCTGTAACCGTTAGCACAACCGATGACCAACGTATAAAAATATCGTTACCCGATTATGCCGGGGCAGGCTTGTACTATTTAATGATCGATGGTAAAGTATTGCGTTGGGCCTACTATTGATGGAAAGACTTTGAAACAAAGTTGAAAACCTCCGGTAAAGCCGTGCGCCAGTAATCCCAATCGTGTATGCCTTGACGAACCCGAAATTCGTGCGGAACTTTCTTATCGATTAAAATTGAATGAAGCTCCATGTTGCCTTTAATCAGGAAGTCCTTATCGCCACAATCAATATAATATTTCACCTTTTTCAGGTCCTCGGCATTGGCATCAGTAACCAGCGAAAGTATCCAGTTTTTTTTTAAGTGATCGGTTAACCTGGCCTCTCCTTTATTCTTACCATACGGTGGACTAAATACATAATCCCAATTTTCATCAGGCATGTTGATTAACTCATCGCGGGTGAAAATACCCGCACTTAGTGGAGCCGCTACGGCAAAAAGCTGTGGGTACTTAACGGCCATAATCATAGTTCCGTGCCCGCCCATGGAAAGCCCGGCAATACCGCGATAACGTTTTTCCGGACGTGTGCGCAATGAGGCATCAATATGCGGGACAAACTCCTTGATGAAAAAATCTTCGTACTTCACTTTTCCATCAGCGCTGTTAATATACCAACTCACCCCGCCATCGGGCATGGCAATAATCATGGAGGTCATCTCCATGTTCTGCAATTGTTTATCGGCAATAGCTTTTACTTCCCCGAACTGGGTCCATCCGGTTTCATCATCGGAATATCCATGCAACAGGTAAAGCACGGGGTACCTTCTGTTGCTTTGGTCATAGTCGGGCGGAAGGTAAAGGCTATACTCAACATCTTTGCCCAGAATTGTACTTTTGAGCTTCAGGCTTTCTTTAATTACCCCTACCTGTGCGCTGGCGGTAATTACGGACAGGAAAACCAGAAGAGGAAATATTTGCCGCATGGTACTTTGGGTTTAGATGAGCAATATAATCAATTCAAAAAATGAGCCCTCCAAAAATCAATTTGGTCAGTAAAATAATCAACGCTAAAGTTTGAATCTGTTACCATACTTTTACTGAAAATTATTTCCATGGCTATTTCAAGCTCGAAGTTAACCCAAAGTGTACATTCCGGTTCAGTTGGTGATTCGGTCCATAAAGGAATCGTCAACCCGGTTTTCCCATCCGCTGCCTACGACTATGAAGGGACTGGTGAAACACAATATCCCCGCTATTTCAACACCCCTAACCAACGTGCTGTGGCACAAAAAATAGCCGCCCTTGAAAATGCTGAAGACGGACTTATTTTCAGTTCAGGCCTGGCGGCCATCATGACATCGCTATTTGCCTTTTTGAAGCAAGGCGATCATGCCGTTTTGCAAAATGATTTATACGGTGGGACTTTTAATGCTGTAGCGGTGGAGTTTCCCCGATATGGCATTGAGTATACCCTGGTAGACGGCACCAAGCCGCAGGAATTTGAAAAAGCCATAAAGTCCAACACAAAAGTTATTTACATTGAAACACCCTCCAACCCAACCTTAACCATTACGGATATAAAAGCTGTATCAGCAATTGCGAAGCAGCATGGCCTAGTTACTATAATTGACAACACCTTTGCATCGCCAGTAAATCAAAACCCGATTGACCTGGGGGTGGATGTGGTGACGCACAGTGGCACAAAATACATTGGCGGGCACAGTGATTTGTGTTGTGGTGCTGCAGTGGCCTCAAGGGAACATATCAAACAAATCTGGAACAGTGCCTTTCACTTTGGTGGTTCGTTGGATGCCCATACCTGCTGGTTGGTAGAGCGGAGTTTAAAAACCATCGTTTTACGGGTTCGTCAGCAAAACGAAAATGCGTTGAAACTTGCGCTGTGGCTGAAAACCCATACTAAAATCGGGAAGGTTTATTATCCGGGTTTAACTGATCACCCGGGTTACGAAATTGGCAAAGCACAAATGCCCGGTGGCTTTGGTGGCATGCTTTCGTTTGAAGTTCTTGGCGATCCACATGCCTTTATGAACCGGCTCAGGCTGATCAAACGGGCATTAAGCCTGGGCGGTGTGGAGAGCACGATTTGTTCACCGGTTAGAACATCGCATGCTAAAATGACTGCGGAAGAGCGCGCAAAGATTAATGTGACCGATAACCTGGTGCGCTTGTCGGTAGGTATTGAGGAGGCTGATGATTTGATGGGGGATATTACACAGGCCTTAAAGTTTATTTAATTGATCTCTTTACTTACTAAATAATCCCTCTTTAGGCAAATACTGTCTATACGTTCAAAGTACCACGGGGCTTTAATAGATCAGAATTTTTTAATAAAAAAAACTCCGATGCCATAAGCAAATATTCTCCTTTCTTTGTTGTCAACAGGCTTAATTAATTTAGTGTAGGCTGGTCTTATTTGAAAAAACAAATTTGGTGTTAAGGAATAAGAAATCATACCACTTACCTCATACCCTAAGGAAAACCGAGGCTCTGAGTTTGTTTTATCTTCATAGAGAATTCTGTTTTTTCCGTTAACAAAATTAATGTACTCAGCATTGGAGCGTATCAAGTAATTAATCGAAAGGCCAATAGTTGCACCTGCACTAATTCTATCTGAAATTCTAACTTCTTGCTTAAGGCGATGTATAAGGAAAAAATAATTAAATTCCCTTTTAATGCTTAAAATATTATTAATGGACGTGTTTAGGTCATAATTAAAATGGGTTTTGTAGGCCAAGTAAGTAAACCCAAATGCTTGCTCCACCCCCAAAAACTTTTTTAGGGAATAAATTTTGAAAAGTTCGACAGAATAGCATGGTAAATTTTCCTTACTTACGACTAAATCTGTAAAGAAGGGTGGCCCTGCATAAACAATAGATACGGCATTTTGGTAGCCTGAATAACCTAAACCAATTTTTACACCATATGTGCCCCTTTGTATTGGCGATTGACATTTACCGTCAATGGGGAGGAGAATACAAGTTATGCTAAAAGCCAAATTGACAATTGGTACCATTTTTCCCATGTGCATGATGATTATTTATATCAATTGAAATATAGGAGTTGTGGTAATTATTTGGGTTAGCGCAAGTGTTTCTACTTGAACATGGTCCCGCATCATAATTTTGTAGAAAATAAATATGGCAAGTGTGATCGTAGGGGCAGGTTATGGAATAATTCGAGTTTTGATAAGGTGTGTTAACAAGCAAATGCTGATTGGATGGGCTAGGGTCACAGTCTACCCAATGACTGATCTTTAAATCGCCTGCCGACTGAAGGTAATGTGTCTTATGATTTTGCCAAGTCCCCAATATTTTATGTAACGATCTCAGCCTTAGATAGTAATTATGTAAAACAAGCCCAGGACCACATCCTCCTGGTAAATTACTCGCCACCCATTCTTCGTATGCAATTAGTCTATAATTTCCGATTGTACTCGCACATGAAGATACAGCTTGAACACGTCCGCTAGAGGAATTGCTTCTAATTCGTGTAACAGGGATAACTAGTATTCCATTTCCAGTTAATTGCTGTTTCAATAGTTGAGGAATTCTATCAACTGACCCTCCGGTTAATATCTTAACAACATCCCTTCTAAACTGAAAAAGATCAGAGTTAATTTTAACGATTCCATTAGCATTAAGAAACTTTCCATATGCAGGAATAGTTACATCCATGTCAATCGTACCATATTCATCGATAAATACAGAGCCCTTGTCAAGAAGATAATTTGTCTTTGATGTCCAGCCAACCTGACTACGGGAGAGTTCAGAAGATTCACCATAAATTTGTATTAGGTGCTCTAAAAAAGCATCCTCTTCTTCGATTGCTTGCTCATAAAGATCAAGTAAAGACGAGAATCCGTTATTCTGTGAGTATCCTCTAAGGATACTTGTATTTCCTTGTTCCGTGAATTCTTTTACTGAAGAGAAAAAGTGATCAAAACTTTCAAAACTTAAAAACACTTCTTGTGTGTGGGGGGGTAATGTCTGGCATGCAGCTAACAGCCAAAAATATAAATGATAAGCTGATTTTGGTGAGTAATGTTTTCATAGTATCGGGGGTTTGTATAAAAGTACAAAAGAATGATATTGAACCAAAACTGTTTTGGGGTAATGTTGGGCGTTCATTTAGTTTACCACTTTTATAATCAGAACGCATTTGCTTTCAGTACGAAATGACACCAAGTGAATGAAGCATTCGTAGTATTGGTATGTATTAAAGATTGTTCGATCGCTCTAACTTCACATAACAGGTCACAAAGTTATTTCTTCTCCACTGCATGCCCGCCAAATTCATTGCGCAGTGCGGCAACCAGTTTGCCCGCAAAAGTGTCTTCATTTTGCGTTCTGTATCGCATCAGTAAAGACATGGTAATAACCGGAATCGGCACACCCATTTCCAGCGCAGTTTCTACCGTCCATTTTCCTTCACCGGAAGAATGCGCCACACCTTTTATAGACTCGAGGTTTTTATCTTTTACCAGGGCGTTTTGTGTGAGCTCCATTAGCCAACTGCGAACAACTGAGCCGTGATTCCAGACCTTGGCAATAGCGGCCAGGTCAAAATCGGGATTGAATTTATTCATCACCTCAAATCCTTCTGCGATGGCCTGCATCATGCCGTACTCAATACCGTTATGCACCATCTTCACAAAGTGGCCGCTGCCGATTTTGCCGCAATACAACGATCCGTTTGGAACAGACATTGAGGTGAACAATGGCTTGCAATAGTGGTAGGCATCAGGAGAGCCGCCAATCATGGTGCAAACCCCGTGAAGCGCACCCGTAACCCCTCCGCTGGTACCACAATCGAGTAAGTGAATGCCTATTTTCTCCAGGTCTCGGCCGCGTCTTTGTGTGTCTTTGAAGTTAGAGTTGCCCCCGTCAATCAATATGTCATCTTTATGCAAGTAATCATTAAGGTTGTTGATGATAATGTCTACCGTGTTTCCGGCAGGCACCATAATCCAGATAACCCTGCGGCCGGGAAGTTTTTCGGTAAGGTCAGCAACTGACGAAGCCGTGGCGATACCCTCAGCCTGGATGCGCTCCATAGCGGCCTTACTGGTATCGTATGCCACTACCGCGTGACCATTACGCTTAAAGTTCAAGGCCAGGTTGTAGCCCATTTTTCCCAATCCGATTAAGCCAAGCTGCATGTTACTTTTCAGGGTTAGTACGACTATCCAATTTTAATTATCATCAGGGGCAAAACTTCCCACCCTTTCCGGTTGACTCCCATTTGCCTGACAAGACAATGCGACAAATTAATCTATTATTCAAACTTCCTGAAGTCCGCAAAGCTATTTGAGGCACATTGGCCTGCTAAAGTCCTTCCAGGTTATCCAAAAATCGATTGCATAAAACATGGAATCTTGAATAAACTTTCTGGTATACGCTGTTCATTTCCTGAACGGGTTGTATTACCATTATGGGCCTATGCGAAAAAGCTGTTTCTATACCCATAGCTTTAAAACCAACCAGGGCTGCGCCCACGGCAGAGGCATTATCATGATGGTTCAGGTAAACAGGTTTTCCGAAAATATCGGCTATTAGCTGAACCCATTCACGCGACTGCGCAAAACCACCGTTGGCCACCAGGTAAGGATAATTCAACTGTGCTTTTGCATGATCAACAATGGAGTAAAGTGCATAACCAATGCCCTCAACAATGGCACGCATAAAATGATCGGTTGTGTGATGCTGCCGGATACCGAAGAATATTCCGGAGGCAGCCGGATAATAGACAGGGGCACGCTCCCCGAAAACGTATGGCAAAAAAATAAGGCCTTCTGCGCCCGGGGTTACTTTCATGGCACGCTGAATGAATATTGACGCATCGATATTTTCTTTCAAAAAATTCCTGGAGAACCATTCGATCAATACCGCTCCATTGTTCGATGCCCCTCCTTCAATAAGGGTCTGTTCATCCAGGTGATACCTGAAAATAGTTGGTTTAGGTAATGGATTATTTTGCCTGACCGTCCAGCGTACTGCCCCGCTCGTTCCGATAGTTAACGAAAGTGAATCCGCTTGTAAAGCAAAACTGCCCAGGTGAGCCAGGCAACCATCGCTGGAACCAATAACACAATTGATGGGCTGAAGAAACCCAAGCTCATGAAGGGCATTCGTATTCGATAACAAACGATAATGGTAGGTTGAAACAGGAGTTGAAAGTTTATGCTCCTCTATTGCCGTTAATGCAAGGGCTTCATTAAACCACAAATAAGTACCCGTTTTAAGCATGCCCGTTGCCGAAGCAATTCCCTGATCAATTTCAAAGCACTGAAAAAACTTATACCAGATAAATTCCTTAACGCCAATAAATTTATGCGCACGCTCAAAAACTTCGGGTTGATGCTTTTTTAGCCAAAGCAACTTACATAAAGGCGACATGGGGTGTATGGGCGTGCCGGTGTAAGCAAAACGATCAAGTAATTCAGTGTCGCTTTGAAGTTGCGTACTTTCTTCCTCACTGCGTAAATCAGACCAGATGATGAGCGGGGTAAGTGGATTTGATTGTTCATCCACCGCCATAATGCTATGCATGGCGCTACTGAAACTCAGCGCTGAAACATTATCCTTTATGCTGGCGGGGCAATTGAGGATTACTCTTTTTACTGCCCCATAAATCTCATCGGCACATTGTTCACTAAAGCCCGGCCTGGGGTGATGTGTAGCGAATGATTGTCGATCCTGAAATAACTCCTCTCCGGATTGATTAAGCGCAAGCGCCTTTACGCTACTTGTGCCAATATCAATCGCCAGGATTACGCGTTGAGCCGAACTACTCAACCTCTACTATGATTTCAATTTCAACGGCAATGTTAGAAGGCAATGCATACATACCTACAGCCGATCGTGCATGTTTTCCCTTTTCGCCAAACACGGCAACCATCAGGTCTGAAAATCCATTGATAACTTTCGGTTGATCTTTAAAATCTTCGGTACAGTTTACCATACCCAGCACTTTTACAATCCGCTTCACTTTACTAAGGTCGCCAATTTCTGATTTAAGTGTAGAGAGCAACGCAATACCGGTTTGGCGGGCTGCATCATAGCCTTGTTCAACGGTTAAATCCCTTCCCACTTTTCCTTGTATGTTCGAACCATCGGCACGGGTTGGCCCATGGCCGGCCAGGTAAATTAAGTTACCGGTGCGCACGGCACGCACATAGTTGGCCATTGGCGCGGGGGGCGTAAAAAGTTCGACTTTCATCTCCTTCAATTTGGCTTCAGGAGTCTGGGTATAAGCTGAGCACGCAAACAAGCATAGACAAAATAAAAATGCCGACTTAACCATGTTGATTTCGTTTAATTTTATTCAATGATGACATACTGTTGTCAGTTCACCAAACTTACTTTGTTCTGTTAACTTGAACAACTTATGCCCGCAAAAGAAAAAGTACGCTGTGCCTGGTGCCTGAAATTTGACCAATACATTGAATACCATGATACCGAATGGGGCGTTCCGGTTCACGATGACCGAACACATTTTGAATTTTTGATCCTGGAGGGGGCGCAGGCAGGACTAAGCTGGTCCACCATTTTAAAAAAGCGCGAGGGGTATCGAAAAGCTTTCGCTGATTTTGACCCTGAAAAGGTTGCCCGCTTTACTGAAAAGAGATTGGAAAAAATCCTGCTTGACCCCGGCATTGTCCGAAACCGATTAAAGGTTTATGCAGCTGTCAATAATGCTAAACGTTTCCTGGAGGTTCAGAAAGAATTCGGAAGTTTTAGCAACTACATCTGGCGTTTTGTAGATGAAAAACCGATTATTAATAAATGGAAGTCCTTAAGGCAAGTACCGGCCACAACCAAAGAATCGGATGCGTTGAGTAAAGATTTACTTAAGCGAGGATTTAAGTTTGTGGGCAGCACGGTAATGTATGCACACATGCAGGCCTGCGGATTGGTGAACGATCACCTGGTGGATTGCTGGCGGTATACCTTGGTAAATCGTTAGTCGTTGTTGGTTGCGTGATAAAACGAAACAACCAACAACGATCAACTAACAACTAACAACTACTTTCTTGGAAACAATTCATCGCGATTGGCAGCAAGCCATGCAAAGGCTGCAGTCATTACCGCGTTGTGCTTTAAATCATCTTCAATGGCTTTATCGTACAAATCCATGCTGGTGTGGTGCGTGCGGGTACTGTACTCAATCGGGTCCTGAATAAACTGGAAACCCGGCAAGCCAATGCCATCAAACGACAAGTGATCCGTGCCGCCTGTATTGCGAGGTGTTAACGTGGCGGCTCCCAATTTCTCAAATGGCCTGAGCCACTCGCGGAATACTTCCCGTGCCTTTTCATTGCCTTGCATATATACGCCCCTGTATTTGCCGGTACCGTTGTCCATGTTAAAGTAAACGGAGAACTTTTCTGCACCAGGTTTATACGTAATGGTTTCACCCTCACGAACACCGTACACGCGCTTTACATAATTGCGTGAACCAATAAGCCCTTGCTCTTCACCGCCCCACAAACCAATGCGAATAGTCCTGCGTGGGTTAATGCCCAGTGCCTTGATAATCCGCATGGCCTCCATCATTACGGCTGACCCTGCTGCGTTGTCGGTAGTACCGGTTCCGCTGTGCCATGAGTCGAGATGGGCACCGATCATAACCACTTCATCTTTTAAATCAGTACCTTGAATTTCAGCAATCACATTAAAGCCCTTTTCGTTTGGTGTAAACTCTGTTTCTAATGTTAATTCCATTTTTACCGGCAGGCCACTCTGAATCTGGCGCACCATGCGATTATAATGCTCCGCAGCTACTACAACTTGCGGAAGGATTTTTGGTGCATTGGGATGGCGCGATGAAAGCCTGTCGGCAAAAGCAGTTTCAGCCGGGTATGGAACCGTGGCCGCGGCAACCGTTACGGTACCGTCTTCCAACCGAGAGTTGGGGCTTGCTTCCAAAATGGCAATGGCACCTTCCTTAGCACACAAATCCCACTTCATGTAAGCCAGGCGCTGGGGCTCCGTTGGTGCAGTAAACCTTCTTCCGGTAAAAGCTTCGGTTGCACCTGAGTTGGCCAACTGCAGTAAGTCCTTATCATCCAACCGTCTTGCATCAGGTTCAAAGCCGGGTTTCACGGGTGTTGGTAAACTGAACAACACAATTTTCCCTTTCAGTTTGCCTTTGTATTTCTCCAGGTCTTCTTCCTTCTTAATATCCAGGTAAACAACCTCGGCCTGAAGGGTGCCTTTAATACCGGGACTCCATGCTTTGGGAAAAGCGATTACCGGAAAATATACCGGGGCAGTAGCATGCAAACTGAATTTCTTCAACTGCCAACCGCGTCCAAAATCTTCGTCCCAAACATCAAAATGAACATTTTGTAAGCCCCACGCCTCCATGGTTTTTTTGGCGTAGTCAGCTGCTTTTTTATAACCCGGTGAATTGGTGAGGCGTGGGCCATGTACATCAGTAAGCATGCCAAGTATGCCCATAACCTGTGAATTCTCAAAGCCTTCCCTTTTTATGCGCGACACCATAGTGGTGTCTACTTTTTCCTGCGCATAGGCGGTTGAGGTAATCAGTGCAATAAGGATTGAATGCAGTAAAATCTTCATAGTGTTTGACTGGTTATTTTGGTTGGGCTTAAAAATAAAAAACCTCTTTTCGAAAGAGGTTACCGAATATGGAAAAGAACACCTCAGGGCCATTGGCATAATGGCCCTGAGGCAAGGTGTTTAATTGCCCTTTTTCTTCTTTAAAAGGTTTTGGATGGTCTTTATTCCTTCTTCGGCAACTTTCTGTTTAGGGTCTTCAGTAGTTTTTGTGCTGTCAGTTTTGGTTGAATCGCCAGAAGGTTTTTTCAATAAACCTGATACCAGTTCGGTTGCTTTCTTCTCTGCCTCCTGCTTTACTGCCGTGGTTACAGCTTCCTGAACCTGTTGTTTCTGCTCGGTCATGAGTAATTTAGGCTGTGGCGAAAGGAAGGTACCGCCCAGGCCTATGTTCAGTGGTACCATGGCGTTCGGGTCATTCTTGCCTCCGGTATACTGGCTCACAAAGCTATTGAACTGTGTACCCAATTTTCCGGCCGGCACATCCATTTTAAGGCTATAGTCTATTGTTCCGTCAATGCTTGTGCTTCCAGCAACCGATGTGGCATACTGTCCAAACCTCACGTTGAATGGTTTCACGCTCAGCTTGCCATCTCTAATCGATGCCGACATCAGCACATCACGCAACGTAACCTCATTGGTGTCGTCAAGTTTTGTTAACGATGTTATTCCTGAAATTAAACTTGACTCCTTAAGGGCAGCCTGGGCTACTTTTACAAGGCCATCGCCATTTAGAGTTTTTAAATTCGGCATCATGTCTTGTAGCAACTCACCGCTGATTTTAAAATCTGTAGAGAAATTCCCGGACATCAGGCCTGCCATAGGGGCATAAGCTTTTACCAATGAAAAGCCCGCGGCTGCCTGGGCAATGGCCATATTTTCAATCTTCAATCCAAAATCATATTTAGGGTGGGCGATGTCTTTCGTGTTGTAAGCACCATTTACTGTAAATGCACCGCCTAATAAATTAAACGATAACCCACTCAGGTTTGCCACCCCATCGCGAACGATAATATCGCCTTTTGCATAGGTGATGTTAAAGTCCATCATTTTTACAGTGGTAATGCTCGACTTCAGCACAAAGTCAATGTTCTCCGGAACCGGAACAACACCATAACTTTCTGTCGATCCAGTCGTTTCTTCACCCGAATCAACCATAAATTCATTCAGGTCGAGCAAGGTGGAATTAAAGTTCATGGTACCCCTTAGTAATTCATTTTTACCAAACAGGTACCCGATATAATTTGAAACAGAACCGCTTACCGCAAAATCACTTTTACCAATCGTTCCGTTGAGTTTGCTAAGTTCAATTTTACGCGGGTCGAAATTCATATCTGCCTGCGAAAGGGTAACGCTGTACGGCAGATCCTTGGCAGAATATTTAAAGTCTTTCAATGATGCGTTCCCGCTGGTAGGTAACTTATCATAACGCTCAGCCTCCAGGTCCGACATTTTACCTTTAGTTTGCAGATCGGCCTTTACTTTGCCGGCAAGGGTCATTCCTTCCACCGGGAATATTTTGGTCATTTTTTCAAGATCAATGCCACCATTGGCTTTAAGGTCCCAGGTATAGTCTTCCAGGTTTTGGAGTAATAAATCGGCTGTGAACTTCTCGCTATCCATGGTCATGGAAAAATCCTTAACGGCAATAAATGTTTCGGCCATTTTACCTGAAGTGTTCTTTACGCTGGAGTGGAATTTTAAATCCTGCAGGGGCAACGGAAACTCGGAAGACTTAACATAGCCATTGGCTAACGACATTACAGCATCAATGGCCGGTATTGTCTTTTTCAGGCTGTCGTAAACGCCTTTGGCCGTCAGGTCAATGGCGTAGGAGCCACGCAATTCCACACCCTCTACCGGGAACATCTTAGTAAGTTCGCCCAGGTTGAGGCGGGCCTTCAAATGCGCATCCACCTGGGTAGGATACAGTTTGCTGATCAGCGCGCGGGCATCAAACGGATTGGTGCCAAAATCCATGTGAAAATTCTTGATATCAATAACTGTGTGGTCGATAATGCCATCCGGATTATCTACCAACATATTCAGGTTAATGTTATTGACAGGTGTGGGTAAATCGGGATATTGAAACATGGCATCGTGCACATTCAGGTTTACCTGAAAGGCCGGCATTTGTGTGTCGCTGTAAGTACCCTTTACAAAGCCCGAAAATTTCAATTCACCATCTGTCTTAATGTTTATAAAACTTTCGGAATACATGCCGGGCACCAGCGATAACAAGCTCTTAAAAGTATTTTCGGGGCTGCTGAACGAAATGTCCATACCATAGTCGGCCTCATTCATTTTAAACCAACCGTCAAAGCTCAGGGCAAAATCATTAACCCAGGCTTGATTTTCCTTAAAGGTATATTTTGTATAATCTTCGCTTATGGAAATAATTGCATCAATCATAGCCCGCTTGTTGGAGATGTACTCCACGCCATCATAGGCAACCGTTAGTGTATCGGCTGTTGTCTTGGTTTTCAGGTCAAAAACATCTTGGGTAAAATCACCACTTCCGCTATGGTTAACACTTTTCAAGGTAAGTTTAAAGGGCAAGGAGCGGTCGTCATAAACAATATCGCCATCAATAATTTGCCAATGGTCTATCCCAAACGAAAATTGCGTTGGCTCACTACTTTCCTCAACCGCTTCATCTGAAGGTATGGCGATATCGTAGTTTGCCCGGCCATCTTCCAGTACGAGCACATTGATAAGGGGTTGTACTAATGTTAGGCCCTTGATCCTGAGTTGGTCGCCAAATAGTACATCCTTCAGGTTTACCTCAACACGCAAAGCATCAGCGGCAAATAAATACTCGCCAGCAAAAGGTTCTCGGTTAAAAACACCAAAGTCGCGCATCTCGGCAGTAAGGTTTGGAAAGTTGCTGAAAAGACTAAGGCTGAATTTGTTTACATCAAAAACAACATCGGCATTAAGCGACTTGGCCAACTCTTTATCAATGGCGGCTTTGATTCTATCCTTGAAAACCACAGGTAATATAAAGGCAGCGGCTACCAATACAATGAGTAGTACACCAAGGGCGAGGAGGATTTTCTTTATCATACGAAGCGTTAGTTTAACTGTTTAATAACACCGAAAGGAAGGTCAAAATTACAAAAACGGTAATTTTTTTACGGTTAATTAAAAGAAGCCGGATGCCGCTGACCGTTAAATAAATTTTAAAAGCCAATCCATTAACTTCTTCACAGCCCTTGAGGAATACGGTGGGTAAAAAAGTTGAAAAGAAGTAAATCCCCGTTGTTGCCTCAGCACTGGTTTTTCGTTCGAAAAAGCCATAAAGCCGTAATAACCATGTGATTTACCTATTCCACTATTATTCACCCCGCCAAACGGCAGGTTGCGGTGAAGGAAATGCACGGCACAATCGTTTATGCACGCCCCACCCGATGAGGTTTGCGATAATATCTTGTTTTGCTCGGTTTTATTTGAGCCAAAAACGTAAAGTGCCAGTGGCTTGGGTTTCTGATTGATGAGGGTTATAACCTCATCAAGTTTCGAGAAGCTGTTAACCGGCAAAAGCGGGCCGAAAATTTCCTCCTGCAACACACGTGCACCTTCCGGCACATTTGTAAGTATGGTTGGATGAATAAAATTTTCTTCAGCTGTTGTTTGCCCCCCAAAAGCCAGGCGTGCTCCTTTATCAAGGGCATCGGTGAGAATACTGTTCAACCGTTCAAAATGCTTTGCATTAACAATGCGCGCATAGTGGGGTGAGTCTTCAATACTTTTTACGTTCTTTCCAAACAACTGTCCAATCTGCTCTTTCAGTTGCTCTATAAATTCGACTTTAATGGATTCATGAACAAGTACGTAATCAGGGGCAATACAGGTTTGACCATTGTTAACAAATTTCGATACAGCTATACGCTTGGCGGCATCGCGGCAATTGGCCGATGCGGTAACAATAGCCGGTGACTTACCGCCCAATTCTAATGTAACCGATGCCAAATGCTCCGCTGCGGCTTTCATTACGATCTTTCCAACAGCCGGGCTGCCGGTAAAAAAAATATGGTCGAATGGGAGTTTTAGCAGATGCTGCGAGACTTCAATTCCGCCTTCACATACGGTTACCACTTCTTCATCAAATACCGCATCGCACAATTTTTTTATCAATGCTGAAGTGTTCGGTGTCATTTCCGAGGGTTTTATCACTACGCAATTTCCTGCCGCTAAAGCCGATACAAGCGGACCAATGCATAGGTTAAAAGGGTAATTCCACGGTGCCATTATCAAACATATCCCTTTCGGTTCAACGCGTACCTCCGAACGGGTGCCCAACATGGTTAACGGGGCATCAATTTTCTTTGGTTTTGACCACCGGTGGAGGTTAACCAATGCGTTCGATAGCTCATCGATTACCGGGAAAATTTCCGTTGCCTCCACCTCCATGGCAGGCTTGCGAAAGTCATCGTAAAGCGCCTGCTGAATTGTGGGCTTGTGTGTCAAAACCCACTTTCTAAGCAATTCCAGTCTTTTTTTTCTGGCGGAAATGGGCTCGTTACGCAAGCGGATGCTGTGATTTTTTTGCTTTTCAAAAAGCCCGTTAATCCAATCAGAAACTACTTTTTCTTCAATCGTTGAAATCATAAGAAGAAAGTAAGTCAAATTCTGGCATCCAACGAAATGTTAAGTTTATGTTACGCACCGTTGACTTGTATTATTAATATGTTAATTTTGATAACATTCACTTAACATTAAAGTAACATTGAGGGCTGGTCTTACTATTTTGATGCTTTTTTACGGCTTAGTTGAGGCCGGAGCCAGCAGGCTAGAGCCACAGCCAACCAGGCATACGGATGCCCTTTATCCATACCTGGCCACAACCCAAGCCTCAGTTGACCAAAAGGTATGGACTGGGTTTGTAGAAAAACTTTCAAGAAAGCAATCAATCAGCAAGTCTGAAACGCAGTTTTTACGGGTGTTATTCAATCAAACACACAAAAAGTTTCTGAAGCGTTATGCCGCTAACACCACATTTGCTTCACTGTTTGATAGCGGGACATTTAACTGTCTAACCGGCACCATTCTTTACTCCATACTGCTCAATCACTTTCAAATTGAACACGAAGTAATAGAAACCAATTATCACATCTTTATCGTGGCCCAAACACAAGAAGGGAAAATATTAATGGAAGTAACAGACCCACTTACTGGTTTTGTAACATCATCTGATAAGATTGAAGCGCGAATTGCCCAGTATCGTCAACAAGGCGTTCAACCACTTAACCCGGCACTTTCATACTATGATTATTCTTTCGAATTGTACAATGAAGTATCTCAGCATGAACTTATCGGATTGCTCTACTACAACCTTGCAGTTGAGTCGTTCAACCAGGCTAACTGGCAACAGGCTGTGAATTATCTTGGACAGGCTATTGAACGCTATGCCTCTCCACGTATCGAAGAATTTTCAGAACTGCTCCTGCTTGCTGTTCATGAAAGTGACCTGAAAGATCAGGACAAGATTTTGTATAAAAAGAAGCTCCAAACCATTCGGTACAAAGCCATGTTTGTGATGGCCGGCCAGTGATGCTATCAGTCCTGCAAAATCCGTACTTCCACCCTTCTGTTCAGGCGATGCCCTTCCGGGGTACTGTCGCGCGAAAGTGGCATGGTGCCACCAAACGCTTTAAGTTTAATACGGTTTTTATTAATGCCTTTTGATATGAGGTAATCGCGCACGGCATCCACACGTTGTTGGGATAGTTTCATATTTTTCGCAGGATCGCCCAGGTAGTCGGTGTGGCCCTCCAACTGTATTACCATGGTTTTGTGTTCATTCATCATGCCCACTAACAAATCCAATTCAGCGTACGAGTCAGGGTCGATTCTAGCCTTGGCTACTTCAAATATCAGGTTATCCAAACGCATCACATGTCCAACTACATGCTTTTTATTGGGATTGCCCGTAGTGTGGTGAAGTTCAATATCGCGGACCAGTTTTTTATTGCCATCGGCTTCTGCCGGATCGAGCATATACTTTACCGAGGCATAGCCAACCGCATCAACAGTAATGGAGTAACGTTCTCCGTCAAATAAAGGAAAGGAAAAAGAGCTGTTATTAATCACTCCCATCCGGTTTCCGAAGGGAAGGTTCTGGTACGTAATCCTGGCAACAATAGGTTCACGGGTATCGGCATTTATTATCCTCCCTTGCGCCACTACCAAACTATCGGCCTGGGCATAACCGGCAATAGAAAAAATACAAAACCCCAAAATGAATAAAGCCCTCATGCTTCGACTTATTAAAGTTTCACAATTTTAAACTCTACCCTTCTGTTCTTTCTACGGTTTTCCATGCTGGTGTTAGGAACCGTTGGCTGACTCTCACCGTAGAATTTAACATCAATCCTTCCCTGATCGATGCCCTTGTCCACCAAGTATTTTTGTACGGCCTTTGCCCTGCGTTCAGACAAACCCAGGTTGTAATTTTCTTCACCAATGTCGCAAGTATGGCCAGTGATAGAGACATTCATTCCGGCACGCTCTTTCATTAGGGTGACAATACGGTTTAATTCGGGGAACGATTCGGGTTTAAGAATGGCCTTATCGAAATCAAAGAAAATATTGTTCAATGTAATTTGGGCATTCTCATCAATGCGTGCCACTTGAATAGGTTGCAAGGTGAAGTCTTTATTGGCAATTACTACATCGCTGGTTATATTCCTTAAATCCAGGTTTTGGCTTTCTGATATATGGTCTTTAGCCTCTGCGCGAACACCATATAAGTGACCAGCCGGAAGTTTAATTTCATACTCGCCTGTCTCCGGGTTGGATTGGGCAATGCCCACATCGGTACCATCTGGTAAACGCTCGTAAATTATTTTTGCCCCGATAGGTTTACCGGTTTCTGCATCTACCAACTTTCCCTTCACCGTAACCCATGGTTCGGGGCTACGCAGAATGGGCAGTTTAACCCTGAAAATATCCATGTTGGTTTCGGTAACGCCACGCGAGTAATAAGCATAATCGCTGTTGTTCGGAATGTTGAAAAATAAATCTTCGAGGGGTGAGTTAATTTCAGGGCCAAGGTTCTCCGGATCAGACCAATTTGTCCAGGTATCATCCAATCGTTTGGATACATATATATCCGTTCCGCCATAGCCACTAAAACCGTTCGATGAAAAATATAAAGTAACATCATCGGCCGCCAGGAAGGGGGCAGACTCTTCACCTGCGGTATTGATAACACTGCCCAGGTTTAGGGGTTCCGTCCATACGCTATCGGGTTTCATAAACGATACATACAAATCGCGGTCGCCATTTGAATCTTCACGCTCAACAGACAAAATCATGGTTTGGCGATTGTTGGCCAAAAAGTAATTTGCCTTTTCATTGAAGTTATAATCGTTGGTAATGTTTAAGGCTTTAGGTTTTGTCCAGGAACCGCCCACATTTGTACTTACCGATACACCCGCCTGCATTTTACCATTGTCCAGGTATTTATTACCTAATAGCATCAATGCCGTGCGGCCATCGGGGGTCATGGAACTTATAGAGTTCACAAAATTCGGATAGGGATTGTTGAATTGCGGCCCCATGTTTTTAGCCAGTTGCCACTTGCCATCCTCACCTAACTCTGAATACCATATATCTTCTTTGTCGTTAACACCACCAATGTTTCCCGGGTGGTTTCTGCGGCTGAAGTATAGCGTCTTCCCATCAGGTGAAAGTATTGGATTCAATTCACTGTATTCACTGTTAACATTTTCATCCAACTGCTCAATAACTATACCGGAAGCCAGCAATGCGGGCTTGGGAATAAACGCAACAATAGGATAGTTAGAATCAGAAATGGCCACAGCATCAATGCCATAATAGTCAGGCACGGCAGCACCATCAAATTCCAATTTCACGGCCTTAACCTTATAGGAAGTTTTTTCAAAGAAAATATTCCGCATCATGGCCTTAATGGGAACAGCTCCCGGGTTTAAGGTTACCACCTCATACTCTTTTCCGGCTTCATCATAAAGTAATACCCGGCTTATGGCACTTGGGTTATGCGATTCGGCCACGGCTACCTGCTGGATGCTAAGGGGGGTATCAAATCCCAGCTTCAAAAATTCCTTTCGGTTTGGCTTATCCGGTGCCCATGCATTAGGATTTTGCCCCCCGGCCGGCAGCACATTTGGCTTTCCCAAAACCTGGTTGGCCGAATATTGAATAGGGGTAAGTTCGGATGAAAACTCGAGCACTTTGGATGCCCATTGAACGGTTTGCGCCAGCCCGCTAAAAACCGGAATTGTTAAAAGGAGCAGGAGGGGTATATATCTTCTCATGAAGCCAATTATAGGTTTAAATTGAAAGGCTAAACTTAGCGAAAAAATCAAAATCGACCGAAAATAATACATGCCAGCCGCTTGCCTTAGCTTACCCGCTTTCTCTGCTGCAAATAAGCAGATGCCCTTTTATTGGCTAATCTTCAAGGGTATGCTTATTAAACAACAAAAACCCTACATGGAATAATACCCCAAAGCGATTTTCTACATCGTCATAATAATTCGCGCTTAAACTTACAGGCCCAATGGGGGAGTGGTATACTATGCCGGCAGATCCTGCAAAGAAAAGGGTAGTTAAGGTTGTGTTCGTGTAGGCTTCCTGGTTTTGTCCCTGAAGGATGTATTCCAATGGCTTGAACAAGTATCCCTCAACACGGAGGTCCAATGTACGCGGGCGAACAACAATTACATTTCGGGCACCTAAAGCCAGGTAGTTGGTTGACCTGAAATTTTCGAGTATGAGTGTACGGCTATCCTGTATCGGGAAGAATGCCGGTGTGTTGATAATGGTGCCAAAATAATTTTGAAAAAAGGGCTGGTTAGAGAAAACCACATCGGCATAATACCCTGGCCTGAAAGACCCCCTGCTAAAATAATGCTCAGCTGTTGCCCTAACACGAAACCACTGTTGGTCCCTACTTGACACATTTTGGTTTAAGGATGTTGTACCGGGTGTGTACTTTTCATGTGCGTGAAAATAGTATGCACTTAACGTGTAGGCTTTGCCCAATGATGCGTATTGCTTTCTGTTCAGATCATTTACAGTTAACCGAAAGCCTGTTTTATATCCTATTAGATTAAGCACATCCAGTGTATCAAGGCTGTTGAATAATTTTGTATTGGAGTATTGATCCTTATTGGTAAACCCGCCAAACACAACGGTGGCTTTTATACTGTTGCCCAACGGCCAACCGGCCTGCATCATCAGTCTGCGGTCGAACCGCTTAGCTACGGTTGGTGTGGTCTTTTGCAGCAAATCGGTTCCTTCTACATAGTCCCATTCATTAAATACTGCTTCGGGTTGCAAATAAAACCTTCCGAGATATGGCAGGTCAATACGGGTATTGGCTACCAATGATTTGTAAAAGCTTCCTGTTTGAAAACCAAGATAAACATGGGTAAGGGCATTATTAAAGTAATAATAATTCAGCCCCAAATACATGTTACTGATGTTGCGCGATGCCATTACCCCACCAAAATCAACCTGAAAATTCTTTTGTGGTCGCCTGGTCAACTGTAACACATAATCGTTTTGTTCAACATTAAACTGTATAGTAGGAAACACGTTGCTGAAGTACGGCTCTGCTATCAATTTAAAATAACCCTCCTTTAATTCGGGCATACTTAGTGGCCGAACCTGATCTCGTTGTTGATTGAAAATCCTGCGGATATATTTTCGTTGTTGTGCGTTAAAGTTTTTAAAGGTTATAGATTCTGCCTGTACAGGAACTGAACGGGCATAAAAAGTTCTTCGCAGTTTTTGAATTTGATCAACCGATTGACGTCTTTCAATTTTTTGCTTGATCTCACCAATCTGCCGGAGCGTCTGTACAAACCCGCTATCAATCATGGCCCTGGCGTATGCAAAATCAAAGGAAGTATAAGGTTCAAGATTGGATTGGATGTAGACTCCGCTCTCCGGTATGGAGGCTGGGTCAGATTTATCCAACAACAAGTATAACAGCGACCTGCTAATCAGCTTTTCATCTTCCGTATATGGATATTCGTTGAACACCTTCGATGAAACATTTGAGCCAATGATTACGTCTGGCTCAAATTCCCGTTGGGCAACATCAACGGGAAAATTATTATACACGCCCCCATCAAATAAATATTTTCCATCTACCCGAATGGGTGTATAAAAAAAAGGAACTGTTTGTGTAGCCCGCAAGGCCTCGCTGAGTGCACCGCGCGAAAGGATAACCTGGTTTTGTGAAAATACATCGGCCGCCACCACCCTAAGGGGCACCAACAAACTATCAAAGTTATTTTTTGAAACTGACGATGCCCTGCTGAAAATCTCGGTTAATGCGTAATTCAGGGAAGCATCATTGGCCAGGCTTGGGTTGAATTGAAAAACTCCGGCCGAATCCAGCGAAAGGTTAAGGCGCAAAAAATCGGGACTTGGCTCGTGGCCGTAATAATGAAAGTTATATCCTTTCTCAGGCTGGCCGGTTACCCAACGTAAAAATTCTTCTGAAAGAACCATGGCCTCTATTTGCTGCGGACTAAAGCCGGCTGCGTAGGCACCACCAACAATGCCCCCCATTGAAGTGCCCACAATAAAATCAATCGGGATTTCATTTTCTTCCAATGCTTTAAGCACACCAATGTGGGCAATACCTTTTGCCCCACCTCCGCTTAGAACCAATGCAACCTTCTGTGCATAGAGGATAGATGTACTCAATAAAAAAAGTATGAGGGTAGTACTTCGCATCTTTTCGATAACGATAAGTTAGACGAAAATAGTCCTGTAAAGTTGGAAAAGTTAACTGTATTTTTTCTGAGTAGCTGATTACTGATAAAATATCAGCTTAGAATGCTGCAGCAAACGTGTTCGGCATTGGGCCGGGAATAGCATTGAGCTGCTTTATCACCCCGGCTTTGGTTGTTTCGAATTGCAATTGAAACTCAGGAAGTATGGGCTCCGAAGGTGGAAGTTCTACACGAAGGGCATCTACCTGAACACCATTTTTCCAAAAACGATAGCACACATGCGGACCGGTGGCTAAGCCTGTGCTGCCAACATTGCCAATCCACTGGCCTTGCCGAACACGTGTTCCTGGCTTTATACCCGGTGCAATTTTCGACATGTGCAGGTACTGGGTAGTGTACGTACTGTTGTGCCGTATTTTAACGTAATTACCGTTGTTTGATTTGTACTGCGCTTCCTCTACAATTCCATCACCAACCGAACGTATGGGGGTACCTTCTGGCGCAGCAAAGTCGGTACCCAAATGGGGTTTCCAAACCTTTTGCACCGGGTGAAACCTGTTGCCTGAGTAGCGTGAACTTATACGGGTGAATTCAATGGGATATTTAAGTAATGCCTTTCGCAAACTTTTTCCATCCTCATCGAAATAATCAAGTCCATTTCCCTGATCGAAAGGGATGGCATAATAACCGCTCCCGAAATGATTGAAATAAATTCCGTTGATCTTCTTTATCCCAATCGGTCGTCCTTCAACTTGTTGTTCTTCATAAATCAATTTAAACTGATCGCCCCGCTGCAAGCGCTGAAAGTCAACCTGCCAGGCAAAAATATCGACAAACTTATTGGTGAGGTCATGCGATATTCCCATTTCATAAATGGTATGGGATAATGAGGAGTTGATAACCCCGGAAATTGTTTTTTCAACTACTGTTACTTCGCGCTGACACACATCAACACGCAGTGAATCCTCGAATCGAAACACAACATAATCAATAGGATTAGGCTCGTAAACAAAAGCTTTGGGAATACGAAGTGAGTCTGCACTGCATATAATCGTAAATTTTTTATCGGAAGCGATTTTACGCACATCAAAAACATTGCGCGGCAAACCAGCCACCTGGTTGATCAGTTTTACCGGCACTTTATACTCTCGCATAATGTCCGACAGAAATTGATTGCGCTTTACTTTATCTTCAATTACATGAAGGTCATCTACGATCATCCCGTACAAAACTGTCGGGTTTTTCCAATTAAAATTGATCATCAATGGATTATCGGATTCCTGTGCAAATTCCTCGCGTTGGGTAAAATCGCTCAAGAGGAAAATACCCAAAAACAAGGCAATACTTACGCTGATGCACCTGCGGATGACCATTTACAATTGTTACGGTTAAAAAAATTGGCCTAAAGATTAAAAAATTCAGGTTTATAACCTGTGCTTACTCAGGTAAATGTAGCAGAATTTGCGAATTTGTTCAATTTTAAAGTCATTAATCAATTATGGATAAACATGTGCTGACTGAACTTATAACCATGGAAATGCCTTTTGGCAAGTACAAGGGCACAGTACTTTGCGATCTTCCAGACTTTTATGTTGAATGGTTTCACCGAAAGGGGTTTCCGAAAGGCAAACTGGGAGAATTGCTGGCTACGCTTTACGAAATCAAACTTAACGGGCTTACTTATTTGTTGCAGCCCTTAAAATCTTCTGCGAAGAAATAAAGTTATTTGTACAGTTCTTCAAACTTCTTCTTGCCTTTTTCCAGAAAGCGCACAAAATTTTCCACACTCTTGTCGTAGTCATAGGGCCAGGCAAGCACGCGTTCATCAGTTCCAACCAACACATAAAACGGTTGTGCATTATTGTCAAGATTGGCAATCTGTAAATCTGCATTCTTTTTGCCGATGGTCTTCTTCACCTTTCCATCATAACTTGATGTAAACCATTCTGCTTCCGGAAGCAGCGTTTTGTCATCAACATACAAGGCTACAATTATGAAATCATTTTTCAACCGGTCCAACACCGTAGGATCACTCCACACTACAGCCTCCATTTCACGACAATTCGTACAACCATGGCCGGTGAAGTCGATAAACAATGGTTTATTCTGTTGACGTGCACAAGCCAGCGCTTGCTCATAATCAAAATAGCCATTGAGTCCGTGCGGCAGGTGCAGGAAGTCAGTGTACTTCGGTAAGTCACAAATTTCATTACTCCGTACACTGCGGGTCATCGCTACCAAATCGAAATCGTGCGTATGTTGTGGGGGAAGATATCCGGCCAATGCTTTTAATGGTGCGCCCCATAAACCCGGCACCAGGTAAATCACAAAAGAAAAAACAACCGTGGCCAACAGTAATCGTGGTACCGAAATTTTTTCTACCGGGCTATCGTGTGGCATTCGAATCTTTCCCAACAGGTAAAAGCCAAGCAGTGAAAAAATAACAATCCATAATGCAATGTTGGTATCGCGATCGAGTAACCGCCAGTGGTAAGCCTGGTCGGCAATACTGAAAAATTTAAGCGCAAGCGCCAACTCTAAAAAGCCGAGTGTTATCTTAACGGAGTTAAGCCAGCCACCCGATTTTGGCAAGCTTTTTACCAGCTCAGGAAAAAAAGCAAAGAATGTAAAGGGTAATGCAAACGCAATAGAATACGAAAGCATCATTAAGATTGGTTTTAACACCTCACCGCCTGCCGACAATGCCAACACACTGCCCACAATGGGAACCGTGCAACTGAACGATATCAGCACCAGTGTAAACGCCATAAAAAATACACCGATCAATCCACCCTTTTCGGCTTGTTGATCAACTTTGTTTACCAGCTTATACGGTGCATTGATTTCAAAGAGGCCAAAGAAAGAGAGCGCAAAAATTATAAACACAAAGAAGATGAAAAGATTAAGCGCCCAATTGGTGGCCATAGCATTTAGTCCTTCAGGACCCAGCAGTATGGCAAACAATGTTCCGGCCGATGAGTACAGCACGATTATGGATATTCCAAAAATCAAAGCCTTCTTAATTCCCTCGCGTTTGGTTTGTGTGTCTTTGAGAAAGAACGTAACCGTCATGGGAACCATTGGAAATACACAAGGGGTAATCAACGCGGCAAAGCCAGCCAGAAAAGCAAATACCAGCAACGCCCAAAACGATTCGTTACCATAACTTGGTTCTCCTTCCAAAATCGATTTATCCAGTACAGGGCCTTTCACTGCACCGTAGCGAACAGGCGGAACTTCTTCCTTTGGTGATTCAATTACTTCGGCCTGTTGAATTTCTTCCTGCTTCGGCTCGCTTGCCTTTTTCGATTTAATCGGCTCACCTGAAACCGTAATGCCTGCGAATGAAAACTCTCCATCAAAAGGAATGCATTTACCGTCAACCTCCGTGCAGGTTTGCCCTTCATACACTCCGGCCAGCTTCAGGTCTTTACTCAACACGCGAATGGTTTGCCTGAACTCACCTTTACCCTTGAATATTTTTACATCACAACCAAAAATTTCATCGTGCTTATCAATCGGGTTAATGGCCTTAAGTTTTCCAATAAGTTCAAAGCTGGTGTGCGGAGTAAGGGTTACGGTAGTTAATAACGGTCCGCAATCCGGATCAAAATCGTTCGCATAAACGTACCAGTCCTTATCGGTGGTTACTCTAAAAATAAGATCGAGCTGCTCACCGGTCTTAACCGATGTTTTAGAGGGTTCCCAGGTCCACCGGGCAGGCGTGAGTATCTGCGCTGATAACAGTGATGTTGAAAACAGGAAGAGAACAGGAAGAATGTACTTAATCATAACAGTTTCCTTTTAGGAACGGTAGCATAACATAGTGAGCCGCAAAATAGTTGATTGATTGTTGCGCTAAGACGAAAAAGCATGGAATTATGACGGGGATATGACATTTTCGGCCCTTTGGGCACTTTACTTGGCTTTCATAATTTCCTCATCGAAAGTATAGATCATGCCATCCGTCATCTCGATGATAAATTCGAGTTTCATGAAAACCGGCTGAAACGGCTTTTCCTTGAGCCGGATAGAATACATATTATAGGCATAAATATCGCGCATGTCTTGAATGAAAAAATCAATATCCATAAAGGTACCTGTAGCGTAATATGACATACCGAAACGATTGGTTATATCATCGCCCGCATTAACCTGGTCGTTTGCTGCATTGAGCGCAAAACCGTTCCGTGCCTTTATCTTGAAGGATTGTATCTTTTGAATGGCCGTTGGATCACGGGGACTACAAGCGTATGCCCTACTCATAAAATTTAAAGGTTGAGGGGTCTCTGTCCTAACGATTTGCCAATTTGCAATGTAGATTAACTTAAAAATCTGATCGTATAAATATGTTGCAGAAGTGTCGAGGTTAGTGCCCGTTGAGCCGATTGTTTTCAGGTCAAGATCAGTAATGCTGATATCCCTTACCGTAGTTCCGCAACCGCAATCATTCAAACAAAATAAATCGCAGCTAACAGGAATCATGCCTGTAAAAAGCAGGATAAAAAAAGTAGTCAAGCGCCTTTTCATTTTAGCTGATCTGATAATCCGTAAAGATACCTAAAACGAATATGCTCCAGGGCCGCATGGCCCCGTATACTCATCCAACGCTGTGCCCAATCCGCACTTGCCTCGCCAGTCCGAAGATTGGCCAAGGCGTTGTCTGAGTATACTGAAAATAAATTCACGTTCAAATAGTTAGTGAATTATAGTGGTATGATTACGGACTATCAGCTTAGCTGAAATCAAAACATTATCAATTGCTCTTCGAATAGTGATTATAAAAAGCAACAATGGTTTCGATGCCCAGCAAGAAATTCTTTACCCCATAATGCTCGTTGGGTGAATGTATCGCGTCTGAATCCAGCCCAAACCCCATCAGTACGGTATCTAACCCCAGCTCCTTTTTAAACAAAGCAACAATCGGAATGCTTCCGCCATCGCGTGTTGGTATGGGCTTCTTACCCCAAACTTCCTGGAAGGCGGCACTGGCTGCTTTAAACGCTGCTGAGTCAGTTGGTGTAACGGCAGGCTGCCCACCATGCAAAGCTGTTACTTTTACTTTTACCGACTTCGGTGCTATGGCATTAAAATGCTTTGTAAATAATGCTGTTATCTCTTCATTACTCTGGTTGGGCACCAGCCGCATGGAAATTTTTGCATAGGCCTTTGATGGCAACACGGTTTTTGCGCCTTCCCCGGTGTAGCCTCCCCAAATTCCATTTACGTCCAGCGTTGGTCGGATGCCGGTACGTTCCAGTGTTGAGTAGCCCTTCTCGCCTTGTATATCATCGATACCCAATTCCTTTTTATAGTTCTCCAAACTAAATGGTGCTTTGTTAATCGCTTCACGATCGGCCGCACTTAACTCAACTACGTTATCATAAAAACCGGGAATGGTGATATGCCCATTTTCATCGTGCAGCGAGGCTATCATTTTGCTTAGTACATTAATCGGGTTGGCCACCGCTCCTCCATAAACACCCGAGTGTAAATCGCGGTTAGGTCCGGTTACCTCCACTTCCATATAACTTAATCCACGCAAGCCCGCAGTTATTGACGGATGATCCAGTGAAATAATAGCCGTATCGGATACAAGTATAATGTCCGCTTTCAGTTTGTTTTTATTTTCCCGAACAAAAGTTCCGAGGTTATCAGAGCCCACTTCCTCCTCACCCTCAACCATAAATTTTACGTTGCAAGGAAGTGTGTTCAGCTTCATCATAGCTTCGAAAGCTTTCACGTGCATGTACACCTGTCCCTTATCGTCACAAGAGCCACGGGCATAAATTTTTCCATCCTTAATAACCGGTTCGAACGGAGGCGAATGCCAAAGGCCAAGCGGATCGGGTGGCTGCACATCGTAATGGCCATAAACCAATACCGTTGGCAAAGATGGATTTACAACCTTTTCAGCGAAAACAATGGGGTGCCCTTTTGTTTCACACAACTCAACGGTATCAACCCCGGCCTCTTTAAATTTTGCAACCAAAAACTCCGCTGCCTTGCGCACATCGTCTTTGTGGCGACTGTCGGCACTCACCGATGGAATGCGTAGCCATTCAAAAAGCTCACCTAAAAAGCGTTGTTGATTTTTTTCAATGTATTCCTTTACCATATCCAGTAATTTTGCGGTGTGAAGTTAGCGGTTAATCCAAGAAAGTGAAATCAGTTCATTCCGATGTGATGGAAGGCTGTGCCTTAAAACCCGTCATCGTCATCCTTCTTCTCTTGCTTTTTCTTGGTGGCCGATCCGCCACTTAAATTGTAGGGAACCTGAATGCCGTAGTATTGGTTTCGGAAACGATTAACAAACGCAAGTGTTTCGTCTTCCGTGGCCGGCACAAAAATCATTTCCCCTATCTTCGCTTTACCCGAATTGGTTCGCTTGGCAATGGTAGTGTTGAACTCCTGATTTGAAGAGTACATCAACAGCCGGTTGTCTTCAAAGCTTAAAAAGTACCACGAATCAGGTGAGGCCTTGAAGAAAACGTTAAATACGGGCAACCCGTCTTCATCTTTTTTAATTTCCATGAAACCCTCAAAGGCTCCGTTAATATCCTGGCGGTTGATATTGGAAAGTCCTAAACTTCCTTCGCTGTAAAAAGCCTTATGCTTGGCTGACCATTTAAAATTAACGTTGGCAAATGTTAAAGGCTTAGCCGTCTGCGGTATTGCCCCCAGCGATACATACCCTTGGGCTGAACGTGTTTCGTATTCTTTTGCGGTACGTTCACCCACAATGTCTGCAATTTTGTACAACAACTCTGTGGCATCACCCAATCCTTCCTCCGCGCCTTCATTTTTTATTACATTTTGAAGGTCGCGTGCCATAATATCAAATGCTGTGGATACAGCCGTAGTGTTAACCATTACCAGGCTGTTCATACGGATTTCATTGCTCTCCATATTTCCCTGCCCTATGGCGCTGGCAATGATGTCAAAATCTTTGGAGCCTTTGAAGAATTTTATCGGGCCTTCAAAGCGAACGTTTGCCGTTTCATCATTATAGGCAAATACTTTTCCGGATAATTTATTGCCTGCGGCCTTCTCCCGATCCTCAATGCGGTACTCTTTGCTCTCAACATCATAATGCAAGGTGCCACTGGGAAGGAAGAAGTCATCATCATCGTCCAACTTCTCGTTCAAAAATGAGATGTATAAATTATTATCTGCGGCAGCAAAGTGAAGCCCGGCACCAACCCTGCGGCCATCTTCCGTTAACGCATTGTCAAAGTTGATCAATACTTCTGTCTCATCACCAGTTTGTTCGTAACGAATCCAGGCATTGTAGTTTTTGATTTTCTTAATGTCAAGCTTGATGCTTCCATTCAAGGTAAGTGCTGGCTTGGTGGCATACATAATCATGTCGCCTTTATAAAACATACCAGCCCCCAACACCAGGTGATCGCGCTCGGCAACGGCACCTGTAGCTACAGTTTGCAGCGAAGCATTGGATTGCTTGCGGCCAAGCCCAATGCGTTTTGTGTTTTGTGATTCGGTCACAGGCTCCAGGTGGAAGTCTGTCATTTTAATGGCAAACGTATCGTTGAGGAAGTTTACGTACTGATACGTTGCATAGCCAGAAAATTCCTTGCGTGAAATAATATCCACCACACCATTGGTTAACCGGTGGTAACCATTTAATGTATCAATAACAATGGTTGTATTTTTTAGGGTACCAATTTTTGCATTCTCCAGAATCAGCACCTGGCCACCTTCGGGGGTAATCTTGGCATCGGCTACAATAATGTATGGAATGCCACTTACCTTCAACTCCTGGGTCTTTAGGTCATACTCAGCCTTTTCTGCATAAAAGCTTAGTGAGTCAAGCTCTTTTCGTGTGGTGTAAAAGTACGAGTTTTCAATAGGCTCGTTTGCGCCCTTGCTCATGGTAATTTTCTGTGTGTTCAAATCCCATCGTGCGTTGGGGATGGATGTTTTAAACTGCGCATAAGGGAACTCAATGGCTGCTTCACCGGCAATCTCCGGGCTAATGTCAGCGTAATTTTGGGCAAGGTTAAAACGCACCCGAACATCGGTACCGTCAATCAACGGTTTGTTCGGATCGGCCGATTTGGCCCGGAAACGTGAATGCCGAGCCCCAAAATCCTTACCCGAAAAAGTCATTTCACGCGAACGGATTTCTGTGCCGCGTGTATCTAACCGACCGGCACCCGAAACACCGTTTTTCGAAACGATGACCTGCCCGGTGAGCTGGGCGGTTGAGTCATAGAAATTAAATGGCGACCGCGTGTTGCGCAGCCGCATCTGATCCTGCTTGGGCAACCATTTCATCTGGTAATCTGAAAAAGAGGCTTGCGGAAAAGTGACGGAACCAATTTGACGCTCTTCAATAATGGCGCGATCTCCTCTGGCCACAACCGAATCGGGATAAAAAACAAAATCGTTCGATCGGACAGTTGCTGCATAGTAGTTGACCACACCGGCTGATCGTATACCACGATTGTCGAGCCGGATTACACCGTTAAGGTTGCCATCACCTTTGTACAACTGATAGCCACCTTTCGGAACCACGTGTTCAAACCCAAGCGACTTATCGGGCATGGTATGAAGCTTTTCCTTGAAACTGGGAAACATACCGCTGGAAACAAACGTACCCTTGAAGTTAATGGCTGTCGGATCGGCATCGTTCAAGCTGTCCAGCTTAAACGGTGGTATCGCAAAAAATACCGACTGATCATAAACACCATTTAATACTTCCGGCCGGTTAAAATAAATTACACCACCGGTTGTGGCGTCCAGTCGTGGATAGTTTGGGATACGCATGCGCCCTGATTTATTGTTAGGGCGACTGATAAACAGTGTTCCGGATGATTTCGATATATCGCCCAACCCGCCTTCGGCAGCGGCAAGCGAATCGGCACCCACCATGGAGTTATTGATTTTCTTGCGCACCATCTGACCCTGGGCGTTGCGCTCCATCGCAAAGAAATTAATGGAGTCGATGTGGGTGAGGTTGATAAAAAAGCTATCGTACTTCAGCGTGAAGCTTTTGCCGGTGATTTCAAAATTACCTGCGGTTATGGTGCCGTTAAACTTGATGTCGCGGTTTTGCAAAATGGTAATTACGGCACTGTCGGGTTTAATGACCACGTTTAGCGAATCGCTCACACTGAATTCTTCTACACCGCGCACAACCATGTTACGATCGGTAAAGTTTATGGTGGCATTGGGCTTGTTGGGCGAAAGGATATCCAAGGTTGCATAAGTACCCGCCACCGAGTGGATTTTAAGGTTATCGTAATCCGATTCGCCCCTGGAAGCCATGTATTGTATGATGGCCTTTTCCTTAACCACCACCAAATCATTTTGTGGCCAATACTCCACCAATCCTTTAATTGACAGAAACTCAACTGCCTTTTGCACAGCCAGGATATCCAACCCGTAACGCTGGGCGATATCACCCGTGTGCAGCTCGCGGGTATTGTTCTCTACGCAATAGCGTGCTACAATACCCAGCGGATGAAAATTGAACCCTACTCCCTTCAAGGCCTGGTAATCCAACGGATCGTAATAATCAGCCGATTCTATAACCATGGGTGCAATACCGCTGCCACGCTGTGCAAATACATCCAGGCTGTCTGTTTTCAAATCCCATCGAATGGAATTGGCTGAAAATTCTATTCCAAAGAAAGTAGCTGTAAAGGGTGCGTTGCGCATACTGCCCTTCTCCCCTTGAAGGATTAACTTTTCCTTACCGTAATCATAACGCATGCGCACGGCATGGTGGGCAATAGAATCATTTTCCTGAAAGACGGTGAACACGGAACGATCGGCCGTTACCAGGGAGTCTTTAAACACAAATTCTTTTGATCGTGCCCTGAATTTCTTATTGCCGATACTGTCCGTCACCACCAGCGTGGCCAGGTCGCCATTTACGTTGGCGCTCTTCACCAGCCACCCCTGTAATGAAAACCCACCGGTATACTGCATTTTATCGGTGCCTACACCATTTATCGCCAGGTTCGATTCATAAGATGTAAACCGTGGATAGGTAGAGGCAACGGAATCTTTGCGTGGTTGTGATCGGAATTCAAACTTACCGGCAATAAACCCGGGGGTTTTACCGGAATAGTTAAGCATAACCAAATCCGATTTCAATTCGGGTTTACGTACATTGAAATTGTACGCTTTGAAATTGGCGTACACTTCATCGGGATTCAATCCGGCTGGCGACCAATCGAACCTCCCTTCTTCGCCAACAAACAAATTATCGGTAAGCGAATAAATGCCCTTTGTGTTGCGAAAAGAAACCGAATCGTAAGCAGTTACAAAATTCAGGGTAACACGGTTGAAACGAATAACGGCCCCTTCAACATAAGGTTGGGGTTGTTGGGTCATCCAATAGGGAGTATTATCGATAGGAACAATTTCCGGTTCATCGGGCCAGTTGTTCCAATCGTCATAGTTCGTATCCTGCGCGGTGGTGTCTACCGGTGGCGGAATATATTCGATGAATTCAAATGTATAGTCATCATCGCGTGCATAAAGGCGGTAGGTTTTATCAAAATAAAGGGCGTGGTGCTTAAAGAATGTGTTGGAGGCAACCAAAAACTTTTGCGCCTTATCGGGTTTATAATTCTCAATCACTTTATCCACCACGTTTAGAAAGGCATTAAGCTTTTGCGGATCTGCGCTTTCAACATTGACAGCATTAACCAGCGCGCCAAAGTATTGCACAAAATTCGGACGCAGCTTATAGCCCTTCCGTTTCATGCGGTAAAATTGCTTTTGGATGCGCTGTTGTTGATCAAGCCCAAGGTTGTTCCATGCCAACGGGAAAGCCTTGCCAATCACCATACCTTCTGTACTACGAGTGCTCTCCAGGGCATAGCCCACACTGTCCGGAAAGTTCAGGACAATGGTTGTCTTCTTTCCGCTCTGCCCAAAGGCAATTGAAGCCGAAAAGAAGCAACAACAAAAGAGATATTTGAGTATTGGGTTCACCTGAACTTAAACCTTCGAAATTCGCAAATAATGCCCAAATAAGCTAAAACGCTTTACCGTATGGAGTTTAACGGCTGGAAAGACTGTTCGGTACAGTCTAATGGATTTTCTTTTCAAGCAACAGGCAAGCCCATTCATCGCGGGCATAGGAGGTCACCTTATGGAGATCATAACGCGTGGCTATCGAGAGTAAATCGGGTATGTCGTTTTCATAGAAGCCGCTCAGCAACAATTTCCCGCCTGTGTTAAGCCGGGCTGCATACTCGGGCATTTCTTCCAATAGAATATTTTTATTGATGTTGGCCAGGATAATTTCAAAATTTTCAGCAAACGACAACTCGCTGATTTTACCTTGCTGAAGGTTAATGTTTGTGCAGTGATTAATCTCAGCATTCTCGTTGCCATTCTCCACGCTCCAACTGTCAATATCGAAAGCTTCGATTTTTTTTGCCCCAAGTTTTGAGGCCATGATGGCCAGCACGGCTGTTCCGGTACCGGCATCCATTACCCGCTTATTTTTATGGTCAATGCCCAGTTGGGCCTTCAACATCAGGTGGGTAGTTTGATGGTGCCCCGTGCCGAAAGACATTTTTGGTGTGATGATGATATCGTAAGGATATTCCTTTTCAGGTTTATGAAAGTGCGCTCGAATGATTATGGTATCGTCAACAACAATGGGTTCATAATTTTTTTCCCACTCCTCATTCCAGTTTTTCTTTTCAACCCTGTCGATAAAAAAAACAACCGGTGTTAGTGGAGTGTACTTGTCCTTTACTTCCTGCAGTTTTTGTTTATCGTATTGGTGCTGCTCAACAAAGGCTTCAAATCCCTTTTCGGTTTCCATAAACGTATCAAACCCTGCCTCGGCTATTTCAGCCATGAGGATTTCTGAAAAATCGGGATTACAGATTACCTGTAGACGGGAGTAGTACATACAATTTGAAAATTTGAAGATGGATTAATTTGAAAATGAACGATCAATGACGTGCGTAAAAAGCTTTATTTAGGTGACTCGATCATTTTCAAATTTTCAAATCACCCCATCTTCAAATTGATTAAATTGATTTAATGATTTCCACAAACTCGCGCGACTTTAAGGAGGCACCACCTACCAATCCGCCATCTACATCAGCACACGCAAGCAACTCTTTAGCGTTGGCGGCATTCATGCTTCCGCCATATAAAATCGAAATAGAATCGGCCACAGCCTGACCATACTTGCCGGCTACATGTTTCCGGATTACCGCATGCATATCCTGCGCTTGTTGTGCTGAAGCTGTTTGGCCTGTACCAATAGCCCACACGGGTTCGTACGCAATCACGATTTTCCTTATGGCCTCTGCCTCTAAATGAAACAATGCTTCTTCAACCTGGCGGCAAACCAGGGCTTCGTGTTCGTTTCGCTCACGCACTTCCAGCGGCTCGCCACAACAAAAAATCGGAGTCAATCCATGCTTTAAAGCAACATCAACCTTCTTCGCCAGCAGCTTTCCATCTTCACCAAAATATTGCCTTCGTTCGCTGTGACCCAATATAACGTATGGAACATCCATACTTTTTAACATAACAGATGAAACTTCACCCGTATAGGCACCTGCTTCATGTTCGCTGGCATTCTGTGCCCCAACGGCAATACGGCTACTATTACCCAGGATGTTTTTTGCCGGAATCAAATATGGAAAAGGTGTACACAGTACAACCTTTACATCACCCTTCACTTCATCGGCAACCATGCCCATAATTTCTGACGTAAGGGCTTTAGCCTCATCCAGCGTTTTATTCATTTTCCAGTTACCGGCAACAATTTTTGATCGCATAACTCTTTAGTTAACTTGTAAAGATAGTATTGTTATTAATGAAACCGATGATCCGCAAACATACCTAAATGTCATGTCGGCCCGCGAGCCGGCATCTCAGTAATAGTTTGGGATTGCGGGTCAAATGCCTGCCTTTGCCGAAGCGGCTACGTGCAGGCAGGCCCGCGATGACTAAAAATGAAGTTATAGGCATGTTTCCGGATCATCGTTTTAATGAATCTATTTCTTCACCGGCTTATACCTCGATTCCTTAAACAATTTATCAGCATCACTCATTTCCATCAGTTGTGGCAACGATGTTTCCGGGTGGGTGTTCATATAACTCTTCACAATTTCCCAACCTACCCACTGCGCAATCCGGCCGGGGCATTTCTCTCCCACTTCAATGGTAAAGGGCCGTTCACTAAGAAAGCGTTGCTTCACCATATGGTTGGTGGAGTACAGCACCTGATCTTCAATTAACCGGTACCAGATCATATCCTGATTTTCTTTAGCGCCCTTAATCTCATCCCCGGTATACCAAATAAAAACGCTATCCGGCACACACGGCAACATGTGCTTGGCAAAGTAATACGCTTTGCCAAAGGCTATCATGTCGGCAATGGCCCGATCATCGGCAAGATTGTTATAACTAAAGCGGTTCATTCCATATAAGAGCATGGTGGATGGAACTATGTTTTCTTTCACATACTGCCTTAACAAATACTCATACATATTAGGGCGGTATTTTGCACCTGGCCCCAGGTAGTAATCAAGGCTTATTATTATTAGTGAATCACTCACCAACATGTCGTTATCAAGACCAGTAACCAACGTTTGGATTTTTGGCAGCTGTGCATCGGCATAATAGTAGCGCATGTTGCTGAAAGCTTCCTGAAATTGTTGCTTCAGTTGCTGCTCGTCACCAAACACACGCTTTACATCAGCCCGCAAGGTATCCAGGTAGTTGTTAGTAAACCTTTTGTAAAGCTCCTCCAAAAAAACGGAGTCGTTTGGATACATGGACCTGCGAAGGAAGTAATCGCGGAGAATGGGATAACGAGCCAAAAATGAAATCAGCTCACTTTTAGAGCTAATGTTTACAATTGAGTCAGAAAGGGAAATAAATTCAAGTGAAACCCGGTCCTTTACCGGTGGAACAAAAGCGCACTTTTCCTCTTGATCGCGGTTACACCCAATCAAAAAGATGGCGAGTACACCCATCACTACAATTAACTTTGATATGCCTTGCATGGTACTGATTTATTTATCAAACGTAAGTGTTCCGGAAGGATTGTTTCGCATCAACCGAAGGCTCTTTGTTCTTCCTTTTAGGGTAACGTGCACAAGGTTTGATTGATCGTCATACGTTTCCAGTATAACACTATTTAGTACGGTGATCGACTTCCAGTTTTTTACTTGCACGGCCTGGATGTAAAAAACCATTGCATCACCATCTAATTCAAAACCCAGGTAATTCAATTTCTGTACCTTACCATCCAGCGTAACCTTAAAACGGTTTAAAATGTATTCCCGGGCAAGCTCATCTGTTGTAGCACTTTGTGGATGAAGCAAATCCAATAAGGGTTCGTTTTGGGCTGCCCGTATAGAAGTCTCCAGGTCATCGGAAAAAATCCGCATCACTATTTCCAATTCCCTTTCCTTCTCATCATACTCCATTTCAGTAACCGAAATATGAATGGGATGGGCTGGTACCAGAAGGCCAAGAAAGAATGCAAAAAGAATAACCATAGATCGCAGAACGCAAAATTAATCAAATCCGTAACGCTGTGAGGCTCCTTCCATCACTAAGCCGAAGGAAACTTTCTCAAATAACATTATACTTGCAGGTTTTAAAAAAAATTGATGGGCGAATTTCAGCTATACTTTACGCTTGGCAAAGATCATATCCTGGATTATGCCAATGGGTATGACCATATTCTGTTTGTGGTTGCCTTGTGTGCCATATACCTGATGCGCGACTGGAAAAAATTACTGATACTGATTACGGCATTTACGATCGGGCACTCCATTACCCTGGCATTGGCTACTTTACAAATCATAGTCGTAAACAGTGACGTGATTGAATTCCTGATTCCGCTAACCATATTCATCACTGCTTTTTCCAATATTTTCAGAAGAACAGAGGTGACTGATCGCACCACCTATATTAACTATGGTTATGCCCTTTTCTTCGGCCTAATACATGGTATGGGGTTTTCAAACTACCTGCAGGCCATTTTAGGGAAGCAAAAAAATATTGTGTCACCGCTTTTTGCCTTTAATGTAGGCCTTGAAGTGGGTCAGATAATAATCGTTTCCATTTTTATGTTCATCAGTTTTATCTTAGTCGATCTTTTTACCCTGAACCGCAGAGACTGGAAACTGGTGCTCTCCTCAGCCATCGCAGGCATTGCGTTGGTACTTATAAAAAATACGTACCCCTGGTAAATCATTAAACAATTAAGATTAATATTTAAACATGAAAAATTTACTCGTACTGCTTTTCGCTTTTCAAACGGCTATCGTTTGTGCGCAGGAACCCGCCAAATGGCAAGGCAAATTTGAACAACTCGGCACTACGCTGCCCACACCAAACGAATACCGCACTGGTTCAGGCGCACCTGGGCCAAAGTACTGGCAACAAAAAGCTGACTATGTGATTAACGTTGAGCTCAATGACGATAACCAATCCATAAGCGGGTCGGAAACCATTACTTACCACAACAATTCGCCTGAAAATTTAAAATACCTGTGGCTGCAGTTAGACCAGAACGTGATTGCACAAAATAGCTTAAAAAGCCAAACACGGCCCACGAGCTTGCGCGATTCCATTCCTGCAAAATTTGTAGCCGGATCGCTCGGCTTATATGATTTTGATGGCGGGTACAAAATTAAATCAGTAAAGGATGCCTCCGGCAAAGCACTTCCATTTACCATTAACCATACCATGATGCGCGTGGATTTACCACAAGCCCTGGTTGCCGGGGGGAAATATTCCTTCCAGGTGGAGTGGTCGTACAACATTGGCGACCGTATGAAAGATGGTGAACGTAGCGGGTTGGAATTTTTTCCCGAAGATGGAAATTATGTTTACACTATTGCACAGTTCTTTCCACGCATGTGTGTATTTGATGACGTAAACGGCTGGCAGAACAAGCAATTCCTCGGGCAGGGTGAGTTTGCCTTACCTTTCGGTGATTACAAAGTAAAAATTACTGTTCCGTCCGATCACATTGTGGCGTCTACCGGAAGCTTGCAAAACGTGAAAGATGTTCTTACAAAAACTGAAATTGAACGCTTTGAAAAAGCGAAAACCTCTTTCGATAAGCCGGTTATCATTGTAACACAGGCCGAAGCCACACAAAAAGAAAAGACAAAATCAAAAACCAAAAAAACCTGGGAGTTCCATGCCGAGAATGTACGCGACTTTGCTTTTGCTTCTTCACGCAAATTCATCTGGGATGCGCAGGCGGTAAAAATCAATGACAAAACACCGCTGGCCATGTCATTCTATCCGAAAGAAGGAAACCCGCTGTGGGAAAAAGAATCAACACTGGCTGTAAAAAATACGTTGGAAGTCTATTCCCGCATGACGATCGACTATCCTTATCCGGTAGCTATTTCTGTCCATGCTGCCTCTATTGGTATGGAGTACCCTATGATCTGTTTCAACTTCGGGCGACCAAAGAAAGATGGAAGCTATACTGCTTCCGACAGAACGCGTATGATTGGTGTAATTGTACATGAGGTTGGACACAATTTCTTTCCGATGATCATCAACAACGATGAACGCCAGTGGACCTGGATGGATGAGGGCATCAACAGCTTTGTTCAACTGGTCACAGAATTAGAACGCTATCCAAAAGACAACTGGAGCCGCGGGTTGCCCGAAGGATTGGTAGGATACATGAAAGGCGATAAATCGTTGCAACGTCCGCTCATGACAAATTCAGAACAAGTTATTCAGTTTGGTGCTGAGCAGTACCAAAAAGCAGCTACTGCCATGTACATCCTGCGCGAAACCGTAATGGGCAAAGACCTTTTTGATAAAGCCTTCAAAGAATATTCTGAACGTTGGGCGTTTAAACATCCTCAACCGGCCGACTTTTTCCGCACCATGGAAGATGCTTCTGCTGTTGACCTGGATTGGTTCTGGCGGGGTTGGTTCTATACAACCGACAATGTTGATCAGTCGATTGATCAGGTGAAATGGTATACGTTGCGCACCGAACAAACCAAAGTAGAAAAGCAGGTAACAGCAAAAAAAGCTGAGGCTGGATCAGGTTCGGGTAAAAAAGAGTACAACGATTTCTCAGCAGGACCTGAGCCCATCAGTGTATTGCCTACCGATCAGCGATTCTACAATGAATTCCAAAGCCGTATTGATGATAAAGCTATACTGAACAAACTTCAAAACAAGAACATGTACGAGGTAAAGCTTTCCAACAAAGGTGGTCTGGTGATGCCCGTTATCATTGAGTGGACCTTTAAAGACGGCTCAAAAGAAGTTGATCGTATACCGGCCGAGATCTGGCGAACGAATGAGAGCACGGTAACAAAAGTATTTGTGAAGGATAAGGAAGTGGTGAACATTGTGCTTGATCCCTTCAAAGAAACTTCGGATATCAACAGCGCTGATAATGTATTCCCCAAGCGGGCAACGGAATCAAAGTTTGATCAGTTTAAGAAAGGAACGAATTGATTATTTATAAACCCATCTCAAAAATGGGTGTCATCACGGACAATGATCCGCGATCCCATTAATTGAAAAGAAGAAAAGTGAGACACCGGCCTGCCTGCCGGTAGGCAGGCTCAAGGCCGGGATGACTACATCCTGTTTGATATTTTTGAGATGGGTCTAGATATTCAGACCTCCAAGGTCTTAAAGACCTTGGAGGTCTTTTTATTTATACTCCGCAAATAATTTACACGCCCGCTCCACATCAACATTGCCACCGGAAAGAATAATACCCACTTTTTTTCCGGCAAATTTTTTCTTCTCCTTCAGCAAAGCCGCTAACGGAACGGAGCAAGAGGGCTCAACGATGATTTTCATTCGCTCCCAAATCAACCGCATGGCTGAAATGATTTCTGCATCGGTAACCGTAATAATTTCTTTTACATGGTCTCGAATAATCGGAAAGGTTTTATCACCCAAAGAAGTGAGTAAACCATCGGCAACACCTTTTGCTTGTGAAGGTTCTATCCTTCCGCTTTTCAACGACCGGTAAGCATCATCCGCACCAGCCGGTTCTCCAGCTATGACATGTGTACCCGGAGAAAAATATTTAGTCGCCAATAGCGTTCCGCTCAGCAGGCCTCCTCCACCAACAGGCGCCAGAATTACATCAAGCTTCTCCGTGTCTTCAATTAATTCCTTTGCTGCGGTTGCCTGACCGGCAATTACATCGTAATTATTGAAAGGATGGATTTCAGTTGCGTTGGTTCTCTTTATTACACCAGCCAACGTTGATTCACGCGCCTCAAGGGTTGGTTCACATTCAAAAATCTGTCCCTGAAAACCTTTAACGCCACGCTTTTTAACATCAGGAGCCGTAGAGGGCATAACAATGTAAGCGGGCACACCCAATAATTTTGCGGCACGCGCCAGCGCCTGTGCATGGTTGCCGGAAGAATGTGTGGCTAATCCCTTTTCGAGATCTTCTTTGTTTAAAGAAAGCGCAGCATTCATGGCACCCCGCGCTTTAAAGGCACCGATCTTTTGAAAGTTCTCGCACTTAAAAAAGATTTTACACCCTGCCAGTTCGTTAATACCATTCGAACTGATCACCGGTGTTCGGTGAATGTAAGGTTTGATGCGTTCGTGTGCCCGTTTAATATCATCTAATGAAGGAACCATTGTCTTATGCATTATTATTTTTTTTGAAGCCAGCGCATTAGTATAATATCGTAAACCTGATAGTATTTCTCCCCATTATCCTGATAGTACTGGTATACCAATTCCCTCGAAAGAAGATACTCCATGGCACGAAGAACAGAAGGCCCTGCTCCTAAATCATATTTTTTTAGAAAATCACGAGCCGTAGGCGCAAACACCATTCCCTCAATTGCAATTGCCGTTAAAACCTGCCATTGATATTTTGACATGGAATTTCGCAAAGCAAAGTACGAAAGCTTGTTCTCCGCATAAATTTCAATAATCGATTCATCGATCATAGCTTGCTCAACCTTTTTACTTGCTTTTGAAAAAATCCGGTTACAAAGCAATTGCACATTATACGTGTTTCCATCAGCCCATTCAAGAATGCAATCAATCTCTTCTGTCCGGATAGCTTTACCATGCGCCTGAAACATACGCCCTATAAATATCCGATACCGCTCCATCTCAATCTTACCAATATTCATAGGCTGTGTACTAGCAAAAAATGGCCTCTTGGCAGATTGAAACATTTCAGTTAATAAATGAAACTGGCTGCCGGAAAAAATGAATCGAACATTTTTCAGATGTTGAATCTCCGACCTTAGCCAAGACTCAACCGCAAAACCTTCATCCCATGAATGAATATGCTGAAACTCGTCTAAAGCTATTACGGTAGGGCCTTGGCTATCCAACAACTGAAAAGCACTTTTAATGGAGGTTTGTTGTTGTGCATCAGATTTAAAATCAATCTCAACTTCAAAGCTACCGGTGTGTGGATTTGTTGAAAGCACCGGTCGAAAAGATAACAACCATTCCTGAACTTTATTGAAAAGCGTTTTTTGACGCTTTACCCCATTCAACACACTAGTTAAAAACAAGTTGGTAAAATCCTTAAATGATGATGATTCCTGCACATCGAGGTAAATACAACTCCATTTTGGATGCAGGAAATGAAAGACATGATGGATCAGCGCTGATTTCCCAATTCTGCGCGGAGCAAAGAGCGTGATATTTCGACCATTTCTCACAGCCTCTATCAGCATATCTTTTTCATCGTCCCGATTGCAAAACAACTCAGGACCAAAATAACCGTGAATCGGAAAGGGGTTTATAGGCTCTGACATAGAACAAAGATAACAAATTGTTATTAACAATTTGTTATTAACAATTTGTTAATTTGTGCATTTAATGCGCCTCCAGCCAGTTTTTACCTACGCCCACCTCCACCTCCATCGGCACTTCCAAATGCACCGCACTCTTCATCAGTTTGCTTACATTTTCTTTAATCAACTCCACCTCATCTTTGTGTACGTCAAAAACCAGTTCATCGTGTACCTGCATGATCATGCGTGATTTTACACCTTCTTTAACCATCCATCGATGAATATTTACCATGGCTATTTTAATGATATCGGCTGCGCTGCCCTGTATGGGCGCATTGATGGCATTGCGCTCAGCGAATCCACGGGTGGTAATGTTGCGGGAATTAATATCACGCAGGTATCGTCTCCTTCCTAAAATCGTTTCTACATACTCCTTTTCACGTGCTTCCAGAATAGCGTTGTCCATATAACGTTTAATGGCCGGAAACTCTTCAAAATAAGCACTGATTATCTCGGCTGCCTCCGAACGTGAAATATTCAGGTTTTGCGATAGGCCAAAGGCAGTGCTTCCATAAAGAATTCCAAAGTTTACTTCCTTGGCCTTCCGCCTCATATCGGGAGTTACTTGTTCAATGGGTACCTTAAATACTTTTGCCGCTGTGGTAGTGTGGATGTCGCGTTTGTTTTTGAACGCCTCAATCATAATCTCATCCTTCGCAAATGATGCGGCAATGCGCAATTCAATTTGTGAGTAGTCGGCCGACATGAATACGAAATTTTTATCGCGGGGGATAAATGCTTTTCTGATTTGTCTTCCCTTTTCCGTACGGATGGGTATGTTCTGCAGGTTTGGATTATTGGAACTTAACCGACCGGTAGCTGCTACAGCCTGACGATAATCGGTATGGATTCTCCCATCCCGCTTGTCGATGAGTTTTGGTAAGGCATCCACATACGTGGAGCGCAGTTTTTCATATTCGCGGAAATCGAGAATTTTTTTAACGATCTCACTTTCACCGGCTAGCTTGTTGAGCACGTCTTCACCCGTAGCATACTGACCGGTTTTTGTTTTCTTGGGCTTATCGCCCAGTTTCATTTTTTCAAACAGGATTTCACCAAGCTGTTTTGGTGAGCTTATATTAAACTCCTGGCCTGCCAGTTTAAAAATCTCCTTCTGCACACGCTCACTTTCTGCTTTCAGATCATCCGACATTTTAGAAAGTACATCTTCATCAATAGTAACCCCCTCAAACTCCATACTTGCCAGCACCTGCACCAATGGCATCTCCACATCGCGCATCAAACTGGAGTGCCCACGCTTTTCAAGTTCAGGCTGCAGTTTTTGCTTAAGCTGAAGGGCGTAGTCGGCATGCTCACACAACCGATCGGCCACTTCACCTTCATTGCCCTTCATTACATGGTACCCGAAATACAATTCAGTAAGAGTTTGCATATCGTGAGCCGATTCCGGCTCCACCAGGTAGTGCGCAATCATCGTATCGAAAAGAGGGCCGCTTACAGAAAGACCGTGTTCGCGGAAAGCGAGCAAAGCGGCTTTAACGTTATTACCAATTTTCAGTTTGGCAAGATCTGAAAATACATCGGTGAACTCCCGCAATTGCTTTTCGTTTTCAATCGGCACAAAAAAAGCTTCATTCGGTTTTATTGAAAATCCAAGTCCGGTTATTGTCTTGTCATCCGATGTTTGTACCGTCCAGGCAAAGGCTGTGCTTTTTTTTAAATCATGGATAAGATTCTTTTGCTCTTTTGCTGTAAGGGAATGATACTGCACAGCATCTTTTGCAAATGTTCGGTTCTCACCCGTTCCCGGAATTGATTTTTCTTCTGCCACTTCCTCCGTAGCTGCGGTTCCAAACATGGAAAGTTGCGATGCCTTAGGTGCCGCAGGTGCAGCCACAGCAGCATCACCAAACACGCGATTCAATATTGTTTTGAATTCCAGTTCTTGAAAAATCGGTTTCAGCAACTCTTCATTCGGGCCGTTATACTTCAGGTCATCTTCCTTAAAGGCCACCGGAACATCCAGAATTATGGTGGCCAGCTTTCGGGAGAGCAGCGCCTGCTCGCCATATTGCTCAACCAGTTCTTTTTGCTTGCCTTTTAATTCTGAAACGTGTTCAATTATTCCTTCAATAGTTTTGTATTTCTTTAATAATGTGGCTGCTGTTTTCGGGCCAAAACCGGGAATGCCCGGAATATTATCAGCGCTATCACCCTGCAGGCCCAACATTTCAACAACCTGATTCACGTTTTCAATATCCCATCGTGCACAAACTTCTTCCGGCCCCATCACATCTACGGCATTGCCCATGTAGGCTGGTTTATACAGTTTCACTTTATCGGTCACCAACTGCCCGAAGTCTTTATCGGGTGTCATCATGTAGACCTCAAAGCCTGCGGCTTCCGCCTGATGCGCCAGTGTTCCGATGATATCATCCGCCTCATAACCATCCTTTTCAAGAATAGGAATATTAAAAGCCTTTAGAATTTCCTTCACCTTGGGCACACCATAACGAATGTCCTCTGGCGTTTCCTGGCGGTTGGCTTTATAGGCTTCAAAAATCTCATCGCGAAAGGTTGGCGCTGACGTATCGAAAGCCACGCCAATGTGCGTTGGCTTTTGTTTTTGTAAAACTTCCAGCAATGTATTGGTAAATCCAAAAGGAACAGAAGTGTTATGTCCTTTTGAATTAATCCGCGGTGTTTTTGTAAACGCAAAATGTGCGCGGTATATCAGCGCATAGGCATCCAGTAAAAAAAGTCTCTTCGAAGGTTCACTCATGTAGCGAAGGTAGAAAAGAAGGGCTTTTATTTTAACTGTTTTCTGAGTAAATAGTAAAACCTTAAACCATCCAAACATGAGTTCAAGCCCGTTAGCACAGTTTATCAAATGGGAGAAGGAAATCCCTCAACAACTTTTTCTGCGTCAACCTTTTAACGGCCAATGGAAGACCTGGACGTACCAACAAGCCGGTGAAGAGATCAGGCGAATTGCAAATGGCCTGCAGTCGCTGGGATTTCCGGCAGGAAGTAAAGTGGGGCTGCTGTCAAAAAACTGTGCGCATTGGATCATGGCCGACCTGGCCATTATGATGGCCGGCTATGTCTCCGTGCCGCTTTATGCTACTATAACGGCATCATCGATCCATCAGATATTAGAGCACAGTGAATCAAAACTGGTTATTGTTGGAAAGCTTGATGATTACAGCCCACAACGGCAGGGTATTCCATCAAACGTGGTGAAGCTTGGCATAAACGCCTACGGGATTGACGAGAACCATAGCTGGGAACAGTGGATAAAACAATTCGAGCCTCTGAAAAATGTGCACCTATGGCAACCCGATGAATTGCTTACAATTATGTATACCTCTGGCACCACGGGAAAACCAAAAGGTGTTATGCACAATGTTTCAAATTTTGACGCAACACTTACGCAAGCCATTGGTGAGTTGGGCATACAACAACACCCCGTTTTATTTTCGTATTTGCCCTTAAGCCATATTGCAGAGCGCATGGGTATTGAAGTGATGGGGCTTTACCAGGGAGGCACTTTCTCCTTTCCCGAAACCCTTGAAACTTTCCCGAAAAACCTGGCCGATACGCAACCCACTCATTTTTTTGCAGTGCCGCGCATCTGGGCAAAATTCCATGAAAAAATACTGGAGAAATTACCACAGAAAAAACTCAACACACTCCTGGCCATTCCGTTGGTGAGTACGCTCATTAAAAACAAAATAAAGAAAGGCCTGGGCCTTTCACGGGCAAAACAAATCTTTAGCGGTGCGGCCCCGATTTCCGTTGATTTACTTAAGTGGTACCAATCAATTGGGGTAAACATATTGCAAGCCTACGGTATGACAGAGGATTGTGTGTACGCTCACTTTAACCGGGTTGACAATAATCGACATGGCACGGTGGGCCTCCCCCTAAAAGGCTTATCGGTAAAAATTGCCGACCATGGCGAAATCCGCGTAAAATGCCCGGGGCTTACACAAGGTTATTACAAAGAACCGGAAATGACCAAAGAACTATTTGATGAGGAGGGTTATTTAAAAACAGGTGACCAGGGAGAAGTATCGAAAGAAGGTTTTCTCACCATTACCGGGCGGGTAAAAGATTTATTTAAAACCGACAAAGGAAAATATATAGCGCCTGCTCCGATTGAAATGAAACTGCTCAGCAACCCGGATATTGAGCAGGTATGTGTGGTGGGTATGGGCGTTCCGCAGCCCATTGCCTTGACCGTTCTATCGGCAAGTGGAAAAACCAAAACCAAAGAGCACCTGATCAACAGCATCAGCAAAACACTGAACGAACTAAATCCCGAACTTGAATCACACGAGCAGGTAGAAAAAGCGGTTATCATGAAAGATGATTGGTCGGTAGAAAATAATTTACTAACACCAACATTAAAAGTTAAACGGAACGAAGTCGAGAAAATCCATCTGCCCCATTACCCAAAATGGTACCATACCGAAGGGAAAGTAGTTTGGGAGTGATGAAGATCACCGGAGCCGGCTGATATTCATCAGGCGGTTTACTGAAGAAGCATGGTACTTTGAGATACTAAATCAGAGAGCCATGAAAAAGCGCGAACCCGTGAATACCATCATGACAAAGAATGTTGTGGCCGTACAATTGGATGACACCCTTCTCAATGCCAACAAACTCATCCTCAAACATCATATCCGCCACCTGCCGGTGGTGCATGGTACACAGCTCGTGGGCATGCTCAGTAAAACCGATTTGAATCGGCTGACCTTTAGTGGACTATTTGCCGGTGAAGGCGATGCAGACGAAGCGGTGTTCGACATGCTGAACATCAGTCAGGTAATGTCGCACAAACCACGCGCTGTTAAAGAAACCGATACGATTAAAGAAGTAGCTGAAATTCTCTCCAAAGAAGAATTTCACTCTTTGCCTGTTGTAGCTGACGAGGATGAAAGTAAATTAGTGGGTATTGTTACCACTACAGATGTTATCAAGTATATGCTGCAGCATTATTGATTCAAATTTTAGATTAATGATGGACAATTGACGATATGTCAACTGTCCATCATCAACAGATATTCTGTCTACTTCAATGCAGTAGGTCCGTTTCGTTTGTACTGATTAAACCAATAGTACAAGTATTGCTGCGTGCGTAAATAATTTGACGGTTTTGATGATGTGCCGTGAAACTCTTCATTAAAACGGATCATCACCGTGGGAACTTTCAAAACTTTTAAGGCCGAATAATATTCTTCTGTTTGTGAAATAGGGGTGCGTAAATCATTTACACCGCACATAAGCATGGTAGGTGTTTTTACATTGCCAACATACATCAAAGATGAACGCTTTAAATGTTCAGAAGGATCTTCCCACGGATACTTGGCAAAGTTTTTATACCAGCTCACGCCATCGGTAGTTCCTACAAAGGAAAGCCAATTTGTAACCGGAAAATTTACTGAAGCTGCAGCAAATCTATCGGTGTGGCCAACAATCCATGAGGTAAGTACTCCGCCTCCGCTTCCTCCATATACAAAAAGGTTGCGATCATCAATATACCCGCGCTTGATCACCTCATCTACACCTTTCATCAGATCATCATAATCTTTATCGGGATAAGCATTCTTGATGGCGTTGGCGAAAGCACTTCCGTAACCGGTTGAGCCGCGTGGGTTTGTATACAAAACAACGTATCCTTCCGCAGCATGGTGTTGCCAGGTAAAATTAAAGGCGAGGTTATACATAGCATGAGGGCCTCCATGAATGACCAGGATAAGTGGATATTTTTTCTTCGGATCAAAGTCCGGTGGCTTTACAATCCAGCCCTGAATTTTATAATCATCAACGGACGTGTACCAGATTTCTTCAACATCGCCAAGCTGAACAGTGCCCAGCACATCTTCATTAACGTTTGTTAAACGAACAGGCTTTGGATTGGCAATGGTGAAACTGGCAACATCACCAGGATTTTTTGAGTCTGCAAGAGTACCAACAGCTATTCCTTGTGCTGTCAGGCTGGTAACCGCAAGCATTTGTTTACCCTGTGTTACTTGCCTTACGTTTCCTTTTACCGGAGCAAAATAAAAATTACTGCTGCCTTCATTCTGCGCGTTGAAATATACGCCCGAATTATCCGCTGCCCAGATTAATCCTCCTGGGCTTCGGTCCAGCGTTGGCGTTAACGAGCGATGCCCCGTACCATCAATATTCATCATGTAAAGTTGTGAATCACGATAGGTATCATCTGTCCAGTCATAACCGACATAGGCCACCATTTTACCATCGGGTGAAACCACTGGTGCGAAATCGGGACCTTTGCGTGTGGTAAGTTGACGCACCACACCAGTTGCTACATTAACCGCATAAATTTCCGATTCACGGTATGCATATTCTGCTTCAGGTATTCGTAAACTGCTGAATGCAATTTCCTTTCCATCGCGTGTCCATGAAATTCCTGAGGTGCCATGGTCCCAATCGCCTTGGGTGATCTGACGTGGAGTACCACCACCTGCCGGTACAGTAAATATGTGTACATATCCTTCCTCTAAAAATCCTACGCGGTCTCTTCGGTAAACAAGGTTATTTATAAACTTTGGCTCTTCCGTCCATTTGGCGCCTTCTGGTTTACCCGGAATTTTTACAGGCCATGGATTTTTTGCAGGAACAATCATGGTGAAGGCAATTTGCTGACCATCAGGAGACCATGTGATGTTAGATGGTGACTTTTCGAGGCGGGTTATTTGAGTACTGCCTTCAGTGCCTTTGTATTTGATGAAAATCTGCGTGCCCTTTGGGTCACCCGATGCGGTATAAGCAATGCGGGTACCATCAGGCGACCAACTGGGTGACCCTCCTTTAATTAAGAAGCGATTTTTTGATCCATTCGTACTCATGATCCACAAATCGGTTTCCCGTTTGTCGTTCAATTTATCAATCCAGGTACGTGCGTACACGATTTCCGACCCGTCCGGTGAAAGTTGCGGATCCGCTACAGTTTCCATGTCAAGCGATTGCTCGAGGCGGAGTTTCTTTACATTTTGTGCTACGCTGTGTAAAGCAACACTTAAGCACAACACGATCAGCAAAAATAAATTTCTCATATTCGTTGGGGTTATACATTAAACCTACCACTTACCGTTTAAAATTCCGCAAACAATGTTTTGAGTGGTAATCTAAAAAATGAAAAAGCCTGCCAAATCACTTTAGCAGGCTTATTTTAAATTAAAAGATCCTATCTACTTCAACCGTGCCTTAAAAAATTCGAGTGTATGTTTATGCGCATCAGCCGTAAACTCCTTGTTATGTTTTGGGTTACTCGGGTTGGCAAAGGCATGATCGGCATCATATGCTTTCACTGTCAGGTTTTTTCCGGCAGCTTTCATGTTGGCTTCAAACTTATCCATCACCGCTTTGTTGATCCACTGATCCTGCGTAGGCCAGATGTTCAGCACATCGCAGTTTAAGGTTTTCAAACGATCAATATTTTCCTCGGGCATGCCATAATACATCACTGCGGCAACGGCTTGCTTGCCGGCTGTTAATGCAGCTTGCAAGGACTGGCCACCGCCAAAGCACCAACCCACCGTTCCTATTTTTGCATCTTTACCGGCATAATTCACGGCACCCTGAACAATGCCGTTGCCACGCTCTTGTTTAAATGCACCCATTAATTGACCGGCCTCCTCGCGCTTATCCGTAACTTTTCCATCGTACATATCAATGGCCAATACATTTACATTTCCTAAATCATTATACAATTGTTCGGCTTCACGCTTGATGTGATCGTTCAATCCCCACCACTCCTGAAAAACAAAAATCCAGCTGTTGGTTTTGGTTTTAGCGGTAAGTAAATATCCGTTAGCGTCCTTTCCATCAGGTGTTTTAAAGGTAATCATCTTTCCTACAGAGCTCTGGTGTGTGTACGGAAGCGGATCAGCATGTGCCCTATTAAAATCCTTATTGGAAGCGAAGAGTGCAAATTTCTCGGTAGCCGGTGTGTGACAAATGGTAATGCCATCCTGTGCCCAGGTTGTCACCGCTATGAAACATAGCATGAAAAGTAAATTGATTTTCTTCATAGTTTGATTGTTTAGTTCTCATTAAACCAGTTATCATGAATATTGTTCAGGCCTTCAGCTGACCTGTCACTACTCTGTCATACGTAATAAGGTCTGTGTTGATGGGTTCATACCCTCGTTCACGCATCAGCAAGGCAACCTGCCCGCGGTGATAGGTTGCGTGATTTACGGTATGAATCATGATTTGCTCAACATTGTTTTCGAAAGCGTGACCTACATAATTGTGGTAACGAAGTTGCCGGTTAAAATCATCATGCTCCTCAATAAATTGCAACCAACGGGTTGATCCTTCTTCGCTTAATTCTTTTAACCGTTCAATAGAATATAGTTTCCACAGCTCAACATCGGGCGCTGGCAATCCCAAAATACGGTGCAACCACAGCAATTGAGCAGCCATTACATGGCTCATCAGCATCAGGATTTTTTCATCGGTAACATTCTGTTGCTCCAACGCGCCCAACACCCGCTTATTTGACCATGCATTGTAACGGTAGAGTTTTAAAAAATATTCCTTCATATCTTGGAAAAAAATAACTGCGTATGAACAGGCGTTCAATTTACAGGCTTTTTATAATAGTTGCATTTACTTTTTCGGTAAGGGTTCTAACAGCACAATCAACACACCCCACGGCCGAAATTGAGCCTTTTTACGATTTAACCTTTACGCAGGTAGAGCGTGACTCTCTGCTGCAAGGGCTTCGCGACTATCAGCGCTCTATACAAACCCTGCATCAATACAATCTGCAAAACCATATACCCATGTCGTTGTGGTTCGATCCGGTGCCTTCAGGATTTAAAAAAGAAACGCTGCAGAAGCCAATTGATTGGGGGTTGCCAAAGGACGTTGCGCTTCCGGCTAATAAAGAGGAGCTCGCTTTTTATCCGGTTTACAAACTGGCTGTATTGATAAAATCAAGAAAAATAACATCTGTTGAATTAACTCAACTTTATCTCAACCGCATAAAAAAATATGGCGACACGTTGCAGTGCGTTGTTTCCATTCTTGAAGAGCGTGCCATGGCGCAGGCGCGCAAAGCCGATGAAGAAATTGCCAAAGGAAAATACCGCGGACCGTTGCATGGCATTCCTTACGGGATAAAAGATTTGTTGGCTGTTGAAGGAACAAAAACAACCTGGGGTGCTGAGCCTTACGTTGATCAGCAACTAACTACTACAGCCACTGTGGTTAAAAAACTGGATGAAGCAGGGGCCATTTTAGTTGTCAAGCTTTCCATGGGTGCGTTGGCCTTGGGCGATATCTGGTTTGGTGGGGTAACCAAAAATCCATGGAACCTGAAACAAGGATCAAGCGGTTCTTCAGCCGGTTCTGCTTCAGCAACGGTGGCCGGTTTAGTTGGCTTTTCGATTGGTACTGAAACACTCGGTTCAATTGTATCCCCTTCTACACGCTGCGGTGCCAGCGGACTGCGACCCAGTTATGGAACAGTAAGTCGCTATGGTGCTATGGCGCTAAGCTGGAGCATGGATAAAATCGGGCCTATTTGTCGTTCGGCCTTTGATGCAGCGTTAGTCTACCATGTTATTCATGGTGAAGATGCGCTGGATAAAAGTGCCACTGCCTCAATGTTTAATTATTCCATTAAAACGGATATTAAAAAATTAAAAGTCGGGTATTTAAAATCGCTTTTCGAAGCCACCTATCCTGGCAAGGAAAACGATCAAAAAACACTAGAGGTAATTAAATCCCTTGGCATTGAATTGGTTGAGTTGGAACTCCCCACCTCCATTCCGGTAGCTGCCATACGCTTAATGTTAACGGCCGAGGCGGCTGCCGCATTTGACGAGCTTACCCGATCCAATCGCGACAGTTTGCTTTCCAATCAATTGCGGTGGGCATGGCCAAACACGTTTCGCACGGCCCGCTTTATACCTGCCGTGGAGTACATAAATGCATCGCGGCTTCGTCAGCAACTCATTGAAGAGTATCATAAAGTCACCACAGATTTTGATGTAATTATCAGCCCCAGTTTTGGTGGCACGCAATTGCTCACTACCAATTTAACCGGACACCCGTGTGTGGTTGTGCCCAATGGATTTAACAACACTGGTTCGCCTACCAGCATTTCGTTTTTAGGAAAGCTGTATGGCGAGGCTGCACCTCTTTTAGTGGCTCGTGCTTACCAGGAGGCAACGGAATGGGAGGATAAACAACCTCCATTTTTTCAACCTAAAAAATGAATGATGCATTTCGTTAACTTGAGTTTTAGGTGATGTCAGTAAGCGAACTTTTTAAAGAAATTACAGCCGCACTTGATGCCAGAAACATTCCGTATATGGTTTCCGGAAGTATGGCCATGCTTGCTTATACCGTGGCAAGAACTACTCGGGACATTGATATTGTTATTGAACTTTCAGAAGAATCACTTAGTTCATTCTATGAAATATTCAAAGATCAGTTCTATCTACACAAGCCAGCCGTGAAGGAGGAGCTTCATCGAAAAGGAATGTTTAATGCCATTGATAGTCGCTCTGGGCTAAAAATAGATTTTGTCGTTAGAAAAAATTCTCCTTTTCGTAAAACAGAATTTGAAAGGCGTTCAAGGCAAAAGCTTTTTGGTCATGAAGCGTGGCTGGTTTCAGTTGAAGATCTTATTCTCTCCAAGCTAATCTGGATTCAGGAAATTCAAAGCGACCGACAAAAAGATGACATCAGAAGTTTATTGGAAAACAATGTTGATAGAGCATACCTGAGCAAATGGGTTCGGGAGCTGAATCTTATTACCTTTGGACTGCTGTGAACGATACCCCAGATCATATCAGAAAAAAACAACGGGAAATATGGTTTTCCAAACCGCAGGAAGAACGTGTGCGTCTCGGTCTTGAATTAATTCAGGAGGTAAATACACAAATTGAAGACCGCATCCGAGCACAGCATCCGGGTTTTTCAGAAGGCGAAATCCGTGTGGAATTTATCCGTCAGATGTATAAAGATAATCTTTCTCCTGAATATGTAGAAGCCGTTTCTCAATGGGTTCTCGAAAAGTACAACAGTCATAAGCACGTATAACTTTTAGTAAGTGCAGGTGTTAATACATCATGCGCTCGGCAGAAGACATCAACCGTATCATTGAAATGGCCTGGGAAGACCGCACCCCTTTCGATGCCATTGAATTCCAATTCGGGTTAAGTGAAAAGGAAGTTATTGAACTCATGCGCCAGCACCTGAAAACTTCAAGCTGGAAATTATGGCGTGCCCGTGTACAGGGAAGAACCACGAAGCATCGTGCAAAACGATTGGATGAAGTAAATCGTTTTAAGTGTTCACGCCAGCGTTCCATTTCCAAAAATAAAATCAGCAAGCGCTGACTACAAATGTTTAAGTTCAGCCAGTCTGTCCAGTATCCAGCCCGTTATGCTCAATCGTTCACGGGTTGCAGGGAGCACTTCATGTTCCAACTGATCGGAACGAAAACAAACCAACCGTCCGGCCAGCGGAAAAATATCTAATGAACCCTCCGATAGATACATGCGTAATTGACCACCATGTTCTTCCTTCCAACCCTTATTCAGGTAACAGATGACGGAAAGCTTGCGGTGATCATCCTGCTTAAACTGATCGAGGTGGCGCTTATAAAAAGTACCCACCGGGTACCGGGCTATGTGTACTTCAAAATCTTTAAGGCTTAAAAACAAAGCCTGATTTAAAAACTGTGTCAGCGCATCCAGTTTATCCAGGTAAACCTTAACCGGTGCTGCGGCCGTCTCCTTATCAAGCCACTGTATATAATCCCCACGAATACCCTCCTGTATCTGCATGGATTGACTATTGCCTATGCCGGCTTTCTTAAACAACTGGTTATCGTTAAATTCCTTTACCTGTAAAATGTCCTCCACCTCATGTTGGCTCAAAAATTGATCAATTACGGCATATCCTTGTTCGGCAAGGCCATCGGCAATGAGTTCAAAATCAGCATTCATTCCGCAAAGTTAGAAATAGATTATTTATACTTACCGCTATGATCGTAGACACTGGTTTGGTTGTTCGTTGTTGGTTATTTGTTAATCAAAAAACCTGGCCCCTCATGCTTGGTTTCTTTGTCCTTCTCGTGGCCTTTCCTTCCTGTAAGCCTAAAGAAGATGTTCAGCTCAGAAAAATCAAGGATGTAATTGTTGACGCAACTTCAGAGCCCTTGCTTAAGGCCAATGCAATCCTCTATAACCCCAACAACATCCGCATGACGGTGAAGAAGATTGACATGGAGGTTTTTGTTGATGGTAAAAAGGCTGCTGTAATCGATCAGCAACTGAAACTGAAAGTTCCGGCAAAGGATGAGTTTACCGTGCCCCTGGAAGTAAAACTGAACATGAAAGAAATCGGGCTGCTGGATGCTGTTTTTGCCGTTATCGGTGGAAAAAAATTCCAGATTCATTATAAAGGAACAATACGGCTGCAATACAAGGGCGTTCCCTTTTCGGTACCGGTGAATTATAAGGAAGAAATCCGCATCCGCCTTTAATACATAATCTTTTGGAAGTTTTTAACTTTCCTCTTACTTATGGATGATGCCGAACACCCTGCCTTGTTAGATCCGGTTGATTTGCTCCGGCAAATTGAAAATCTGCAGGAAGAAAAACGCAAACTCATCAGTATCGTTTCGCACGATGTGAAGTCACCTTTAAACAGGTTGTACGCGTTGGTTCAACTGTTGCAGATGGGGCCCGACAACCTTACCGGGGAACAAAAAAATTACCTGGAAAAAATGCACATTGTTGTGGCTGACGGGTTGGACATGATCCGTAACCTGGTGGACTACCGCAGCATCGAAAACAATTCCATAACCTTAATGCCAGAAGACATTCAACTGCAAAGTTTCATGCAGTCGGTCATAACCAGTTTTAGTAATGTAGCCTCTAAAAAAGGTATTAAGCTTGTGGTTGAAAGCCAAAACGCCATGCTCCATACCGACAAACAGTGCCTGCAACGGGCTGTTGATACGCTTATTTCCAACGCGTTGAAATTCTCATTTCCTGGCAAGAAGGTGTGGATACGGGCCAACCCGTACTACAACAACACTGCCTTGATTGAAATTGAAGACGAAGCCCTTGGTTTTAAGCAGGATGAGTTACGGCAGTTGTTCCAGAAATTTAAAAAGTTTACTGCCCGCCCTACCGGTGGCGAAAGTTCTACCGGGCTTGGGCTATTCATATCCAAAGCCATGGTCGAAAAAATTGGCGGGAAAGTTTCGTGCTTAAACCACGAGGGTGTGGGCAGCACATTCCAGCTTTTGGTACCGCTTACAATGCCGGGTTAATTAAAGAGGTAGTAATCATCTTCTTTACCATCCAGTATCGCTTTCAGTGATTCAATAACAGTGTCATCCTTAATTACGTAGTCGCGCACACCCTTTTTGATGAAACTCAGCACCATGTTACCATCGTCAATGGCACTCATCATAATCAGGCGTTGCTCATCCTTAAGTTTGTCTTTAATCTCATCATAAAAATCAATACCGGTTTTACCGGGCAACTTATAATCCACAATAAAGGCATCGGGCATTGGGCCACCGTTCAACGCAGAAAGGCAATCTTCTGCCGAATGAAAGGTAATGACCTTGTTTGCAGCATCCTGACTTAGCGATCGCTTGATAAACTCGGCATAAATATCATCATCTTCGATGAGGTGGATGGTCATAGGCCTACGGTAATGTATTGCAGTGCAATATATAATAAAGAAATCATTTGGGGCATTGCCAAAAGGTTGAAAATTGGGGTTCATCCACGCAAAAAAAAGGTTTTGCTATCTGTCACGGGTGTCCTATCTTATAAACAAATAACCCCATGTATGAAACTACAAACCGTTTTACTGCTTGCTGCAATCCTGTTGATCACGCAGTGTACCAAAACCGATTCATCGCTTACCAAAAGTGTAAAATTCGCCATCTCGTTCACAAAGGAACTCAGTGAACAGGCGCAGGATGGCAGGCTTCTGCTTATGCTATCAAACAACGCAAAAGCAGAACCCCGTAACCAAATTGTAGATGGCCCCTCAACGCAATTGATTTTTGGTGTGGATGTAGAGGGAATGAAGCCGGGGGATAAAATTATTATTGATGCGTCCGCCTTTGGTTATCCTATTCAATCGCTGAAAGACGTACCGGCAGGCGACTACTATATACAGGCACTATTGAATCGCTATGAAACTTTTAATCTAAAGACCGGACATACCGTTAAGCTGCCGCCCGATCAGGGGGAAGGACAGCAGTGGAACAGTAAACCCGGAAACTTTTATAATACTCCGGTGAAGATTTCGGTTGATCCATCGAAAGCTGAAACCATTAACGTGGTGATGGATATGAAAATTCCACCGGTTACCGAACCAAAAGACACCAAGTATATCCGCCACATAAAAATTCAAAGCGAAAAACTAACGGAGTTTTGGGGCAGACCCATGTATTTAGGTGCACATGTATTGGTGCCTGAAGGTTTTGCTGATCATCCGGAAGCTCGCTATCCGCTAATGATTTATCACGGACATTTTCCAAGCGACTTCGGTGGCTTTAGCGAAACACCACCCGATCCGAATATGGACACTACTGATTATACCGGGCGATTTGGGATTTATGGATATAAAAAAATTCAGGCACAGGAGGCCTATAACTTTTACAAACAATGGACGGGCAAAAACTTTCCGCGCTTTCTGGTGATTGAAATACAGCACCCAACACCCTATTACGATGACTCCTATGCCGTGAACTCTGCTTCACAAGGGCCTTACGGGGATGCCATTATGTATGAGTTGTTACCGGAAATCGAAAAACAATTTCGTGGCATCGGACAAGGTTGGGCACGCTTTACCTATGGCGGTTCAACAGGCGGCTGGGAGGCATTGGCGGTTCAAATGTTTTATCCCGATGAATTCAATGGGTGTTTTGCAGCCTGCCCCGATCCGATTGATTTCAGGGCTTACTGTACGGTGGATATTTACAACGACAAGAATGCCTATTACTACCAAAGTGATTTCAAGAAAACCGAACGCCCGGGCTACCGCAATTATTTAGGCCAGCTTACGGCAACTTTACGTGAAATGAATTATCGCGAACTGGCACTGGGCACAAAAGGACGCTCCGGCCAGCAGTGGGATATATGGGAAGCTGTGTACTCACCACAAGGTGAAGACGGCTACCCGAAGCGGTTGTGGGATAAAGTAACCGGAGAGATTGATCACAGCGTAGCCGCATACTGGAAAGAAAATTACGACCTGCGTTACATTCTTGAACGCGATTGGGCAACACTCGGTCCAAAGCTGGAAGGCAAGATTCACATTTACTGTGGCGACATGGATAATTATTACCTGAACAACGCAGTGTATTTAATGGAAGCGTTTTTAAAGAAAACCAAAAATCCATTCTATGGTGGCGAAGTTGACTATGGCGACCGTGCCGAGCATTGCTGGAATGGGGATCATAATAACCCTAATTATATCTCCCGCTTACGGTACAACACCATGTACTTGCCCAAAATTTTAAAACGGATTGAAAAGAGTGCACCGAAGGGTGCTGACTTGAAAAGTTGGAAATACTAATAGTGTTTGGGTGTTTATGTGTGTACGTGTTTTCGTAGCACCAACCTAAAAACTCAAACACTAAAACACATATACACTTGAACTCAAAACAAAAGACATGAAAAAATTTCTATTCCTCCTCCCCTTCCTGTTCTTCTATGAAATAAATGCGCAGAGCAAGCTTGATTACATGGATGTATTCCAACTCGAGTGGATTTCTGATCCGCAGATTTCAGCGGACGGACAGAAAATCATTTATGTGCGCAATTACAACGATGTGATGGCCGATAAAAGTTTTTCGAATTTGTGGATGGTGAATTTCGATGGCTCGGATAACCGGCCACTCACCACCGGTAATCAAAATGATTTTTCACCACGGTGGTCACCCGATGGCAAACGTGTTTTGTATAAATCAAGCAAGGATGGATCGGTGCAACTTTACCTGCGCTGGCTCGACAACGGTGCTGAGGCCAAAATCACCAACCTGAAGCAATCCATAGGCAACATTCAATGGTCGCCCGATGGAAAACACATTGCCTTCAACAGCTTCGTGGAAGATAAACCCGCTTCACTGGTAGCATTACCCAATGCACCTGCCGGTGCCAAATGGGCAGCTTCTCCTAAATACATTGAGAACATGACCTACCGTTTTGATGGTGCGGGGTATTTGAAAGATGGTTACAGCCATTTGTTTGTCTTATCAGTCGATGGCGGAACACCACGCCAGCTTACTTCCGGTAACTTCAATCATGGTGGCGACTACTGCTGGGCACCCGATAGCAAGAGTATTATTTTTTCGGCCAACCGTCATGCCGATCATGAATTTGATCCGGCCAACAGCGAGATCCATGAAATAGCATTAAGTGATCTTTCCTTAAAGACACTCACCAAACGGCAGGGACCCGATGGAAATCCTAAAGTTTCACCCGATGGAAAACTCATTGCTTATGTTGGCTTTGACGATGCATATCAGGGTTACCAGGTTACTGATCTCTATATCATGAACCGCGATGGATCCTCTCTTCGTAAAATCATCTCTTCACTTGATCGCGACATTGAAAACATTCAATGGAGCAGCGACAACAAAGGATTATTCTTTCAATATGACGATAAGGGGAACACCCTCATCGCGTACACGGACTTAACCGGAAAAATTACCAACCTCACCAACAACGTTGGCGGACTTACGATTGACCGGCCCTATGGTGGCGGAACCTTTACCGTAGCCTCAAATGGTCGCTATGCTTTAACGCATTCTACACCCGATCATCCGGCTGATTTAGCCGCTGGTGTGCGCGGTGGCGGTGAAGCCAAACGCATCACACGTGTAAACGATGATCTCTTCACGCAAAAAAAGCCTGGTAACGTGGAAGAGATCTGGTATAAATCATCACACGATAAGCGCGATGTACAGGGCTGGATTATTTACCCGCCCGATTTTGATCCGAAAAAGAAGTATCCGCTCATTCTTGAAATTCATGGTGGACCATTTGCCAACTACGGCTCGCGCTTTGCCTTTGAACTTCAGCTCTTCGCCAGTAAAGGGTATGTAGTGTTGTACACGAACCCGCGTGGCAGCACCAGCTACGGTGCCGAGTTTGGCAACCTCATCCATCACAATTATCCGGGCGAAGATTACGATGACCTCATCTCCGGGGTAGATGCGGTGATCGCTAAAGGATTTATCGATGACAAAAACTTGTTCGTTACCGGTGGCAGCGGTGGTGGTGTACTAACCGCATGGATTGTTGGACACACCAATCGCTTCAAGGCAGCGGTAGTGGCCAAGCCGGTAATCAACTGGTATAGCTTTGTATTGTATGCCGATAGCCCGGGGTTCTTTTACAAATACTGGTTCCCGGGCTTTCCATGGGACCATGTCGATCACTACATGAAACGATCGCCACTCTCGTACGCTAAAAATGTAAAAACGCCAACCATGTTGCTTACCGGTGAAGTGGACTATCGAACACCCATGGCCGAATCGGAACAATACTACACCGCATTGAAATTGAATAAAGTTGAAACGGCATTGGTGCGTATACAGGAAGCCAGCCACGGCATTGCCGACCGCCCAAGCAACCAGATCAACAAGGCTGGTTATATATTAGGATGGTTTGAAAAATACAAGGGGAAGTAGGGTGCTTTTGTGTTCATGTGTTTAAGTGTCTGGGTTGGCCCTAACAAAAACACATACACACCTAAACACCTGAACACAATAGTTAAAGAGTCACCCCAAACACACTGGTGGTGATCAGGATCATTACCGCTACCATAATACCGATAGCCAAAAACAGGACTTTGCGTAAACTGAGGGTTTTCATGAGTGTTCGTGTTACATAGACTACCTGTTAACCCATAAAGTTGTATTCACATCCAAAAAAAGTTTATCCTCATTAATCAGTAGCTGTTTTACGCCAGCGGCAACCCGCCTCTCAACCAAAACCCATACCTTCATCGTGATTTAACCGTCACGATTATGAAAACATATTTACTCACACTCCTCCTCTTAGCAACATCCCTTCACACTTTCGCGCAAGGCACCATGCTGCTGCGTCAGCCTACCATCAGCAACGAACACATCGCGTTTGTGTACGCCAACGATTTGTGGATTGTAGGGAAAGACGGGGGCGATGCGCGCAGGCTCACCTCCAATGAAGGTATGGAAGCCGACCCGCACTTCTCACCCGATGGCAAGCACATTGCCTTTACCGGCCAGTACGATGGCAACACCGATGTGTACTTAATTCCTGCCGAAGGCGGCCAACCCGAACGGTTAACGTGGCACCCCGGTGCCGACCAGGTAACCGGCTGGACACCCGATGGTGAATTCATTTTGTTTTCCTCCAGTCGTGAAGGAGCGTTGCCTACCAAAGAATCAAAAATTTTCAAAATCAGTAAGAAAGGTGGGATGCCCGAAGCACTGCCCATTCCGCGTGCCGTAGCCGGAGAAATTTCAGAAAACGGAAATCACATCGCCTACCAGCAAATTGGTTTCTGGGATCCGGAGTGGCGCAACTACCGCGGTGGCCAGGCCAAACCCATCTGGATTGTTGACCTGAAAACTTTCGCGTTGAAAATGACTCCGCAAACCGATAACGAACGTCATACCGATCCGACATGGTTGAATAATGTCGTGTACTTTCTATCCGAACGCGATTATGCCAACAACGTGTGGTCGTTTAATCCAGCAACTAACGAATTGAAACAACAAACCTTTCATGCCGACTTCGATGTAAAGAGCCTTGATGCCGGTGGAGGTGTTATTGTATACGAACAAGGTGGTTATCTCCACATACTCAATCCGGCAAACGGAACAACAAAAAAGCTAACCATTAATGTGCGTGGCGATTTTCACTGGGCACGCGAACGCTGGGCAGATGTTCGCGCTACTGCATTGCAAAATGCTTCGCTCTCTCCCACCGGGCAGCGCGCGTTGTTTGAACACCGCGGAGAAATTTTTACCGTGCCGAAAGAAAAAGGCAACTGGCGCAACATCACCAACTCCTCCGGTGCAGCCGATCGCTCACCGGTATGGTCGCCCGATGGAAAACGCATTGCGTGGTTCAGCGATGCGAGCGGTGAGTATCAACTCTACATCACCGATCAGGAAGGACTGGAAAAACCGAAAGTCATTTCCATACCCAACCCCACATTCTTCTTTCGTCCTGAATGGTCGCCTGATGGAAAGTACATTGCCTACACCGATACCGATTACAACTTACTATACACCGATGTAAACTCAGGCATCACCAAAAAAGCCGATACCGAACGCTACGCACATCCAAACCGCTCCATGAACCCGATCTGGTCGCCCGACAGCAAGTGGATTGCCTATGCACGGTTGATTGAAAGCAACTACAAAGTGATTAAAGTGCACAACGTTGAAACTAATCAAACGCTGCAACTCACCGATGGCATGGCCGATGCCATCTCACCCGTGTGGGATGCCACCGGAAAGTATCTTTACTTCCTCGCCAGCACCAACTACGGTCTCAACACCGGCTGGCTGGACATGAGTTCGTACGATCGTCCCATTACACGCGCACTGTATTTAATTGTGCTCAGCAAAACCGATACTTCACCGCTCGCACCACGCAGCGATGACGAAAAAGAAAAGCCAAAAGAAGAACCGGCAACACCTGCAGCTACTGCCAAAGCCGGTGCAAAAACTCCAGCACCTGCTCCGGCAAAATCAACTGCCGTAAAAATTGATATGGATAACCTCGCGCAACGCATTCTCGCGGTAGACGTTCCGCAGCGCAACTACACCGCGCTCTATCCCGGTCCGGAAGGGTATGTGTTTTATGCCGAGGCTGTTCCCAACCAGCAAGGCGCAACCTTGCATCGCCACAACTTTAAAGATCTGAAAACCGAAACCTACCTCACACCGGTAAACGATATTAGCATTTCCAACGACCGCAAGTCGCTGCTCTACCGCAGCAACAGCACGTGGGGCATACTGGGCACTGCCGACAACAACAAAAAACCGGGTGATGGAAAACTCGATGCCCTGGCTCCGTTAAAAATAAAAATCGATCCGATGGCCGAGTGGAAACAAATCTTCCGTGAAGGCTGGCGCTACCAGCGCGATTTTCTTTATGTTGACAACGTACACGGAGCGCCCTGGAACGATGTATACAAGTGGTACGCGCCTTGGGTTGATCACGTGCGCCATCGCGATGACCTGAACTACATTGTTGATATTGTTGGCGGTGAAGTTGCCGTGGGCCACTCGTACACCCGCGGGGGCGATTACCCCGAAGTAAAAAATGTGCCCATTGGGTTGCTCGGTGCCGACTATGAAGCAGTGGGTAATTATTACCGCTTCAAAAAAATCTACACCGGTGAAGACTGGAACCCCGAACTGAAAGCCCCGCTACGTGAACCGGGTGTGAACATAACAGCCGGAGATTATTTATTGGAAGTAAACGGCCAGCCGTTAACCACTGCACAAAACCTGTTCAAACTTTTTGAAGGCACCGCCAACCGACAGATAAAAATACGCGTGAACAACAAACCGTCACTGGATGGCTCACGCATAGTAACCGTAGTGCCTGTTGAAAACGAAAACCAACTGCGCATGATGCACTGGGTAGAAAGCAACCGCAAAAAAGTTGACGAACTTTCCAACGGGCAACTTGCTTACGTATATGTGCCCAACACCGGGCAGGGCGGCTACACCTACTTTAACCGCTACTATTTTGCACAACAGCAAAAGAAGGGCGCCATCATAGACGAGCGCAACAACGGTGGCGGCTCCGCAGCCGATTACATGGTTGACATTATGGCGCGCGAACTGCACGGTTACTTCAACAGCCGCGCGAGTGATCACCGACCGTTCCTCACACCCAATGCCGGTATCTTCGGGCCGAAGGTGATGCTCATTAACGAGCGTGCAGGATCTGGTGGCGATTTGCTTCCGTACCTGTTTAACAAAATGAAAATCGGGCCGCTGGTGGGTACCAAAACCTGGGGTGGACTTGTGGGCACGTGGGATACACCACCCTTTGTTGACGGTGGCCGCATGGTAGCGCCCCGTGGTGGTTTCTACGACATTAATGGCGAGTGGGCTGTTGAAGGCGTAGGCATACCACCCGACATACACGTAGAGCAAACACCTGCCGATGTAATTGCCGGCCGCGATCCGCAATTAGAGCGTGCCGTACAGGAAGCCTTGACACTGTTAAAAACACAAGCCGTTGAACTAAAACCCGAGCCACCAGCACCTATTAAATACAGAAGACCAGAGAAGAAAAATTAACACCCAAAAGAATGTATTGTCACCCTGAGCTTGTCGAAGGGTGACTCATTAACCCCAAAAGGCAGTCCCGCACAGGACTGCTTTTTTATTTGGGCCTGTCCTGAGCAACTTGCGCATCAGGGCGTGCCCCCTGACCGCTTAGCCGCGTCAGGGGTCGGGCTTACCGCTCCTACTCCTCGTACCTGCACACATGCCCTCGCAACTGCGGGGTATCCACTGCAATCCCTCACGCAGTGCACGCCACACTTTAAAATTTACTCGCTAAGTTTGATATGTAGATGTGCATGAACTTTTACCCTCAAAACTCATGATTGATTTTAATAATGTTTTTATCATCAGCGACCAACCGCAAACTTGTCCTAAGTGCGGCAATAGAACTGATTTAATTCTCGATTTATCTAACACGAAGAATCAAACGCAAATACATGAGTGTTTAAGCGATACCTGTAACTTTACTTTTGTAACAGAAGAAGCATGAAAGAAGGCCAAAAACTCTGGACGCGTGAAGAGCTGATTCTAACGATTAACCTTTATTGCAAACTCCCCTTTGGTAAACTTCATAGCAGAAATCCTGATGTGATTGAGTTAGCAAACCTGATTGATCGTACACCCGGTTCGGTCGCTTTTAAACTTGTGAACTTTGCAAGTCTTGATCCGCAACTTAAAGCAAGAGGCATTAAAGGTGCTTCGAACGTAAGTAATTTAGATAAAGAGATTTGGAATGAGTTCTTCAACAATTGGGATAACCTGTTTATAGAGAGTGAAAATCTATATGCAAAAAAGAAAAAAATTACTGTTGACCGATTGTATGAAATTGACTTAACTGATTTGCCGATAAGTGGCGAAGAAAAAGAGAGAATGGTTAAAGTAAGAACGAATCAAGTTGTGTTTCGAACATTAGTAATGGCCAATTATGATTTTAGTTGTTGTATTACAGGCATCAATCAACCTGAACTACTGATTGCAAGTCACATTAAGCCTTGGAGTCAAGACAGTACGAACAGATTAAATCCTAAAAATGGATTAGCACTAAACGCACTTCATGACAAAGCCTTCGATAAAGGACTCCTCACCATCACTGAAGATTATAAAATTATAATTTCATCAATTTTACTCAAGAATGACTCAACTAAAAGCATTAAACAAAATTTTATTCAGTTTCAAAATAAACAGATTATTCTCCCCAAAAAGTTTATGCCCGATCCTGAATTTCTGAAATATCATAATCATGAATGCTTCAAGAAATAACCTAAAATTTAATTACAAATACCGCGATGCAGGTAACTATAAAGTGTTTGGTAATGTGATTTTTACTAACCCTGATGAATACTCTCTTGAACTCGTTGAGAGTAAACTAAGGGCTTCTTTAATCGATTCTGAATTCTTTGACCCTAATGATTGGAAACTACCTCGCTTAAAATTTGATGACTGGGTTCCTGATTTTGACCACACATGGAATGAATATGAAAGTGTTGAGTACACTTCAGAACTTCCAACACAAGAAAGATCAATAAGTGAATTTATAAAGTTTATTGACAGGCTGCCTCGATATGAACAAAGTCACAATATTTAATATGCTTGATGTGAAATAAGTTAACCGGTCTGCTGACCTAACTAATTTTTATATTTTATTTTTAACAAAGATGATTGATAAAAAAATTACCATTCTTATAGGGAAAGCTATAAGAGAAGGAAAATACTTAAACATTACTTACAAAAATAAGAGTGGAGAGATTACACCATTCTGGATTAGCATACAAGACATTAATCCAAATGATGAACTGTATGTACATATGTTTAATGTCACAAAGGACGAACCGCTTTTAAATAAAAAAATATTTATCTCAGGAATTCAGTCAGCTGAAATTCTGAAATTTTCACACTATGAAGTATCGGAAGATCTAATCAAAAAACTGGAGCAGGATAAAAGTTTGCAGATATATGATTTTCAGAGGTATGATAATAATATATTGAATTATTACCTCGAATGTTACAAGGCCAATAAAGATCCCTTTCTTCATAAAGCACATTTAATTCCGGGTTTAGATTTAACAGAACTAGTAAAGAAAACTCCATATCAGTTAACGAATGAGCAACAGAAGCAGATAGTCAAAGAAATCTATAGCAATGACTATAACGCATTCTACGATTACGAACTTGCCTTAAGTGAATTCTCAATTGATCTCATGTCGAAGGGAAAATTCGTAATTACATTCAGGAAGCTAAAGTTTGACCCCGTTCGTAAAACATTGCATGTAGGCCGTAAAACACATTTTAATTCAAACTTCTATATTAAAGGAGTTAAACACACCTTGTCGTATTACACCGACTTAAGCCCTTCAGATTTTGAAGCGATGTATGCAAACGGAAAAGAAGAAGCTATCGAACTATTGAGGGGCAATTTTAAAACAGGCGAACTGCTTAATACCAGGCCTGAAGTAGTCGTTCTGGGATATGCTCAAATAAATATTTCTGGAATTTATGACAGCATAAATGCTGATCAAAGAAATAAAGAAATGGAAATTCCCTTAAGAGCATTTTTTCAAAACTCGTCATTGCTCGACAGAAAGAACAGAAAAGAACCCCATATAGTACTGTATGACCGGAATGTGAACATAGATCAAATTCGCACCATTTATAATGCATTAAAATACCCGATCACTTATGTACAAGGTCCACCTGGTACGGGCAAAACTCAAACTTTACTAAATATTATCGTCAATTGCCTGACTAATAATAAGACACTATTAATTTCATCAAACAACAATGTGCCTATTGATGGAATCAAAGACAAATTATACTTAGGAACGTATAGAGATAAAAAGATTCTCCTTCCTGTAATTAGACTTGGCAATAATAAATATGTGGCCCATGCATTAAAAACAATTAAAGAACTGTATGCCTTTGAAACAAAAGACGTTCCTAAGGAGGCATTGCTGTTTAATTTAAAAGAAAAGTCAAAAGAGAATAACAAGTTACTACTAGACAAGTTAAAGCAGTATGAAGATAGAATAGACTTAATTCAAAATCTGGCATTTGTGAATAGTTTGCTGTCAAAAGGAAGTAATCATTTACTTGAAAAGGAGAAACAGAAACTTGAAGAAAGACTCAATCAAATACCGGAAATTAAAAACGATGATCTGAACAATATCTATGAAGTAATAAAAGGGAATCATCAATTGCTTCAATTCTTTTACTTTGAGTCATTACGGTGTGTAAAGCGATTGAAGCACAAAGACTATGCTCCGCTAATTAATATTCTGAATCTTGATGAGGAAAAGAGCCAAGTAAAAGAATTCAATAAATGGATTTCGGATTATGATAACATGGTGAAATTTACACGTGTATTCCCTGTCATTCTATCAACCAACATATCTTGTCGCAACCTTGGCAGAAAGTTCAAGTTTGATTTACTGGCCATCGATGAAGCCGGACAGTGTGATATCGCAACCAGTCTTATTCCCATTTCGAAGTGTAAAAACATGGTTTTAATTGGCGACACCAATCAATTAAAACCCATTATAGTTTTTGAAGAAACCAGAAATGAAGAGCTAATGAACCAATTTGGCATTAGTGATCCATACAACTATTACAACAATTCAATTCTTTCTACTTACAAGCGAATAGACAATATCTCGAGAGATATACTGTTGAGCTATCATTATCGCTGCGGAAAAAAAATTATTAATTATTCAAACATGAGGTTTTATGAGAACAAATTAAATCTTTCAAAAAATAAAACCATAGGGGAAGTAACGCTGATAGACGTCAACAATGCAAATCATAAGCGTAAAAACTCAGCAATTGAAGAAGCGCTGGAAATTGTGAACTACATAAAAGACAACAAATTATCAGATACATTTATTATCACTCCATTCAGAAACCAGGAGGAGGTTTTAAATCACTATTTACAAGAAGCAAAGGAAAAAGGAGAAATAGAGTCCTCAATAAATTGTGGAACAATTCATAAAGTTCAAGGAAAAGAAAATAGCACCATCATCATCTCGACATCGATCTCAAGTAATACGGCCCCACGAACATATGATTGGGTAAAGAATAATAGTCAGTTGATTAATGTAGGGGTTACTCGGGCACGAGAAAAATTAGTCGTAGTTGCCGATAAAAGAGCGATAGATATTTTATCAAGAAAAGACGATGATTTATACGCGCTGATTGATTACGTACAAAAAAATGGAACAACTCAAGTTACCCAAAGCACTGTAAATAAGTTTACCATTGGGTTCTCGAATAATTCAATATTCGAGGATGAATTTTATAAAACGATGAGCCACTATTGCACGGTGCAAGGCACCAGATTTCGAAGAAATGTAAAATTGACTGACATATTTCCTGAAGAGATTAACAATTCTGCTGTAAACAAAAAAGAGTTTGATGGTGTCCTTTATGTGGGCAGAGTGCCTAAAGTATTATTTGAAATTAATGGTGCAGAGCATTATGAAAACAGGAAGCGAATGGAGTCTGATAAGGTTAAGATGCAACTGGTGGAAAGTAAAAACCTTAAACTGATCCTTGTTCCTAATCAATATGTTAAGCATTATGAATTTATTCGGGAACTAATGAATAAAATCAAAGGGAGCTCTTATCAAAAAACTTTATTTGAAATCTGATCTTTCACTACACTTTTACATTTGGTGCTCCTTTTAACCAGTAAAAATCAACCCTCATATACCACGCCTTATCTCCCTACCTGCCGTATAAACCTCACCCGGGATAACATTGAGGTAGTGGTTAGCTAGCCAAATGGCTGGTTTTCTTATCCAATGCCCATGCCTTTGATAAGAAAATTGAAAAATTTATTCAATGACCCATTATCGCGATATGGGATAATGACAATTCAACTTCGAACCCTTTGATTGAGTTAACCGGAATTCTTATCTGCTTTGAGGGTAAAACGGGCAATTAATCGGAAATTTTACCTGTTTTATGATTTTTTAGTATGAAAAATTACCCGCTAAACACCAATTTAATATGAAAAATTACCCAATTTGCTAAAAGTTCATAACGTTAATGGGAAAAATTCCCCCCTCAAAAGTCCAGGAAATCATCTTTTCTTCCTCCGAAAAGAAGGCGTCCAGCCAACTAACGGCTTTGCTAAAGCAGGGGCTTATTAAAAAAATTGCGCCCCGTCTGTACACCTCCAGCCTGAAGGAAGAACCCGCACTCATTATAAAACGAAACTGGTACCGGATTCTGGCTCACCTGTTTCCGGAAGCATTATTAAGTCATCGAAGTGCCCTTGAATTTAAACCAACCTCAATGGGGCACATCTTCCTTACCTATACCTATACCACAAACGTATCCCTTCCGGGACTTACTATCCATCTTCTGAAAGGGCCAAAACCAATGGAAGGTGATCAACCTTTTTTTGAAAACCTGTTTGCATCACATGAGGCACGGGCCTTTCTGGAAAATCTGCAGCAAACAAGAAAGCAAGGAGAGGAATCTAAAAGCTTGCCCGTTTCATTACTGGAAGAACGGCTCGAGGCTATTGTACAGGCCCGGGGTGAGCAAGGGTTAAATGCCTTGCGCGATAAAGCCAAAAACATTTCTCAGGGCCTGCAGCTGGAGAAAGAATTCAAAAAACTGAATTCGTTAATCAGCAGTTTACTGGCTACCGGCAACGCCAGAAACCTAACCTCTCCGGTTGCCGTAGCGCGTGCATTGGGTGAGCCTTTTGATCCGGTAAGAATCAATGTATTCGAAGGTTTGTACGAAGCGTTGGCCGGAAAAGTATTTCCCGAACACAAAACACCAGTCTCGCGCAGTAACTATAACACAGTTGCCTTTTTTGAAAGCTACTTTTCAAACTACATTGAAGGAACAGAATTTACCATTACCGAAGCAAAGGAAATAATACTTACCCAAACACCTCTGCCCACACGGGATGAAGACTCCCACGATATACTGGGAACGTACCGTATTGTTTCTGATAAAAAGGAGATGGCTGTTTGTCCGGCAAAGGCCGATGAGTTTATTAACCGGATGCGAAACAGGCATGCGGTACTGTTGCACTCACGCACATCAAAAAAGCCGGGTGAGTTTAAAGACAGAAACAACAGGGCTGGTGATACTGAATTTGTTGACTGGCGTTTGGTTAACGGCACGCTATTAAAAGGTTTTGACTGGTACACTTTACTAAAAGATCCCTTTGCCAAAGCGGTGTATATGATGTTTTTGGTGAGTGAGGTTCATCCCTTTCTGGATGGAAATGGGCGACTTGCGCGCGTGATGATGAATGCCGAACTCTCCGCCAAGGGTCTCTCTAAAATTGTTATACCCACTGTATATCGCGAAGACTATATGGGAGCATTACGAAAGCTAACACGACAACAAATTGCCGACCCTTATATCAGAATGATGCAAAGAGCCTATGAATTTAGTTCAACACTACTTCAGGAAAACATTGATGAAATGGAGCAATACTTAGAGGCTTGTGATGCCTTCAAAGAACCAGGAGAAGGAAAATTAAAATTTGATGCCCGGTAACACGGCAATGGGCACTACATTCTTTGGTAGCATTGGCATTGCTACTCTCCGGTTTTAAAGTTGTACAATACAGATATAAATTATGATCTTGTATTCTATTTCCCAACATGCGCCTCTACGAAAACATACACGTTGAAAACACGGAAGATGTAATTCAAAAACTAAAAACATCGGCAAAAGCCGGTTTATCGGCTGGTGAAGCCAAATCAAGATTAGCGGAATACGGGCCAAACGAACTGGAAGAGCGGGTAAAGAAGCCCGCCTGGAAAATGCTGCTCGGCCAGTTTATGGAAACCATGGTGGTGATCCTGATTATTGCCGCTGTCATTTCCGGTTTTCTGGGAAAAGAGATTGAAACCATTGCCATTGCAGCCATTGTAGTGCTGTTCGCCATTTTAGGTTTTGTGCAGGAATACCGGGCTGAAAAAGCCATGGCTGCACTCAAGCAACTTACCGTTCCCTTCGTGCGGGTTATCCGCGATGGCGTAACGGATGAAATCTCTGCCAAAACGCTTGTGCCCGGAGATATCATTGTGCTGGAAGCCGGTAACATTGTGCCGGCCGATGTACGGTTTATTGAAACCGTAAGCCTGAAAATTCAGGAGGCAGCGTTAACGGGTGAGTCAGATCCGGTAGATAAACGATCGCAAGCCATTGGCAAAGCAGACACTTCACTGGGCGACCGGTTTAACATGGCCTACATGGGCACCATTATTACCATGGGCCGTGGTAAAGCCGTAGTGGTGCGCACCGGCATGCATACTGAAATCGGAAAGATTGCCAATTTGATTCAGGATGTTGAAAAAGGAAAAACGCCCCTGCAAAATAAACTCGATCAGCTGGGCAAGTGGTTAGCCATAGCCGGAGGCATAGCCGCAGGTGTAATTCTGGTGGTGGGGTTGCTGCAAGGCGAGCTGCTATCGGATATGTTTTTGGTGGGCATTAGTGTGGCGGTGGCCGTTATACCGGAAGGTTTACCGGCCGTAGTAACCATTACGCTTGCTTTGGGCGCGCAAAAAATGCTGAAAAGAAATGCGCTCATTCGAAAGCTCCCTGCGGTAGAAACATTAGGATCGGTTACCGTAATCTGTTCCGATAAAACGGGCACACTAACAGAAAACAAAATGACGGTAACTACGCTGGAAGCTACTGAAGTGTCGCTCCGGGCCTTTCCGTCTGAAGGCATTGAATTTCCCAACATACAACTCAACTTACTTATTGGGTTACTCTGTAACGATGCAGATATCCGGGTAAATGAAGATTCCAAAACCGTTATTGGTGAACCAACCGAAGCGGCTTTGGTTGACGCGGCATTAAAAGTGGGAATGATCAAGCAGGAATTTGAATTGAAGTTCCCCCGGGTAGGTGAAGTTCCGTTCGACTCCGACCGGATGCGCATGACTACCGTTCACAAATTTTCCGGTACTGAAGTCACCATTCCTCAACTGACTGCGCTTGGCCAAACGGAACATGTTGCGTTCATGAAAGGTGCGGTAGACAGTTTGTTGAAAATATCCAACTACGTAAAAACAAAAGAAGGAGTAGAGCCCCTGAGTGAGCAATGGGTAAGCCGTATAAAAAATACGCACGATGAACTCGCATCGCATGGAATACGAATACTAGGGCTGGCCTATCGGGAGTTGAAAGGTACCTATCAGGTAAACGACTCTGTTACCATTGAAGCAGAAGCTGTTTTTTCGGGTATGGTGGGGTTGATGGATCCGCCCAGGGCTTCCGTGAAGGCGGATGTAAAAAAATGTATTCAGGCGGGCATCAGGCCAGTAATGATTACGGGCGATTATCCCCTTACCGCCATGGCCATTGCCCGCGAACTTGGCCTTCCCACCGAGGCGGGATATCTTACCAGCGAACATCTTAGCGCGATGTCCGACAAGGAGCTGGAAGAAAAGGTGAAACAAGTAAGTGTTTTCGCACGGGTTTCGCCTCAGGATAAATTAAAAATTGTAACAGCGTTTCAAAATTTGGGTGAAGTGGTAGCCATGACCGGTGATGGCGTAAACGATTCGCCCGCGTTGAAAAAAGCAGACATCGGTGTAGCCATGGGCATTACGGGTACAGATGTTTCCAAGGAGGCATCAGATATGGTGTTGCTGGATGATAATTTTGCTACCATCGTTACGGCCGTAGAAGAAGGGCGGGCAATTTTTGACAACCTCGTTCGGTTTATTAAGTTTTCCTTGGGCGGCAACCTGGGAAAAGTGTTGGTGATGCTCTTCGCTCCGTTTATCGGAATATCCATTGCGTTGAGTCCGCTGCAGTTGCTTTACCTGAACTTATTAACCGATGGTTTAATGGGCCTGGGGTTAGGCATGGAACCTTCAGAAAAAAATAACATGCAACGGCCTCCGCGGTCGGTGAAAGATCCGGTGCTTAATAAACCGGCTGTCATCCATGTTACCTGGACAGGTTTTTTAATAGGTGCAATTTCATTGGCGGTGGGGTTCTTTTATTTTAATCCTGCTCAGGCTGACGATCCCTATTGGCAAACGATGGTGTTCGCTACACTAGGCTTTACCCAGATCGGCCATGCCCTTGGCTTACGGGCCTCCGGTTATTCTGTGTTCTCGTTAACGTCCAACATTGTATTTACCATTGTCATTGCCTTGACGCTGATCCTTCAATTAGTAGTAATCTATGTTCCCTTTTTCGGTGTGTTCTTTTCGCTCGCACCGCTGGCATTTACAGATCTTACGTTATCGGTTTCATTAGGATTGTTCGTGCTGGTATGTGTTCAACTTGAGCGCAGGTGGTTGAGCAAGGGTTAAAACAAAAAGTTAAATCGTCAATGCGAGGAACGTGGAGTGAGTGACTAAGCAATCCGACATTAACACGTCATTGCGAGGAACAACAGAGCAAGTGCATAGGCGTAACGTCCGTTTGCCCGGACGGGCAGGAGCTATACCACATTACGTATTGTGGGATTGCCTGGCTGTTCGGCTACAGGCTTGACGTTCACACACAACCAGCGAGGGCGAACAGAAAGAAAATATACACTCAGCACCCAACTGTGAGCATAGAGTACATCAAGAATATCTTTATCTTGGCACGCTATACCTAAACACGTATGTTACAACTGAAACGTCCCCTATTGGTTGTGCTGCTGATCTTTCTTGCTGGTATGGTGTATGCTCAGGAAGAACAGACCCAACCAGTTGACTCCGTTAATCAGGAAGTTGAAATAAAGCTCGCACCGTATTTTACACAACCACTAAAAACGACCACCAATTTTATTGTCTCGGTTGATGATCCGCTGCTGTTTCATTTTTCTGCAGGCGCACCGGTATTCCATTTGCTGCGGGGCCAAACACCCAACCTATCAGTTCCCGCACGAGCCCATTTTTTTACAGCCGGTGTTCGTTCCAACCAGTCACTGCTTATTGTAGATGGTGTACCTCTGAACCCCCTGACCACATCATCATTTAACTTCAATGCCTTCGAGTTTAGTCGCATCAGTGCCAGCGGAAGTGCAAACACCGCTAACATGTACGGTGGAGCAGCCGGCAATGGGGTTGTGGTGCTTGAAACGAAAACGGGGGAAGGTGCGGAAAAACCTGAGTTCGAATTTAACGCCTATAGCACAAGAGGTTGGAATGCTGACACACGGGACTTTGGGCTTCCCGATGATCTGCATCAATGGAATCATTCCTGGTCATTGGCGTATCGACAAGACTTTGGTGCCGTTGATACACGCATTTCCTATAATTTTTCGCTGCAACCAAAGTTAAGTAATGATGTTGGCGCCCGATTTAGCTATCATAATGCTTCCATCAACACTGGCGTTGATTTAAACAAGTTAAAGGTAAGACTGGTGCTAAATGATTACTACCAACAGTATAATTCTTCAGATAGTTACCAGGGCCCTGCAGGATTGACCACACAAACCACAACAGGAAACCGAAATTTTGCACAAGGCAACATTATGGCTTCGTACGAGGTAATAACCGGGGTGAAACTAACCGCACAATGGGTTTATGCAGAGGTTGATCTAATGAATAAAAATGAATTTATCGTTGATAACAACAAAAGCATTGCTCGTAATGAGCTTTTTCAAAAGAGAAATTTTTCAAATGTAGTTGCCGATTGGAGACTCAAGCCAATAACTGATCTAATATGGTCTGGGTATGCCGGGATGCAATTCAATCATTCCCGCTTTTCTGTTTACGGTTATAATGAAACAACAAGCGGGTCAATTGAATTGAGTCATTCGGAACGCTATAAGAATCCGGCATTATTGCTAGGTACCGAAGTGGGTTGGAAAGAAATACTATTTTTCAATTACTCGTATCGCAACGAGAAACATAGCGCTATTAACGATAGTAGGTCTAACTATACGGTTGGCGCTAATCTGATATTCTCCAACCTGATTAAGCCCTCTTCGAAAGTTCTTACTTTCGGTAAACTTCGCTTCAGTTATGGAGAGCGTTACTTTATGACTAATCAAAATTTTCCGTTTTCAAGTGCTGTGCGTGAACCGGCACTGCCTGAAAATAAACGTACCCTGGAAACCGGTTTCGATACAGGGTGGCTTAACAACCGAATTCAGTTCAGTCTTACACATTTTAATGATCTGATCTATGACCGAACGGTAGCATCTACCAGCCCTGGTGGCTCGGTAACTTTTGTTAATGTCAAGAATATTACGCAAAAAGGTATTGAACTGATCGCGGGTGCTGTGCCCGTAAAGCGAGAACATATTGAACACAACGTTAAATTAATCTGGGGCAACAGTCGCACGCAGATCGGATCTTATGGTGGTGTTCCGGTTGGATCACTAGATATTTCACCCAATCCCGATTGGACAGGCAGTATATTCAATCAACTAACCTGGAAAAATCTTTGGCTTAGCGCACTGTTGGACGTAAGTCACGGTGGCGATATACTTTCTTATAGCGGGGTTCCCCTAATCCTTGATGCCTCCTTCACTAAGTTGCGCGATGTTTCCGTTGGCTCACGTTTGCCGGATTTCGTTACCGAAAGGATTGGATTACGGAATGCAATGGTATCGCTTACCGGGCGAAATTTATGGATACAGACCAAGCAGGGCTTTGACCGTGAAGCCATGGGGCCGTTTGAATTCCAAAAAAGCATAAGCTTAAGCCTTAGCCTGGGTATTTAAAAACCTAACGCGTGATCATTAATCCTCTTTCAAAATCACCGGAAAATCCTGGCCGCGTGAAAATGTAAACGGATATTGCGGTTTGCCTTTCAGTTGTCGTGTCATCTCCGGCACCTGGTCATCGAGGTAGGATTTCAATTCGTAGATGGTAACCTTGCCGTCCAGCGGTGCACCATCGGCAGCACCTTGCAGGGCTTTGATCAACACATAGGTAAAGAGTCCATGGCCTAATTCAGCAAACTCAGTGGCAAACTGTTCACTGCCGGCCGATGCCAGCACATGAATGCCCGCACTGCGCGATAATTGGGCAATGGCTTTTTCTTCTGCAGCACCACGGGTGGCCAGTAATTCCACCGACCCACCCGACTGACACGCATCCATAATAATCATCTGCTTCAGCGCAGCAATGTTCCGGAATTTCTCCTGTAACATCGAAGCTGGTATAGCTTCTTTCTCCAACGATTTTATATCATAGAGTCGAATACTCTCAGATGGAATAAAAAAGAAACGATTGTCGGCCATGCTGCCGTGGCCGGCATAATAAAAGATAAATACATCTTCGGGTTTTACCTGTGCCGCCAGTTTATCAAGGGTTTGTAAAATATTTACCTTGCTGGCTTCTTCATCATACAGCGCATGTACTTCCAAAGATTTGAAAATGCCCTTTGTGTTTTCCATCAGCACTTTCTTAAACGATTCAGCATCGGGCCGTGCGTAGTTCAATTCAAGCTTGCTGTTTTTGTATTTGTTTATGCCCACTACAAACAGATGGCATATTCCGGGCTTCATGGGCACCTCGGCCACCAGCGACATGCTATGCGTTGCCGACTCCACCCGGTCAAGATTAAAAGCCGAAGCGCTGAATGTGTTTTCACCACCCACGAGAACAATTTCTTCCTTCACAATAACCTGTTCATCCTTCTTATACTTTTTACGTTCCGGTGGTTTGCTTAACGCGATGCTCTTGCCGTTATGCAACAACTTTATTTCATCAATGCCTCCGCCCCTTTCGGTTATGCGCACAAACACTTCTGCGCGTTTTCCGTCAGCAGTGGGCAGTACCGCTACACGCACATCGGGTGGTGGAGAGCTTTGTAATTTTCCTTGCAAGGTTTTCTGTGGAGTACCCGCTCCACGACTTTTATATAAACTCGGCAGCAGGTCGGGACGAAAGAACGTTTCAAAAAATTGTTCCACATCAAATGTGGTAAGGCCACTTACAAAATGAATTTTGTCGCGTGCATTTGCCGTGATGGAAAAATAACCGTCACGGGTTTTCACCATCCAGTCGCGTTCGGCCAGGTGAATGTGTTCATAAAATTCTTTTTTGTTCTCCAGGTCCCAGAATTTGGTGATGCCATCGAGGCTATGACTGATAAGTGTTTTATCATCTTTGCTGATGGCCAGGCTGGTAACATCGGCCTGGTGCCCGCTGAGTTGGTAGAGTAAATTACCGTTCACGGCATTCCATACATTGATTACACGATCAGCCCCCGCGCTGAAAATCCATTGTTCATGGTTACTAAAGATGGTGGTGTGCACGTTGCCCTCATGGTTGGAAAGTTTCATGATGCTCAGTCCGGTGGAAATATCCCACAGGCGCACGGTGCCATCCCAACTGGCGCTGAGCAACCGTTGGCCATCCTTGCTTTGCTGTATGGATGAAATGCCATCGGTATGGCCAACAAATGATCGCACCACAGATTTTGTATCGGGCTCCCACATCTCCAATGTTTTGTTAAGTCGCGCCACAAAAAAGTAAAGGTTGTTTTGATGCCAGGCGGCCACAAATCCCGAGTTGTTCTGCAGATCAATGTACTGCAACTGCTTACCGGTGTTTGCATCAAAGATCTTTATGGTGGCATCCCAACTGGAGGTAAGGATTTTTTTTCCATCATAACTAAAGCGAATATCAAATACCGGTTCGCGATGAGCTTTCCAGCTTCTCAACGAATCACCACTGACCAAATCCCACAGTACAACTTTTCCATCGGCACCACTACTTACCATTAATTTTCCATCTCCACTGAAGTCGAAACAGTAAGGCGCTTTGTCATGGCCGACAAATTCATGCACCTGCTGGCCACTGGCCATATCCCACTGCTTTAGTTTAGTGCCAAACTTCCCACGAATAAGCGACTTGCCATCAGGCGCAATCTTCAATTCATTTTTTATGCGGATGTATCGCGCAATGTGCGACTCCCAGTAAAAGTTTGGATCGTACGTTACGCCACCCTTGTCGCGTTCATTGAGTATACCGGTGAAAACACTGTGTGGTGTATCCGTTAATGTTCGCGCTTCGGCAAGGTTATTTTCCTTCACAAAAATTACACGGTCGTTTTGAAGGCTGAACAAGCCCCGGTTGAACTTAGCTTTTTCTTCTGTAGCGAAAGTCCTGATTAATGCACCTGTGGCAGCATTATATAAGGAGGCTTCTCTTTCATGCGTAATCAACAGCAGGGTTCCATCCGGGTTAATGGCCAGACCCTGAATGTCATCCACCTCGAGAGCAAGTGACTTTTGTAACTGACCCGTTGAAAGATCGTATTTCTTTAGCGCACCGCGATGCGAGGCGAGATACAGAAATTTACTGTCGGGACTAAAAACACTATACGAAGGGCAGCCTCCGCAGTAGCCATCTTCGCGCTTCAGGGTGTATTTTAATTCAAAGCTTTTAGCATCAAAAACCTGTGCGGTGTGGTTGTCCTCAGCAATGGAAAACCATTCACCATTACCACTTACGGCAAACTGCACGCCTGAACCTGTTCCCTTATTCGGACCAACTTTAATCTTCTTTATAATTTTCTTTTCAGGAATGCTGAACACAAACGCTTCCCACGGATAGCCTCCGATCAGCAAATGTTTACCATCTGCTAGAAAAGCGACTGATGTAAGCAGATCACCCATCGGTTCAGATCGGTACAGTGTTTCTCCGGTTTGGATATTCCATAACCGAAAGGTTTCATCATTGGCGCAACTGGCAAGGGTTTTTCCGTCTGGGCTAAAGGCAATGCTGCGCACAGAAGCCGTATGCCCAAGCAGGTTTCTGATTTCGCGGGTATTGTTCAGGTTCCAGAGTTTAATGGATTTATCACGGCTGCCAGTAGCCAGAATCGTGCTATCGGGATGCAGCGCCAGGCACAGCACCGATTGGTCATGACCCTTTTGAATAACCGTTTCAACTTGTGTTACCTGTGCTGTTGAGCTAAGCAAAACAAAAGTAAATGCATGGATGAGGTTTAATCGTAACGCCATGTTGATAAAGGTTAGAAGCAGAACGACAAGTTACGAAATAGGAAAGGAATGAGGTCAACAACCGTCAGAACTGCGTTACAAAAAATTAATCCCCAAAATACCCTACACTTTTCGCCATCAACCCGGCCAGTAGAGGAATAGTGAACAACAGTAGAAGCTCAAGGCGCAGCATCCAGAAAATTTTGTTGGGAATAGCAACCACTTCCTCCGGATTGCCTTTTCGGTTTTTCAAAAAGAAAATGGTAGGGTAAATGGAGAGCAATCCGATGCAAACAAACAACGACAACTTCAAATGGAAAATCCAATTCTTGCTATAGAACTCAACGGGCTTACCAAAACCACCCAGCCATAAGGTTAATCCTGCGCCTAGCAAAACCAATGCAGCAATACCATACACACCATCAATGCGTGCCAATCTGCCAATTTCATTTCGGCTAAGCTCTTTTTTTAAGAGCAGATGTTCCGCTACCAGTGTGGCGGCAATGGTAAAAATGCTGATGAAATGAATGTAACGGAGTAGCAGTTCGGTGGTCATGCGTGTTGAAGTTTCTTCTTATAAAACGTATCACAAGCAAAGTGCCCGGTATTTCCACAGGGCTTTGGAATTTTTTCAAAACCATTTTTCTCATACAGCTTCATAGCACCCTTCATCGTATTGAACGTTTCCAGGTAGCAGAAAGTGAATCCAATTTCAGTGGCTGCTTTCAAACATTCTACCAGCACATGTTGTCCCCAGCCCTTACCCCTGCCTTCCGGTAGAAAATACATTTTCTTCAATTCGCAGGTATCGGCATCGCCTCCTTCAAGCGGTGCTACACCACCACCCCCTACCAGTTTTCCGTTCTCTTCACATACAAAGTATGCACACCGGGGTTGGGTGTAGGTTGTATACATATTGTCCACTTCTTTATCGTGTATCGCAAACCCCTGGCCGCTGGCACCAAACTCGGGCATAACGGTGCGGATAATGTTGGCTACCTGTACATTGTCTTCCGGGCGAATTTTGCGGACTATCATTCGTGTAAAAGTGATAAACTTCAGGTGCAATATATTCTATCTTGTCGTCAAAAAATAAATGCTTATGCGTACGCTTACCGGTTTTCTTTTTCTGTTATTCTCAATCTCGGCAACTGCCCAGCTCACCGAGCTGACGGTAGAAAAAATTATGCGCGACCCGAAATGGATCGGCACCGCCCCTTCCAACATACGCTGGTCGCACGACAGTAAAACGATTTATTTTAACTGGAATCCTGAAAATGCTCCGGGCGATTCGCTCTACAAGATCACCCTTCAAAACCGCGCCCCCCAAAAGGTCTCTAAAGCCGAGCGATTAAGTCTTCCTGCTTCTGGTCCATACAATAAAGCATTCACTAAAATGGTGTATGAAAATAATGGTGACATTTTTCTTCTGGATATCCCCTCCAACAAAACAACCCAGATAACAAACACCACCGGCCGGGAAAGCAACCCCTCCTTTTCGGGGGATGAGAAAAAGATCATCTACACATACGATCAAAATCTCTACGCGTGGGAGATTGGTACAGGAAACTTCACACAGCTCACCGACTTTAAACGTGGAAAAAAACCAGCACCACCTGTAGAAACCGAACAGCAAAAGTGGCTAAAGCAGGATCAGCTCGCCTACATCCAGATTCTAAAGGAAAGAAAAGATAACCGCGAAGCTACACGCAACCATCAGAAAACGGAACTGCCTAAACGCCCTAAAGAAATTTACCTGGACGATAAAATGGTAGGACAAGCGAGGTTGAGTCCCGATGGCAACTATGTAACCTTTGCCCTCACCAAAAATGCCAATGCCAAAAACACAATCGTTCCGAATTATGTAACCGAAAGTGGCTTTACAGAAGACTTAAACACCCGCACAAAGGTTGGGGCTCCACAAAACACACAGGAGTTTTTTGTTTATGATATCAAACGCGATACGGTACTTCAGGTAAAAACTGAAGAAGTGCCGGGTATCAATGATGTTCCCGCTTACCTCATTGATGCTAAAAAAGAAGAAGGCAAAGACAAAAAGCCGCAAGCAAGAGCCGTTTCGTTTTTCGGTCCGGTTTATTCCGATGATGGCAAACATGCTGTTGTTCAGTTGCGCGCTGCCGATAATAAAGACCGGTGGATCATGTTGCTCAATGTTGCTACTCAAAAGCTTTCATTAATCGATCGGCAGCATGATGATGCGTGGGTTGGTGGCCCGGGTAGTTTTACGTTTGGCTGGATTACCAACAACGAACTTTATTTTGCTTCAGAAGAGTCAGGATATGCACACCTGTACACTTACACGATCTCCACGAAAAATAAAAAGGCCCTTACATCGGGTAAGTATGAAGTGCAGCAGGTTACCCTTTCACGCGACAAGAAAAACTTTTACCTGATCACCAACGAAGTACATCCGGGAGAAAAACACTTTTATAAACTTCCGGTAACGGGAGGTAAGGCTGAACGCTTAACCACCACAACCGGAGCAAACGAAGTAACGCTTTCACCCGATGAAAAAATGCTGGCCATTCGTTATTCATACAGCAACAAACCATGGGAGTTATTTCTGCAGGAAAACAAAACAAACGCAAAGCCTCAGCAAATCACCAACTCATTAACAAATGAATTTAAATCATACGCGTGGCGCGATCCAGTGCTCACCACTTTCAAAGCACGAGATGGAGCCGATGTTTACACACGTTTATACAAACCTGAAAAGCCCAATGGCGCAGCTGTAATTTTTGTACACGGAGCAGGCTATTTACAAAATGCCCACAAGTGGTGGAGCAGCTATTTCCGTGAATACATGTTTCACAACCTGCTGGTTGACAAAGGCTATACGGTGATTGATTTGGACTACCGCGCCAGTGCCGGTTATGGTCGAGATTGGCGGACGGGCATTTATCAATTTATGGGCGGAAAGGATTTAACCGATCATGTTGATGGTGCAGCGTGGCTGGTTAAAGAACATGGTATTGACGCAAAACGCATTGGTATTTACGGTGGTTCATACGGTGGCTTTATCACGCTGATGGGCATGTTTACTACGCCTGATGTTTTTGCTGCCGGTGCTGCCCTTCGGCCCGTTACGGATTGGGCACATTACAATCATCCGTATACTTCCAATATTCTTAACCTTCCCTACTCTGATAGCGTGGCGTATGCCAAAAGCTCACCCATCTATCATGCCGAAGGACTAAAAGGTGCGCTGCTAATGTGCCATGGCATGATTGATGTGAACGTGCACTTTCAGGACGTGGTGCGTTTATCGCAACGTCTGATTGAACTTGGGAAAGACAATTGGGAACTTGCTGTATATCCCCTGGAAGACCACGGCTTTGTTGAGCCAAGCAGTTGGACGGATGAATACAAACGGATTTTGAAGTTGTTTGAAGATAACCTGAGATAAGAGCATGCTTTGATTCATTGCGCCCTTGTGGATTCTTTTCAACCGCAAAGGCGCAATGAACGCAAAGGATTTTAGTTGGTAATAACGGCAGGAATGTTCAAATCTTTATACTGCTTATTATAATTGGCAACATCGGTGCTGATCAAAGCACTTTTCTGTTCTTTATACACGCTCCATTGCTTTTCCAGATCAGCATAGCGTTCCTTTACACCTGCAGTCAAACGGGGATCGTGATTATCAGCAGCAGCACGCAAGTCGAAATATTGTGCGTTTAGCTTACTTGGAAAGTTGATAACATCCTGAAAATTCTTTTGGCGGGTTTCTACCAAGTTAGCTTCCCACTCATCAATCTTCTTTATCAATGCAACACCGGCTTCATAAACAGCTTTGGCCTCTGCCTTATCTTTCAGCAATCCGTTATGATGTTCTATCTGCTTCTTGACTTTTCGCATGTCAATCACTGCCTGGTGGATACCTTTAATGGATTTGCCCACCAGGTCCATAAATTGTTGCTGCGACTTCCAATGTTCAGGGGTAACCTGTTTCAGGTTAGGATCCTGAACCAAATCAAATGTTACCTCCGAAACTTCGCCTTTAAAAGAAAGCCTGGCTTTGTACTTACCCGGGGCCACACGATGCCCACTGTAATCGCCATACACAAAGGCACTGGGGATATCCAATAATGTCTCACCACGAAAATCCCACGCAAACCTGTTCAGGCCGGCACTGGCCGGCAGCACCGGTGAGGGTACTGGCCCGCCCGGGTAAGGTTTGAAATTCTCATCTTTCTTGCTGGAATATTTGCGGATTACGTTGTTGTTCATATCCAAAATCTCCAATGTAGCCACCGCATTGGTATCTGCTTTCTCTTTAAGATAATAATCCAGTATTACTCCGTTCATTGGGTTGGTGCCAACGTTGGGTGGAACATCCATCCACGATGGGGTGAAGCTTTCGTATTTATATGTAGGTTTGGGCTGATACAATTTTGTGCCGGTAAAATTTCCTTTGGATTGCTGAATCGCACTCAAGTCATCCAGAATCCAGAATGACCTTCCTGCTGTAGAGACCACCAGATCATTATCAGCAAAGGTCATATCGGTGATGGGCACTACCGGCAGGTTTAATTGCAGCTTATTCCAGTTTGCACCTCCGTTAAAGGAAACATAAAACCCTCTCTCCGATCCTGCATACAGCAAGTCCTTAACTTTCCTGTCTTCACGAATCACTTTGATGAAATCATCATTATCCACACCGTTATTAATCTTTGTCCACGTCTTTCCGTAGTCGGTGGTTTTGTAACTCATGGATGAATAGTCATTGAATTTATACCGGGTAGCAGAAACATAAGCTGTTGCCTTATCATGCGGTGAAACTTCAATTGAGTGAATCAGGCTTTCTGGCAATCCAGCAGGGGTAATGTTCTGCCAGCTTTTTCCGCCATCGCGTGTAAGCTGAACAAAGCCACAATCACTGCCGGTGTAAATCACACCTATTTCATGCACGGATTCAATCAGATAGCTCAGCGTATTGTAATTCTCACCGCCTGCGCCCTCATTGGTGATGGGAGCGCCACCCGGACCTTGCCTGCTTTTATCGTTGCGCGTCAGGTCAGGGCTAACTACTTGCCATGAAAGTCCCCCATCGGTAGTTTTGAACAACACATTTCCACCGTGATAAATGGTTTTGTACTCGTGCGGAGAGGTGATGATGGGCGCATTCCAGTTGAAACGATATTTCATGTCCTTAGCATCGTACGCTAATACATTGGCAGGATACTGACGGATGTCCTTAGCATGGTTGCTTTGTAAATCGAGAACATCAATGCTTCCCTGGTAACAACCACCATATAGTAGAACCGGATTTCTTGGATCAAAGGCAATGAACGCGCACTCACACCCGGGCCCGATAAACCAATCTTTATCGGTAATGCCGATATAATTGTTCCTGCTGGCAATCACTACTGAGGTGTTGTCCTGCTGCCCGCCATAAACTTTATACGGAAACACTTCATCCGTAATCACCCTGTAAAACTGTGCGGTTGGTTGATTGTTAATGCTCGACCAGCTCTTACATCCGTTGAACGTTATTTCGCCTCCTCCATCATCACCCAAAATCATGTTCTGTCCGTTGTTTGGATTAATCCATAAATCATGGCAATCGCCATGGCCAACGGCTACATTCTGAAATGTTTTGCCGCCATCGATAGACATCATCATGGGTGCGTTAAGCACGTAAACAATATCAGCTTGAGTGGGATCAGCAAAGATTTCCATGTAATACCACGAGCGTGATGTCAGGTTCTGATCGCTGGTCATGTGGTTCCATTTTTTACCGCCATCATCGGAACGGTAAACGCCTGCTTTTGATTTCTCCGCTTCAACGATCGCATACACACGATTAGGATTGGCACGTGAAACACTTAAACCAATTTTGCCCATTTGTGCCGGCAAGCCTTCGTTGATTTTATTCCAGGTCTCTCCACCATCAACCGACTTCCACACGTTGCAACCGGCTCCACCACTCTGCACTTGCCAGGGCAACCTGCGGTGTTGCCAGGTGGCAGCATATAAAATCCTGGGGTTGTTGGCATCAAGACTTAATGATGATGCCCCTGTATTTTCATCTACATACAAAACTTTTTTCCAGGTTTGACCACCATCGGTGGTTTTATAGATTCCCCTATCGGCACTTGCTCCATGCGCAGCACCCTGGGCGGCTACCCATACAACATCGGGATTGGTGGGATGAATAACTACATCTGAAATATGACGTGTCTTTTCCAATCCGGTATTCTTCCATGTTTTTCCGCCATCGGTTGATTTGTAAACACCATCGCCATAGCTGGTCATCACCCCACGAATGGCATGTTCGCCCATGCCCACATAAATAACATTTGGATCGGATTCGCTCACCGCGATGTCGCCAACTGAACTCGTTTTGAAAAAACCATCGGAAATATTAAACCACGACAGGCCGGCATTTTCGGTTTTCCAAACACCACCTCCGGTATAACCGGTATAATAGATTTGATTGTTATTAATAACACCCGAAACCGCGTTGGAGCGGCCACCGCGAAACGGTCCAATGTTGCGCCATTTCAGGCTTTTGTAATCCTCTGCATTAAATGCGGGCGTTACAGGTGTGGCGGTGGGTTTTGACTTTTGGGCATACAGTGTGCTTGCCAGTACTATGGCTGCCAGCAAGCAAGTGATTTTAGTTTGCATGTGGTTTGGTTTAAGAATGGGTAATTTAAACATTACCCACCTTTCCACAAGCAAAAATTAAACTATTGGAATCTTACTGGATTAAAAGTATGTGCATCGGCTTAGTTAACAGACAATGACTTACTTAAGCTGTTTAATTGCTTTGATTTAAACACAACCGTAATCAAGTCGGCACAACTGCGCAGAAAATCTGCATCTTCATCCGTCCATTTCTTTTGTTCATGCTGGTGTTCACAGCAGATAACACCTAAAATTTTACCCTGATTGAAAATGGGCACATCCAGCATAGACTCAATGTTCAATGGCTTTAGATAGATCTCCGAAAATTCGCTGGTAGCCGGGTGCGTATGCGCATTTTCAGCCACAATGTTTTCCTCTGCCAGCACTGCTTTGAAATAGCGAGGAAAATCCTTTCCAAAAAGTTCCACGCCTGATTCAAATTTGTTCCCTGCTTTCACGTACAGCTTTTCACTTATAATCGAATGCCTATCTTCATGGTAAGTCCAAATGCTGGTACGGGTAACACCTAAAAATTTGCTGATGGAGGAAGTTATTTTCTCGAGGGCTGTATCCCAGTTGCCAAGTTGAACATCTTCATCTTTTGTTAGCTTTAACAAAACATTCCTGCTTTCGCGGGTGCGTTCTGCCTTTGCCTGTTCCTCTTCCAAGACCTTTCGCACGTGAACTTCCTTTCTGCGCATTTCTTCCTGCGTAGCCTGCAACTCTTCCATATTTTGGCGCATCTCCTCCTCCTGGGCGCGCATCTCTTCAGTTTGTTGCTGCGATTCTGCCAACAATTTTTTTACACGTTCGGTGACACGCGATGAAACAATCGATGAAGCAATGTTTTCGGCAACTTTTTTCAGGAAATCTATCTGGTATTTCTCCAGCGGCTTAAAGGATGCCAACTCCATCACACCAACAATTTCATCGCTGGTCATTACGGGCACAATAACAATACAGCCCGGTGTGGCTTCCCCTAATCCGGATGTAATCTGAACATAATTTTGAGGCACCTTGGTCATGTAAATGATATCCTTTTCCAGGAAACATTGGCCAACCAGTCCCTGGCCTACCTCAACACGCTTGCTTAAATACTTTTTACGCTCGTAAGCATAGCAGGCCGTTAGGTTCAGGTATTGTTCACTTCCTTCTGATTCCACCAAAAACAATCCGCCCTGGTTCATGCCCATATATTTTACAACCGTGCGTATAAAATCATCAGCAAGGTTCTGAAGTGAATCAGCGTTATTGCGGATAACATCGCCTACCTGGGTAATACCAATGGTTATAAATTTCTCCTGCTGTTCTTTGGTGTTTGCAGCCAACAGGTTTTCCCGCATCTTAACAAGGGCTTTGCCAAGTTCATCACCACTATCGGTCAGGTTGTATTCAACGGTTAAGTTCCCTGAACTGATCTGTTCGGCAAAAGCAATATTATTGGTAACGTTTTTAAGCTGCCCTTCAAGTGCCGTTTTATTGGCATACTCAGAAATGGTTTTTTTCTCAAGGTCGTAAGCCCAATAACCACAGATGGCAACAATAACCGCAGCCAGTGCACCGTGGAACATGAAGGTTTGTAAGTCCATGTAGTCAAGTTGGGTGAAGTAAATCTCCTTGTTGCCCAGGTATTGTAAATAAGCAAACGAAGCATGATGGACTACCACAAGAATAATGAGCGGTAATTGAAGGCGCCAGTTCTGGTAGGTGATGAGCAAGGTTGACCCTACAAAAACAAAAAAGTGCATCTCAAATAATCCATGCATCTGGTAAATAAACTGTGCCGCAAACACAGCCAGCACGCCACCCAGTACATATTGATACAAGTTACTATTGGGCAATACCGCTTTGGTAATAAAATAGGCAGCTAAACTTAACCCGCCCACGCCAAAAGCTACCAGGTATGTATCGTAAAAGAATGAAAGGAAAATACCGAAAATAAAATACGCGGCCAGCGCAATAGTCATCGTTCCATCCGATTTTTTCTTGATCGATTCAAAGATCTCTTTCCGGTCGGCTGCCGTTAATTTTTTTGTTTCCATGTTGTTACGTTAGAAAAAATTCAATTTTGATAATTCATTAAGCTCCGGCAGTTCACAACCATATGCCTGAGTGGCATAAAAATCAAAAACCGGTGGGCGTTGATTATTTAATAGTGCGACTAGGGCAAGCTCAGCATAGTTCGATGCCTTAGCTGTACAATATCTTGATTTGTTGTAATTCCCCCGGTAAAATAATTTTCCTTCGCGATCCACCAACACCGCCTGTGGCGTGGCGTACACACCATAGGCAGATGCAATTTTCTGATGTTCGTCAATAATGTACTCCAGGTGTTTACCGAATTCACTAATCGCCTTTTTCTTTGCCTTCGTGGAAGGAACAACGATGAATAATTGAACGCTGTCCTGGTACATTCTGATCAGTGACTTCAAATGATTGGCGTTAAACCTTGAACAGGGACAATCAGGGTTATAAAAGTGTAAAAACAACGGGCCTTCAGGGAGCGCTGACACAAGCTTTACATCCTGTACCGCATGACCAACAGGAATAGCCTTATAATTGGCCGGAACAGGTGTTGGCAGGCTATATTTTAATTCCTGGTACCAAAAAATGGCAACAATGCCACCAAAGCAAACCAATAATGCGAATATGGAGAGGGTGTAGCGCATGACTTAAATCAGGCTCAAAGTTAAGGTGCCGTTTTCGGTAAGTTGTCTGAAAATCAGTTTTTTCAAAACTATGTAAGAAAATCCGATCCGGTTGAAAAAATTGCCTTAATTAGGCAGGTTTAAAGACGGCTTTTGTTCAAAAAATCAAAAAATTCTTCCTGAAAATGGGTTTTGTCTAAGCAATCCAATGGCCGTTGACTAATGTACCCAGTATGCATGAGCTGTCAGCCGTGTATAAAATTGCTGACAAAGCATGTTCAAAGCCTGCTCGCTCCAACAATGGAGCCTTGGCATTGTATACAACGGCATCCATAGGTTGCCCAACTGCAAAATAGCTTTGTGCAGGATTTCCCATAGCACGTCTGCCAGCCAACAAGGTGGTGTTCACCAAAATGGTGGCAGCATCGTCAAAAGTATTGCGCTTGTGGGTAGTGAAACGTTGAGCATAGTCCAGCCAACGCAAATCTTCCAAAGGATTCAAACTAATGTGGCTGTCGGTGCCAATTGACCAGCTTCCGCCATGACGGTGATAATCGGTTAACCTGAAAATGCCATCACCTAAATTTCCTTCCGTACCCGGGCAAAGCACAGCGTGTGCTTTACTCTTCGCCAGGCCCGCAACTTCACTGTCATTCATGTGTGTACAATGCACAATATGAAAACGATCATTCAGGGATATATTTTCAAGCAGCCATTCAATCGGTCTTTTTTTCAGAAAGGCTAAGCTGTCATCAACCTCTTTCAATTGTTCCGCTGCGTGTAAATGAAAGGGAATGTCTTTGGGGCCCTGCTCAACCGTGCGGATAACATCTTCCGGCTTAACGGCACGCAACGAGTGGACCCCAAAGCCAAGTCTTGCATGATCAAATTTTGTTACGGCATGTGCGGTGTTATCCAGTAAATGAAAATAATCATCAATGGTTTTAGAAATAAATCTTCGTTGACGGGGTTGAGGCTCCATACCAAATCCACCTTGTTGGTAAAAAACCGGTACGAGCGTAATTTTTATACCGGCTGTTTTTGCTGCCGACAACAACCGCTCGCCCATCTCAGCAAGGTTGGTATACGGTTTCCCGTTTTGATCGTGATGGAGATAATGAAACTCGGCCACATTTGTATAGCCGCAGCGCAGCATTTCTTTATAACAATCAGTGGCCACTTGCTCCATTTCATCCGGGGACATGCGCAAGGCACATTCATACATCGCCTCACGCCAACTCCAGAAATCATCCGTTGTTCCGCGCTTATGTTTTTCCGCCATTCCGGCCATAGCAAATTGAAACCCATGAGAATGCGCATTTTGAAAACCCGGCAAGGCCAGACCGTTAACGTATTCAATGGCCGCAGCCTCTTGTGGAGATGTGGTGGAAAGCGATTGAATAATGCCATGCTGATCGGTTTTAACGTAAGCATTTTGCAACCAGCCTTCTTGTTGTAACAGGTATTTAAATTGGAAGTATTTCATTTAGTGTTCAGAGAATTCAAACAAATATTCTGGTTTATATGCAATGTTGAATTCCTCGAGCAACTCAATATATTCCTCGCGAAAGGATTTTACATGATGATGCGCTGGTTGATTCAAAATATAGTTCACAACATTTTTGAGTTGTGCATGGCTGTATGAAAACACACCATAACCTTCCTGCCACTGAAATTTCCCTGCAATCCATTTCTTTTCGTTAATAAACCGTGAACTATTTGCTTTTATATCGCGAACGAGATCCGAAATGCGAACATCGGGTTTAATGCTAACCAGAATATGTACATGGTCTGGCATGCAGTAGATGGCATACAATTTTTGATTGAGATTGGAGATTATGCCTGCTGTGTATTTTTCCAACTCCTCCCGATTTTTTTCATGGATGAGATTTAACCGGCCTTTTACCGCAAACACAATTTGAATGTACAACTGAGTGTAGGTGTTTGGCATCTTGAAATTAGAATCATGAAGGTACAAATATATTATTACGAGGAGGCAAACGTATGATAAAACAAGATGTCGCTCCTACGGAGCTCCCGTTAAACCATCATATATTTCTAATAAAATTACGCTCCTATGGAGCTTCTCTCCAAGTCCCAGCGGGGCGATATCTCATTAGATCAAAAAAACAAAACCTCGAAGCCCCGGAGGGGGCGACATCTCACTAGCCCAAAACCACAAAACACACTAGCCCCGCGGGGCGGCATGCAAAATATGTATTAGAGAAATAAAAATATACCGTTCTACAGGAGCTCGGTTTGATGGGTTGTGCGGTCAATAACGAAATTCCGTGACCAAAAATGGACGTCTAACCCTGAAAGAAAAAGCATCGGTTCGGGGTTTTAAAAGAATTAAAGATATCGCTCCTACGGAGCTGGCTTTGATTTTCTTATTGCCCCGGAAATCCTTTGGCCGAAAAAAGGTGTGAAGGAAGAAGCATCAGTTCGGTGCTTTTAAACAATTAAAGATTCGCTCCTAAGGGGCTCCGCATATTGGTGGTACTGTGATGCCATAAGTTCGGAACGAAACAAAATCTCCTTAAAACTTAAACAAAGATTCAAGCCTCGATGGGTGACGTTTCACTACTCTATAGACAGTAAACCCACCAGCCCCGGAGGGGCGACATCTCACTAGCCCAAAACCACAAAACACACTAGCCCCAGCGGGGCGGCATCTCATTAAATTAAATCCGGATGAACAAAATTCCTGAGCTCCGTAGGAGCGACATCTAAATTCTATGCCTTCACAACCTATCAATCAGTTCTCCCAACGTATGCCGTAACACGTGCCGTATTTTTTCAGCCCGTCCTTCATCATACAACATTTCTTCATCATCCATATAGTTCACTTTGCTCATCTCCAACTGCAACGCGTGTTGGTTTTCGGATGGCTGCCCGTAATGCCGTGTGATATAACCACCTTTAAACGGATAATTGTGCTGAAACGAATATCCACCCGATTCAAGGTTTTTAATGGCTGTTTCAATCAACCCCGGTGAAGCCGAGGTCCCATCCGCATCGCCCAATATCAAATCCGGAAACTTTTCTTTGTGAATGGTGGGCACCTGCTGACGAATAGAATGACAATCCCACAATAACACCACACCAAACGCTTGCTTGAGCGATTGAAGCAACGCGTTAAGTTTTTCATGGTATGGATTGTAATATTTTTCAACCCTGTACTTAATATCTTCCGCAGATACTTCTGTTCGCTCATCGTTATAGATCGGTTCTCCGAAAAATGTTGTGGTGGGACAAAGGCCCGTGATGATTCGTCCATCAGCATACAACGGTTTGCTTTGCGGATCGCGATTCAAATCAATCACCCAACGGCTATACATTGCATGGATCATGGTGATGCCCATGGAAGGTGCAAAATCATACAGCCGGTTAACAAACCAATCGGTGTCGTCAGGCGCCTGAATAAGCTCTTGCTTGTAATCTGATTTCAACTCATCCGGAAATGCTGTGCCGCAATGCGGAACGCTGAGCAAAATCGGTACGCGTGCCTGTGCAGGCTCAATAACCTCAAAAGGTTTCATGCTTACTTGCGCGATGATTTTTGTGCTGATAGTAGAGCCTCTTCGGCTCTTAGCCTTTCCATCTGAGCTTCTTCCAAAGCGCCTTTTAGCTGATTATCTTTTTCCTCCAATCGTTTAAAGGCATCTTCCATATCTTCCAATGCCTCTTCATATTTATTTTTCCACACGGTGGTTTCCCTTTTCAATTCGTTAACCTGACTGCTGGTGTAATAGGCAAAGCCTGCCAGCACAACAATAATGGCTACCAAAATATAAGTGGTGAGTTTTGAGTTCATAAAATTTATTTTCGGTTCGATTTTGTCTTTTCACATTCCAGAAGAACTTCTTCAGCCCGTGCACGTTCAGCTTTTGCGATCATCAGGCTCTCCTGAGCAGCCTGCATAGCCTTTTGATTTTCCTGTTGACACTGATCGTACAATTGCTTTTGTGCCAGTGCTTCCTGCATATTTTTTTCAGCTTCAGCCTTCTGAATAAATGCATAAACAAGAAGTAAAAGCGAAATAATTGTTAGCAAACCTAAAGCCAAAGCTGTAACCCGGGCACGGACTAAGGCATTTTTATCAGGCTGTGGTCGGTCTTTGGGAGCAATCATGGTAGTAGCGTTAATCCATTAATTCTTTTTCTTCTTTTTCGATTTAGGCTGCTGTTCCTTTAGTTTCTCATATGCTTCCTGGGCACTCTTCTCACTCTCCATGGCCCTCCGCACGTTATCACGCGAAATTTCTTCTGCTTTCAAAACCTCTTTTTTTGTTTCGGCCAATTGCTCCCGATAATACTCGGCTGAGGTTTGACTTAATTTTCTCTTCAACGCAAGTATGCGGTTATACGATTGGTCAATCCGCTCTTGCGGAATGGTTCCATCCTGTACGAATTTACGAATGATCCGATGAACCACATCCACGGTACGCTCCTGGCTTCCGGAAATATTGTTTGAGAAAGTCAGAATGTCGACCCCCGCCAGAATGGAAAGTTTGATGGCCTCTTCTAAACCATAGTGTTTTGCGATCGCATGCATCTGCATATCGTCAGAAAACACCACACCCTTGTAGTTTAACTTTTTGCGCAGCAAGTCATTAATCATTTTACCGGATAACGTGCCCGGGTTTCCGGAATCATCCAGTTTCTTATTAACAATATGTGCCGTCATGATGGCGTCTACATAGCCTTGTTGTATAAGTGCGCGATACGGAACTAACTCTGCTTCGTTCCATGTATTGCTAACATCGGCAATGCCCAGGTGAGTGTCGTCTTTTGAACTGCCGTGTCCGGGAAAATGTTTGAGTGTGGTAATTACGCCAACTTTCCGGTGGGCTTTAATTACCTCTTTCGCATATAAGGCGACCGAATCGGGGTTGGCGGAATAGGCCCGCTCAACTTTTGCAATGATGGGATTATTCGGGTTTGAAGCAAGATCAACCACCGGTGCAAAATTTAAGTTAATGCCAAGCCCTGCTAATGTTGCGGCCGTGGATTCACTATAAAACCGGACGGAGTCTAGCGGCATTTTGCCGAGTTGTGCAGCCGTTACCGATCGTGGAAATCCGTACTTTTCTTTTAAACGGTTTACGCGACCCCCTTCCTGATCAATAGCAATTAAAAGTGGGATTGATGCTGCTTGCTGATAAGTCCAGGTAATTTTTTTTAATGCGTGATATGAATTTTTTGGAGGAATATTTTTCTCAAATATGATAATGGAACCAACTTTGCCCTGCCGGATTTCTTCCAACACCGTTTTGTCCACTTCTGCTTTTGGAAAGCCGATCAAAATCATTTGCCCGATTTTTATATCAAGGCTATCCTGGGCAATTGACAATTGATAATTGACAGTTGACAGCATGATTATAGCTAACGCCAATCGCTTCTTCATTCTTAGTAGTTTTCGTAAATCTGTTTCAACAACCGTTCCATTTCACTTCGTACGTCAGTCACGGGCACAGTGTAATTGTTGTTCATGTAACTGAAAATAAGAGTGCGGCCTTTTTTCGTTACTAAATATCCGCTAAGCGAATGATTGTTGCGCAACGTTCCGGTTTTACCGTAAACATACGGTGGTTCATGCTTATATGAATTTCGTAACGTACCGGATTTACCGCCTGCCGCCAGCAAATGGAATAACCGTTCGCGTTCGACTTTTAAATAAAGCTTGTCCCATAAGGCTACTATGCTTCGCGGTGTAAACAGGTTGTACCGCGACAGACCGGAGCCATCAACCCAAACGGGGCTGTCGGGCAAATCGAACAAATACTTTTTAGTAATGTGCTGCATGGCTATCTCAGGCTGCAACGTATCGCTAAGCATACCGGCACAAACCAACAACAACTGTTCAGCCAGGAAATTATCGCTCTCCTGCATCATTACTTTATAAACACTATCGGCAGGTATGCTGAATAATGTCTTCCGATCTTTCCATTCAGCAGGTTTACCAAGCAAATTAACTGGTCGCTTTAGTGTATCGGCCAGCAAATCGGTTACCAACAACGCATTTGATTTAAATGGAATATACCATTCTCGGCCTAAACTGGTTTGTTTACCCGGAAAATAATCCGTGCGGTTTGAGCCTACTTCGCGAACAAACGCAGAGGCCCGCTCCGTACTGTCGGCCAACCAAAAATACTTTTTGAAATAGGTTGGCGTAACCCGAATGCCGGCTGATGTGGGCTGTGTTACTTTATAGGTGTTTCCGTAAATCGGAAAGGGAGAACGCTCTGCTGAGTAGGCGTAGTTGTAATCACTCCATGCCCAACCGGGGCCGAGCGATGACGTGTAGAAATTATCACTTGCGTAATACAATTCTTTGGTGGTGTTTTTTAAAAAATCAACGGTTCGGTTGTTGTTGTATACCTGATCATAAAAAAAGGATGGGTCACCGGTGCCCGAAAAAATAAGTGAGTCGCCTTTGATCATGTATTGAAGGGCCGGCAGGGAATCGCCCAATACAGTAAGTGAAGTAAAGAGTGTAAAAATTTTTGTGTTCGAGGCGGGGGTGAAATACTTTTCTCCATTGTAGGTGTACAGGGTTTCTTTCTTTAGCGGATCGTACAAAACAAACCCGATATGGTCCTGAAACTTTCTTTCTGCTTCTGCAAAGCTCTTGTTTAATTTTTGCCTTGATAGTGGAGAGCAGCCTGCCAGTACAGCAATAATTGAAAAGTAGAAAATATTTTTCATCGCGAATTCAGGTAACGTTCAATCAACACCTTTCGGTGGTGGGTTTCATGCCCGGAAATAATGTATCCAATATTCACCACCGAAACAATATTATTGTTTGCAGTACCTGTTCGCTCCAGCATTTCACTACTAAAACTGGCAAACAAATCAATCGTTGATGCCCTCAGGCGTTTCATTTCTGCGGCCAGTTGTTGCAGGCTGCGGGAATGTGCATTGGCTTGTGGGGCATAATCATTCTCTTCAAAACCAGCAAGAGGTGTTTTATCATTCCTTGCAAAGCGAAGTGCACGATAAGCGAAAATGCGTTCGGCATCCATCATGTGGCACAACAACTCCTTTACGCTCCATTTTTCTGGCGCATACCTGAAAACTCCTTTGTCTTCTGAGGTGTCCCTCAGCAGGGCTTGCATGGCTTCGCCCGAAGCACCCATAGCTTCCAGCATGTCCTGCTTCTCAACATGCGAAACATAGTTCCGGTAAAATGCCGGCAGGGTGTTAAAATCAGGTGATGTTTTCATCTCGGGGTACATTAATGGTTTTATCATTTATAGGCTCTTCTAATTTATATTGACTGCTCTTATCAATTGAACGAAGCATAAAACGCCTTAAAAAGCTTTCAACCGGAAGGATTAAGAAGGCTATGCTTACTTGAACTAAAAATTCAATTACCGGGCTGCTCCCTGTTTCGAAGGTTGAGCCAGCGGCCGTTTGAATAAATTCAATTAATATAATAATGGAGAGCAACGAAAGCACCCGGCTTACAAACCGGAAACGACTGCTTAACCGGAAGGACAACACAACCAACGATGCAAAAACAATAAACTCCAACGCATAAAACCATGAGCGTTTCCAATAAGGCGGCAACACATCCAGCTTTAACGGCTCCATTTCAGTGATGCGACCAAAAATATCTTTAGCCTGTACCATCAATGTATAATCGCCATTGGGCAGGTAGGGAATATCTATAACATTGTTGTTCACCGACCACTCCGACCATTGCGCATGCAATCCTTCCAGGAAATACCGGTATTCTACCGAACGTGCCCCGATATAATCTGGCTTCACCACCTCCACACGCAAGGCACTGTTTTCCTGATCCATCCTGAGTTTACCCTTCCGCATCCGTTTATTTTCTTGCTCGATGGCCCTTAAAAAAAGCGGGTACGAGAATTCTGTGGGCAAAATGCTCCTGGGGTTGAAGCGGATCAACTCATTGTTGCCCGTGATGATCCATAAATAACCCGTTTGATCATCAACCGTGATAAAACGTATATCAGCGAAGAGATTAAGTAAACCAATATTATCATTCGTGTACTGATCTTTTAAAGTAAACCAACCGTGGTCGTCTCTAAACCATAAACCATTGTTCGTGGCAAATGCAACATCGGGTTGCGGTAAGGTGTCAACAGGCAGTAAAACCTGTTGCTGGAAATTGTAAACATAAAAGCCCGATGCGCTGGAAAAAAATACATGGCCGTTGTAATGCGTGCCCAGCAACCGTTCAAAGCGGACGTTGTTAACCGTAAAACTTACCACCGGTTTGGTTGGGTCCTTACTAACGCGGAACACTTTATCCAAACCGCTCAACCAAAAAGCTTTTTCGGGTTCTTCAAAAATAAAATTAACCGGATCATCAATGTTGGATACCAGCCTCTCTACCCGCCAACCTTTGTCAAACACCACGTCATGAATTTTATCATCGTAGGTTGATATTAAAAGTTTGCCGGATGATTCAGAGGCAAACAGGAATCGGGTTGGATATTCCATAACAGGAACAATCCCGTTTTTGGTTATTTCATCCACACCGCTTAAACCGGCTGCGAACAACCTGCCCTTCCACTGCACAAGTTGTGTAACCTTGGCATCTATTCCCTCCACACGTTTGTATGCAAAATGTGAAGCACGGAGAATTTTTTTTGTGCGCTTTTCTTGCCGATAGGTAATGTCTGTTAAGGTCTCTTCAATAATTGTTGCGGAAGGTGTTGGTGCAGTAGCAGAACCAGGCTCCTCCTCTATTTTCTTTTTCTTTTTGAGAAAGCCGAACAAGCCTCCCTTTTGCGATTCTTGCTTTACGGGTTCTGTTGCCCGTTGCTCGGGCTCAGTGGGCACACTACGTTGTGCCTTACGGGTGGTTTTTACAGGAACATCAACGAAATAGGTTATTTCATCGTAGAATTCTTCCTTCACAAGCTTGTACAAGCCCAACGAGGTACCAACATACACATCATTGTTGTACTGAGTAGCGCACAACAAATTTCCCTGCAGGCCGGGGTAATACCGAAATGAACGAAATGGCAGGTAAGGCGCAATGCGGGTAAAACCATAGGTATGCGAAGCCCATATATTCTGATTACGGTCTTTAATGAGCGTGTAAACCTCGTTGTCGGGAAGGCCCGTATTGTAGTTAATTATTTCTTCCGTTTCACCTGTGTTGGGATTGATAAATACAATACCTCCACGGAGCGTACCCAAGGCAACAAGATCTTTATTAACCCAGGCGGCACTAATCAATACGCTTGCCGATAAGTACACTGAATCGATTGCCTTGATTTCTTTGAGGCGCATATTCTCGTAGCCCAGTACCAGTCGATTGTCAGATGTCCCAAACAGGTATACATTGTCCTGGCGCTCGGCAAACAAAAGTGATGTCCGTTCCGGGAATAATTTAGCCGGTATAAGCGCATTTTTCCCTAACGTAAAAATGCCCCGATCTTCCGTACTAATAAATGCGTTTCCGAAAATTTCGTGAAGGCCAATCCAATCTTCATCGGGTGTAGACGCTACAACAAGGACCTGCTTTGTTCCCGGTGAATACGCAAACAGGTTTCGGTCGTTCAAAAAAAGCAATTGGTCCCCAACCAACCGAAGCTGAAAAATATTCCGGGCATCGGCTGATTCATAGATTGGCTGGTATGATGGAAGGCCGGATTCATTGGGCTCAATCTTGCCAAATCCTTTTGAGCCTGCTACAAACAGTTGATTGTTTACGATTTCGATAGCGTAAACTGCGCCTGAGGTCCGGATCATGTCCCAGTTGCGGCCATCAAACTGTAGTACGCCACCCTGGGTAGCGAAAAAGAAGATGCCGCGTTCATCCTGCGCCAGGTCAAAGCAGGCATTACTAAAATGTTCCTTATCGGGTGTAAAGTGCGAAAGAAAGAAATTGCCCTGCTGGGCTTTGGTGGCAACAACGATAAGTAGGCAATAAGCGACCGCTTTTACTTTCATTCACTAAGATGAATACCAAAGTTAAGCAATTCTTTAGTGCTAACTTATCCGGCTCCAGTTCACAACTGATTTACGCATTCGCCCTACCTGTTCGCGGATCACCTGGTTAGCGGGGCTCTTCAATTCGGGGTCGCTTTCCAGAACCTGAAGGGCCGTTTCACGTGCAGCCTGCAAAAGTTTGGTATCCTTTCCTAAATCAGCAATAAGCAAATCAAGCACACCGCTTTGTTGGGTGCCCATCAAATCACCGGGTCCACGCAACTGAAGGTCGGTTTCGGCTATTTCAAAACCGTTGTTTGTACGCACCATGGTTTCAATACGCTTCTTCGAATCAGCCGAAAGCTTGAGGCTTGTCATGAGTATACAATACGATTGTTCGGCCCCACGGCCCACACGGCCACGCAACTGGTGCAGTTGTGAAAGCCCGAAGCGCTCGGCATTTTCAATAACCATTACCGATGCATTGGGTACATCTACCCCCACCTCAATTACAGTAGTGGCAACCATTATACTGGTTTCTCCTTTTGCGAACCGTGCCATTTCATACTCCTTGGCATCGGGTTTCATTTTACCGTGCACAATGCTGATGGCCTCATCCGGAAAGGCACGGCAAATGCTTTCGTAACCATCCATTAAGTGTTTTAAGTCAAGCTTTTCTGATTCTTCGATCAACGGATACACAATAAATGCCTGTCTTCCGGATTTGATTTGTTGCTGTAAAAAACCGTTCACCTCCAACCGGTGTGAGTCATACTTGTGAATTGTTTTGATGGGCTTGCGGCCCGAAGGAAGTTCATCAATCACCGAAACATCCAGGTCGCCATACAAGGTCATGGCCAATGTTCTTGGAATGGGTGTGGCTGTCATCACCAACACATGGGGGTAAACGGTTTTGTTTTTTCCCCACAGTTTCGATCGTTGTGCAACGCCAAACCGATGCTGCTCATCCACTATAGCCAGGCCCAGGTTTTGGAATTGCACCTCCTCCTCTAACAACGCATGGGTACCGATCAAAATTTTCAACGAACCCTCACGCAAACCCCGGTGGATTTCGTTGCGTTCGGATTTCTTTGTTGAGCCCGTAAGCAATGCAATGGTAATCTTCATTTGGTCGGCATACCTGCTTAATGTTTTAAAATGTTGCTGCGCCAGAATTTCGGTGGGTGCCATTAAGGTACATTGTGTATTTCCACCCAGGGCAATGAGCATACAAACAAACGACACAATTGTTTTTCCGCTGCCCACATCGCCCTGCAACAGCCGGTTCATTTGTTTGCCTGATTTCATATCAGCATAAATTTCCCTGATCACCTTTTTTTGGGCATTGGTTAGTTGAAAAGGGAGGAACCCGTTATAGAATTTGGTTAGCAACGTGGCATCGTTAAACGATTGTCCTTTGTACTTTTCTTTTCGGACAAGTTTGAGTTTAATAAGCCGTAGCTGGATGTAGAAAAGTTCTTCAAACTTTAAGCGCTGTTGGGCGGACGCAAGCTGTTCCTGATTTTCAGGAAAATGAATGTTGACCATGGCACTGCGCTTGTCCAGTAACCTGAATTGATCAAGAATAGGTTGTGGAAGGGTTTCGTGGAATTTACCTTTGGCTTGCTGCAACAACTCCTGTTGTAATTTGGAGATAGCCTTGCTGTCGAAATGTCGTTTTCGCAGCGTTTCGGTAATAGAGTAAACAGGTTGAAGGTATCCTCCGCTTTGGTTTTTGGTGGTCAGCGGTTCCATCTCCGGGTGGGCAATACTATACCGCTTACCATACTTCATGGGCTTGCCAAAAACCACATACTCAGCGCCTGGTCTTATTTTGTCAAGCATCCACTTTATACCTTGAAACCAAACCAATTCCATTTCACCGGTTTCATCGGCCAGGTATGCAACAAGCCGTTTTTTAAAGCCTGTACCAATTATTTCATGCTTAATTAATTTGCCCTTAAGCTGAACAAAAGGCATTTCTTCTGTCAATTCACGAATGGTGTAAAACCGGGTTCTGTCTTCGTACCGGAAAGGATAATACTGAATTAAATCACCGAACGTGAAAATGTTTAGCTGCTTGTTTAACAACGCTGCCCGCTGCGGACCAACGCCCTTCAGGAATTCGATTGGGGTTTCAAAAAATCCGGGCATGATTTATTCCGTACAAAAAATAAAAATTAACACGAAGTTAACCCGACTTTAAATTAAACCTTATCCTGTTACGTTATTCTAAGCAAACAAAGGTTACTATTTTTGCACGGTGCCGATTTACACACGATGAATGTGAAGCCAAGATTTTACCGGGGCATTGAATATGTACGCGTGGATGATCTGCCCGCTGAACAACAGGCCTTGTTGCAAATGTCTTTCACTTATCCGGAAAGGATAAGCATTCTGATCGATGGCAAAATTATCCGCAATTGCATTCAATATGAACCTTATACCGAGTGGTACACCCATGTGTTCCAAACCTCTGTTGCCCCTGGCATACTAAAAAGCTCTCCTGAACAAAAACAACTGGTGGAAAAGGTGATGGCGAAGGTCTGATTTACGGCCAAACCCCATTGTTGGGAACGATTTCCAAAACATTACCCTCGGGGTCTTCAAAATAAAACGACCGGACACCCTCCTTCCAGGTTACTTCGTCAATTATTTTAATACCCTTCGAAAGCACCCAAAGCTTTGCTTTTTCATACTCCACACTGCTAACTTCAAAGGCAAAATGTTGTTTACCCGCACCATAATGTGCCGGTGGACTGGTTTTGGATTTTGAATCTTCCGGATTAAAAAGCAACAATACTGATGATCCGGCCTGAAAGAAAAGATGCTTGCCTGCTGCATAGCCAATAACCGGGAGTTCCAGGATTTCACTGTAAAATTTTCTGGCTTGCTCCAGATCGTTAACGTAAAGGCAGGTTTCTTTTATTTTTAGAAACTTCATCGGCTAAGGCTTACAAAGTTGTTGCTTAAGCACTTTATATTCATTCCATATTTCATGCAAAATTTCTGCAGCCGGTTTCACATCGTGTATGGCTGCCGCAACCTGGCCGATTTCTAACTCTCCTTCATCCAGATCGCCCTCAAACATTCCCTTCTTTGCGCGACCCCTGCCCAGCAACTGTTTCATTTCATCCATGCCGGCTCCGCGTTGTTCAGCTTCAATAACCTGATGGAAGAATTTATTACGCACGAGTCGAACAGGAGTAAGTTGCTTCATCGTAAGAAGCGTGTCTCCTTCTCCTGCTTTCACGATCACTTCTTTAAATTTTTCATGTGCCGATGACTCCACACTGGCCGCAAACCTGCTCCCCACCTGCACACCCTCGGCACCGAGCACTTCGGCAGCCAGCATACTTCGACCGGTTGCAATGCCGCCCGCAGCAATAAGGGGTATTGAAACTGCTTCCCGAACCAGTGGAATAAGCACAAATGTTGTAGTCTCTTCCCGGCCATTATGCCCCCCTGCTTCAAAACCTTCGGCCACTACCGCATCAACACCGGCTTGTTCTGCTTTTTTTGCAAACTTTACACTTGAAACCACATGCACTACTGTTATCCCTTTCTCTTTCAGATAGCTGGTCCAGGTGGAGGGATTACCGGCCGAGGTAAACACGATTTTTACCCCTTCTTGTACAATAATGCTCATAAGCCTGTCTATTTCCGGATACAACAAGGGCACATTTACGCCAAAGGGGTTTGAAGTTGCCGAATTACACTTCCGGATGTGTTCCTCCAAAGTTTCCGGATGCATAGAACCGGCACCAATTAAGCCAAGGCCCCCGGCATTGCTTACAGCCGAAGCCAGGCGCCACCCGCTACACCATACCATGCCGGCCTGGATAATTGGCCTGTTAATGTTGAAAAGTTTTGTTACCCGGTTTGTTGAATTTTCCATGGTGTAAAAATTAACTAAAAGCCTACAAATGCTTTGCTACGATTCTGAATATCTGTGAATTAGAAGGGGCAAGTATTTCAATGCTTTTTTCCAAAACCAAAAAGTTGTCCACAAAGAATTGATTCATTCTATATAATGTAACTTTCTGATTTATAACTAATTAACTGAAAACATTGCCGTAATGTGGATAACTGAAGGAATTTGTGGATTTCTTTTTGGGTGCCAGTTTGGCCATTTATAAGTGCTTGAATTTTAGCCATTTTGCAACCTAGGAACATAAAGCTAAACTAAGGCACCGTTGAACAAAAAGCCGGAACAACTTTTGCCCCAAGAGGGTTACTTTTACACCATGAAAAAAGCCTTTACCATTCTGTTTGCACTTTTGCCCCTAAGCGTGTTTGCCCAATCCGGGGCTGAGATCGTAAAACTCAAACAGTTGCAGGATCATATCAACCGCGAAACTTCCAATATAAAGGTCATCAATTTCTGGGCTACCTGGTGCGGGCCATGCGTTAAAGAAATGCCACTTTTTGAGAAACTAGGTGCAGAGCGAAAAGATGTTGAAGTTACCCTGGTAAGCCTCGACCTTGACCTTAACCCCAAACCTGAAGTTGTGCATCGGTTTGTTGAACGGAAAAAGATAAAATCAAAAGTGCTTATACTGGATGAAAAAGATCCAAACTCATGGATCAACCAGATCGAAAAAAGCTGGTCTGGAGCTATACCGGCCACCATCATTATTAATGGAAAAACCGGTCAAAGAAAATTTGTTGAAAAAGAACTCCATGAAGGCGATCTTGAGAAACTAATTGCAGAGCTATTATAATAAACCAAAATGATATGAATATGATGAAAACAATTTTTGCTGCCCTGGCTTGTGTGTTGTTCGTGGCTGCAAGCCCTCTAAAAAGTGGTTATGACATTGGCGACACCGTTGCCGATTTTAAAATGAAAAACGTAACCGGTAAAATGGTCTCGTTGTCAGACTACGCTTCTTCAAAAGGTGCCATCGTAATTTTTGATTGCAACACCTGTCCCTACTCCAAAGCCTACAACGACAGAATCATTGCCCTTAACAAAAAATACGCTTCACAAGGATTTCCAGTAATTGCTATTCAGCCTAACGATCCGTCAATCTCACCGGGTGATTCATTTGATGAAATGGTGAAACTTGCCGAGAAAAAGAAGTACGACTTCCCATATTTGTTCGATGAAACCCAAAAAGTGGCTAAAGCTTTTGGTGCTACCAATACACCACACGTGTTTCTGTTAAAGAACGATGGTGGAAAATTCACTGTAGCCTATATCGGGGCTATTGATGACAACTCCCGTGATGCTTCGGCTGTAACAAAAAAATATGTTGAAGAAGCAATCGAATCCTTAATGACTTCTAAAGAAGTTCCTGCTACCAAAACAAAAGCAGTTGGTTGTACCATCAAGTGGAAGAATGCTTAATTGAAATTATTCCTAATTGAGAAAAGGCCACTTCATATGAAGTGGCCTTTTTGCTTTAATATGGATGTGGAGAGGTTGTTAATTGAAGCCCTTAGCTTCACGTGTGAAACCAATGGCTCTTCTTCAATCCCGCAATGGGCATTTACTGCTAAAAACCAAGTAAAACTGATTCTTAATCACTTGTTGATTTCGGGATAATGGAGTTTTAATGCCTGTCTATTAGCTTTAAAAAAAATTCAGCTTATGAGGTTATCCGTATACGCCAGTCTTTTGTTCCTTATCGTTTCGTGCTCAACAAAAGAAGAAAAGAAATACCAACCGCTTGTTGAGCCTGTAGCCGTTCTTTTCGATAGCTCACTAAAACCCTTTTACCATGGTGTTGCTTCGGGCGATCCGCTGCACGACAGGGTTATCATCTGGACGCGTGTAACGCCTGAAGATTCCCTCCCGTCCATTGATGTTGAATGGGAGGTGTCTGCGGATGAGAGTTTTTCTGCCCCGACCGCAAAAGGAGTATTCACAACAAGCCCGGCCCACGACTATACTGTTAAAGTTGATGTTGCTGGTCTGTCTGCAGATCAAACTTATTACTATCGCTTTAAAGCCCTTGACGCTACCTCTATGACGGGTCGAACAAAAACAACTCCGCTCGAAATGAAGGACAGCCTAAAGTTTGCTGTGGTGAGCTGCAGCAACTGGGAGTTCGGATATTTCAATGCCTATGCACGCATTGCCGAAAAAGAGCTAGATGCCGTGCTTCACCTGGGTGATTACATCTATGAATACGGCACCGGAAAATATGGCGACACTACCATTGGCCGGATTAATATGCCCCTTCATGAAATTGTTACTTTACAAGATTACCGTACACGGCATTCACAATACAGGCTGGATGAGGGATTGCGGCAGATAAGCTTGCGCCATCCCTTTATTGCCATTTGGGATGATCACGAAGTGGCCAATGACACCTATGCTGAGGGCGCACAAAATCACCAACCGGAAGAAGGTGATTTCAAGTCACGAAAAGAAGCCGCCAAACAAGCCTATTATGAATGGATCCCCATCCGCGAAGGCGACAAACACTACCGGGCATTCTCATATGGTAAACTTGCTGACATTATAATGCTGGATGAACGGCTGGAAGGCCGAACCAAGCAAGCCGAGGGAAAAGACGATCCGGAATTGTGGAGCGTGAACCGAACCATGCTGGGTGCCGAACAGCGCGATTGGTTTTTAGGACGACTGAAAAATTCAACGGCAACGTGGAAAATTATTGGCAACCAGGTGATCTTCTCAGCACTTGATGAATCTTTCAGGCCCAACGCCAAGAGTACCGACAACTGGAATGGCTACCCGGTAGAGCAGCGAAAAATTTCAGATTATATCGTTGAAAATAAAATACAGGATATAATATTCCTTACGGGCGATACGCATGCTTCCTGGGCTTTTGAAGTAGTTGCCGATTTGAAAAAATACAACTCTAAAACCTCATCAGGAGCACTGGCCGTAGAATTTGGAACGCCCAGCATTTCATCATCAAACTGGGATGAGTTTTATCCGTTAGATACTGCCAAACTGGGCGAACAACTCTATCAGAAATTCAATCCCCATTTAAAATATGTAAATGGAATCGACCATGGGTATGTAATACTAACCGTTTACCCTGAAAAGGCAAAAGCACAGTGGTACTATGTTGAAACACTTCGCACGATTGATGCGCGCGAAGCACTTAAAAAAGAACTTCGTGTAAATCATGGGAGCTTTACGCTAAAGTAGTTTTAATCTTGGTCTGGTGTGGCAGGATCGTCAGCCTTTGCTCAAGCCCCTAAAGCACAAAATCACCAAGGCATACTAACTAAATCAGTGATTCAATATTCCGTTTGTTTCGCTAACTTTAAGTTAATGAAATCATCTTGTCTTGTACTTATTGTCTTGTTGGTTGGCGCCACACAAAGCCTTTCGCAGGTTATTGGAAAAAACTTCCCTTACATGGAAGCTGAGACCGTTGAAGACCAGGTTGTTAAATTACCCGAAGCGGTTCAGGGTAAATTTACACTTCTTGGCTTGGCTTATTCAAAGAAATCGGAAGATGAACTGAACAGTTGGTTCCAGCCCGTGTTTGAAAAGTTTATCCAAAAAAACAAAGGACTGTTTGAAAGCTTTGGGCATGATGTTAATGTTTATTTTATCCCAATGTTTACGGGGGTGAATGCTGCTGCTACAGGAACCGCAAAACGCAAGGCCATTAAAAATGTTGACCCCCAGTTGTTGCCCTACATCTTGTTTTACAAAGGTGAACTAAAGTCGTATAAAGAAGCGCTTGACTTTGAAAAGAAAGATGTGCCTTACTTTTTTGTCCTTGATAAAACTGGAAAAATCGTTTATGCAACCAGTGGCAAATACAGCAAAGCCAAAATGGATGAAGTAGAAGAGGTGCTTGAATAAATTATGAATTTCTTTATCCTTCTTGCGCTCGCTCTTGCTCCCGGTATTGCTATTGGTGTTTACATTTACCTCAAAGACAAACACGAACCCGAACCGCTCGGGTTGTTGTTAACCAGTTTTATTTATGGTGGGGCCAGCACCATTGTAACGCTTTCCATTAGCTGGCCGCTGGATTTTATTGTTACCCTTTCGGAAACCGATGTTGCCCATCAATTTGCCAATGCCTTTTTTAAAGTTGCCCTTGTAGAAGAGTTCAGCAAATTCATTTTTATTCGTTTCATTCTGTACAACAACAAAAACTTTAACGAGCCCTTTGATGGAATTGTGTACGCCATTATGGTGGGAATGGGTTTCGCTACATTAGAAAACATTCTTTATGTTTTCCAATACGGTGTGGCCACTGGCATTGTACGTATGTTCACGGCCGTTCCTGCCCATGCCACCTTCGCCATTCTAATGGGCTATTTTTTAGGAAAAGCAAAGTTCACCCATCGTAAAGAAATCTGGTATAGCGTTTTAGCATTAGGTGTAGCTACGCTTTTTCATGGGGCATATGATTACTTCTTATTCATTTCATTCATTCCTGGAATATGGTTAGGTGCGCTGGCCTCGCTAATCGTGGCAATAATTCTGTCGCGCAAAGCCATCCGGTTACACCAACAGTCATCGCCATTTATTAATAACCCGCCTCCTTCCGATAAACAAGTATAGAAATCCATTCTTTTGATAATAAACCTTTATTTAAGTAGGTTTATTGAGTTATCCTGATCGTATGCGCAGTAGTCTTAAGGGTCATTACATCGGCATGAACAAGGAGTTTCGCTACCGGGGTGAAGAACCACCCGGATAGAAACGCTCAGTGATGCTGTTTTTGCCATTGCCATTGGTTTGTTATTAATCTCAACGACTCCACCCGTATCGTATTATCAACTTAAGCAATTCACCAAAGACATCATTCCCTTTGCTTTATGTATTGCATTAATTTCGATTATCTGGTATGAGCATTTTACTTTCTTTATCCGCTACGGCTTTCGCAATGCCTATATTGTGTTTTTGAACACGGTTCTGCTCTTTATTGTATTGTTCTATGTTTATCCCTTAAAATTTCTTGTTCGGCTCTTAGTAATGCTGTTCACGAATTTTATTCACATCATGCAGCATGGAAACAGTAATGAGATTTGGCAGCCATTCCTTTTTACAATGGAGGATGGTACGGTTTCAGAGCTAATGGCCATCTATGGAATCGGAGCAATGTCCATCTTTCTGGTGCTCATGCTTATGTATCGTTATGCACTTAAAAAGGCACCTGAGCTTGAACTCAACGAGCTTGAAAAATTTGACACCCGCATGAGTATTCAAACCAACCTGCTGATGGCGAGTATCCCTGCGCTATCCGTAGTGCTGGCTCTTTCTTTTGGCGAAACACGTTTGGGTAATAATCTGTCAGGCTTTGTCTATTTTCTGTACATGCCGGTCATGTTCATGCATGGCAGTAGGGTTGCCCGGCAAAGAAAAAAGCTCCTCGAAAACCAAGGAGCTTAATGCCTATGCTATTCTATCAAGGTGTTGATTATTCTTTTACCAGAATTTCTTCACCTTCTCTGTTGAGAAATTTATATTCTGTTACCCCCATGGAGGTATCCGTTTCAAGATGCACCCAGCGTTTGTATTTGAAAAACCATTTTACACGTTGCGAAAAAATTCCTTTGGTGAAATAGGCATACAGGTAAGGATGAACAGCCAACACCAGGTTAGATTCATTTTGCTTTACCAATAAATGATCCAGGTTTTTCTCAATCAAATCCGAAACCAAAATAGAAGCTGTAATCTTACCCGTTCCATTGCAGGTAGGGCAGGCTTCAAGTGTAGCAATATTCACTTGTGGTCTTACCCGTTCGCGGGTAATTTGCATTAACCCAAATTTTGACAACGGCAACACGGTTGATTTCGCCTTATCAGCCGCCATTTCATCGCGCATGGTTTTATAAATCAGCTTGCGGTTATCGGGGTTCTTCATATCAATGAAGTCTACCACAATAATGCCGCCCATATCGCGCAGGCGAAGCTGACGGGCAATTTCCTTCGCGGCTTCAATGTTTACCGATAATGCGGTTGTTTCCTGGTTTTCTTCACGGTTTGATTTATTGCCACTGTTTACATCAATAACATGTAATGCTTCCGTGTGCTCAATAATCAGGTAACCACCGGCACGAAGGCTTACGGTTTGCCCAAAGGCCGATTTGATCTGCTTCTCAACCCCGTAATGCTCAAAAATTTTAGCGCGCCCGTTATAGAGCTTAACTATTTTTTCCTGTTCGGGTGAAATAGATCGAATGTATGCCCTTGCTTCGTCATAAATCTTCTTGTCGTCAACATGAATGTTGTCGAACGACTCATTCAATAAATCGCGGAGTAGTGATGAGGTTTTGTTGAGCTCACCGATAATCTTTTCATTGGGCTGAACCTCGGGCAATCGGGCGATGCCATCTTCCCAATTCTTTACCAACGAACGCAAGTCTTTGTCAAGTTCGGCAACATCGGCCCCTTCGGCTACGGTGCGAACAATTACACCAAAGTTCTCGGGTTTTATGGATTGGATTAATCGCAACAGGCGCTTCCGCTCTTCGCTGCTGGTAATTTTTTTCGAAACATTTACGGTTTTCGAAAAAGGTACGAGCACCAGGTAGCGCCCGGCTAATGATAACTCGCAGGATAATCGTGGCCCTTTTGTAGAGATGGGTTCCTTTACGATCTGCACCGGAATAAGCTGGCCTTTCGCCACTTGCTGGCCTATTTTGCCATGCTTGTCAATGTCCGGTTCAAGGGTAAATTTTTCCAGCTTGCCGAAAATCTTTTTGGCCCTAACCAGTTTCGTAAATTTTTGTAACGAACTGAATTGGGGCCCTAAATCAAGATAGTGGAGAAAAGCATCTTTATCATAGCCAACATCTATAAATGCGGCATTCAGGCCCTGCACTACCTTTTTTACAGTGCCCAGGTAAATATCACCTACGGTGAATTTGCTTCCCTCTTGGTCATCATGAAATTCGACAAGGGTTTTATCTCTCAGCAGGGCTATACGACATCCATTTTGAGTGCTACTGATAATTAGTTCGTTACTCAAAACGTTGATGATTTAAGGTTAAAAAAATCGGATGTGTACGGCTCCCGAACAGAAAGCAACCTCCCTCATGGAGAGATTACTTCTTCTTATGTCTGTTCTTCCTCAAGCGCTTTTTACGCTTGTGGGTTGCCATTTTGTGCTTCTTTCTTTTCTTTCCGCTTGGCATAAAATGATTTTGGTTTTTGTCCCTTTCCTTACAGAAAAGGACGGTTTAACAATTATTTTAAGTCCTTCAGATACGAGTCGGCTGTTGCTTGTACAGCGGGATCGGTATCCAATTGTTTTACTTTTTCAAACTGCTCGCGCGCGAGCTTTTTTTCACCCTTGTTAACGTAGGCAACACCCAGCAATAGCTGCGCCTGAATATGGCCCGGGTTTATGGCCGTTAATTCCTTTAGCCGCTCAATGGCCCGGTCGTACTGACCGGATTGGATCGAAAGCATGCCTAAATTGAAGAGCGCTGATTCATTTGTAGGGTCTTCATTCAGCACCTCGCGCAGCATAGTAATACCCTGCATGGGGTTTGCGGATGACAAATAAGTCATTGCCATTTTGGTTTTTACCTCCAGGTTGCCAGGATTCTTTTTCAATACCTGGGTGAAATACTGTCGGGCTTTTTCAGCCAGTTCATCCTGCTTGAGTTGATCCAACGCGAAGGTATACGCCTGGTAATAACTGTCCCCGGCTTTGATCCAACTTTCCATGGTGTTAAAGAACGTTGCAGCTTTATCGGCATACCAGGCAGCACTATCAAACTTACCGGCTTCCCAATACAGGTCTGCTAAAGAGTCGGCAAAGATAGCACTTTTTTCACCAGAGCCTGAAGCGGCATGTCCGGTCCGTAAACGTGCAATGGCCTGCTGCAAGGTTACCGGGGCAGCAGCGTGGGGATCAGCCGTAGCATTTACCCCGGTTTCAGTGGATACAGACTGCTCATCACTCTTCACAACCACCTTGGGCAGCATGAACAAGAGAATGATCAGTGCAATACTGACAACGACTAAAATAATCCGATTTCTTAGCATACAAGTACGCCCGGCCGGGCGCTTAAGCAATAGTGCTGTTAAGCTTTTTCAGCGTGGAGTTTTACTTTTTCGCTACCCTTTATTTTGTTAACAAAAATTTTAGCTGGCTTAAAGCTGGGAACGTAGTGCTCGTCTATTACCAAGGCAGTGTTGCGGGAAATGTTCCGCGCTATCTTCTTCTTTCTTTTTTTATTGATAAAGCTGCCAAACCCGCGAATGTATATGTTATGGCCGTTGGACATATTGTTTTTTACAACACTGAAAAAAGCCTCAACCGATGCGGTTACATCTGCCTTATCGACCCCGGTCTTCTCAGCGATTTCGTTTATTATGTCTGCTTTGGTCACGTTCGTAAATGTTTAAAATCTTAATGGGACGCCAAAGTTAATTTGTGGCTTCAGAATTAAAAATTAATATTGAAAAAATTGATAATCAGGGGGATGGAGGCTCGGTATTTCTCTAAAAAAGTCGTTGAATGGTATCAACAAAACAAGCGAAGCCTGCCCTGGCGCAACACTAAAGACCCTTATAAGATTTGGTTATCTGAAATAATCCTGCAACAAACAAGGGTTAGTCAGGGGCTTCCGTATTACCAAAATTTTGTACAGGAATTTCCGAATGTGCACGCCCTGGCGTCTGCCTCGGAGCAAAAAGTTCTGCGGTTATGGCAGGGACTCGGCTATTACACCCGGGCACGCAATCTGCACAAAGCAGCCAAAGAAATTTCAACAAAACACAAGGGCGTTTTCCCATCCTCCTTCGAGGAGTTGAAAAAATTACCCGGCATTGGTGAGTATACTGCTGCGGCAATTGCATCAATTTCATTTGGTGAAGCGGTGGCGGTTGTTGATGGTAACGTTTTTCGGGTATTAGCACGCGTGTTCGGTATTGATAAACCAATCAATTCACAGGAAGGGAAAAAATATTTTTCTTCATTGGCTAACCAATTGCTTGACAAGAAGCAACCGGCAACTTTTAATCAAGCGGTTATGGAATTTGGGGCGTTGCACTGCACACCCAAAAATCCGCAATGCTCAACGTGCAGCTTTAATGCTACGTGCATAGCGAACAAAAGCAATCTTCAATCAGCATTACCCTACAAGCTGGCCTCTAAAAAAAGCAGAAGACGATACTTTTATTATATCGTTATCCGAAAAGGAAATTCTCTACTCATGAATTTGCGAAAGGGCAACGATATATGGAAGGGGCTCTATGACTTTTACCTGATAGAAAAATCCCGCCTGGTAAAAACCGAACACCTGCTGAACGATGATCTGTTCTTAAAAAAACTAAAGCCCATTACAATCGATGTATCCACATCAGTTATGTACAAACATATACTCAGCCACCAATCAATTCGAGCTAAATTCATCACCCTTAATCTTGCAGAAAAGCCATCAACTGTTTCGGTCAATTTGAATTTTTATTCCCTGAAAAAGGTAGGTGAACTCCCTAAACCTGTGCTCATTAGCCGTTTTCTGAGCGATTTCCGCCTTTTATAGTTGCCTTAAGATTGGTACTTTTGTGAAGATTTAGTGGTCATTGCAACGGCATCGAAACACTGCTGTTGCGATGACTTCTTTCGTTACAGCAAGTCATTAAAAACATAGTAACATGTCAGGTGTAAATAAAGTAATACTCGTAGGGCGACTCGGCAAGGATCCAGAAGTAAGAAATCTGGATAGCGGTGTTGCTGTGGCAAATTTTAGCATAGCCACCTCCGAAACCTATCGCGATAAGACCACCAACGAAAAAAAAGAAATTACCGAGTGGCATAACATTGTGTTGTGGAGAGGCCTGGCCGAGATTGCTCAAAAATATTTACACAAAGGCGACATGGTGTACATTGAGGGAAAACTTCGTACCCGCTCATGGGAGAAAGAAGGTGTTACCCGTTATATCACTGAAGTGGTTGCTGATAACATGACTATGCTTTCCACCAAAAGCAGTGGTGGCTCAAGTGCAGAATCAAATTATGCTCCTGCATCTAAGCCATCTTCATCAGAAGGAATGTCCATGCCTGCCGAAACAGGCGGATCGGATGATCTTCCCTTCTGATTTGTTTCACCAAATTTAAAATCGCTTGGACGAGCCTCCCAGTTATACGCTACTTCAACTTTTGTCGGGCCTTAGCCTGATGCACCTGATCAGCATTGCTGTAATTGCAATGCTTTTGATTATTTCCGGACTTGTATCCGGATCGGAAGTTGCTTTTTTCTCTCTTAAACCTGAAGATCTTGACCGTTGTCGCGAAAGTGAGGAGCGAAGTGACAAGACAATTCTTGAACTCCTCGGCAAACCCCGTCAACTCCTGGCTACGATACTGATCATGAACAATACGGTCAACGTAGGCATTGTAACACTGGCTACTTTTCTGATGTGGGAACTTTCAGGAACACGCAGACCCGAAGAGATTATTGTAGGCGTTGTAACCTTTGTGATCGCTTTTGTGCTCACCTTTTTCGGAGAGATCGTTCCTAAAGTATATGCCACCAAAAATAATCTCTCCTTTGCACGCTTCATGGCAGCCGGTTGGCGTGTACTTATCGTAATTTGCAAGCCCATCTCCGCACCGTTAATGACCATGAGTAATTTTGTGGAAAGGCGGGTGGAGAAAAAAGGCTATCAAACCACGGTTGAGGAATTAAATCAAGCCCTTGAACTGGCCACCAGCACGGATGAAACCAGCGCTGAAGAAAAAGAAATTTTGCGCGGCATTGTAAACTTTGGTACGCTCAGCGTGCGTCAAGTCATGCGTTCCCGCGTTGATATTTCTGCTGTTGATAGCGAGCTGAATTTCTTTGAACTCATGGAGTTCATCAATAAATCGGGCTTTTCGCGATTACCTGTCTATCGCGAGTCGCTGGATAAGATTGAGGGACTGCTCTATATAAAAGACTTGCTACCCTATTTGGATCAGGATGCCGGTTTTGCCTGGCAAAAATTGTTGCGTACTCCGTTTTTCGTACCGGAAACCAAAAAGGTCGACTCCCTACTAAAGGATTTTCAGGAAAAACGAATTCACATGGCATTGGTTGTTGATGAATATGGTGGTACGGCCGGCCTCATAACCCTGGAGGATGTGATTGAAGAAATTATCGGTGAAATCAATGACGAATTTGATGAGGCCGGACTGGCCTATCAGAAAATTGATGAGCATACTTTTGCCTTTGAAGGAAAAACTTCACTTCATGATTTTTGCAAAGCGTTGGATGTTGAGCCAAACACCTTTGATGAAATAAAGGGTGAAAGCGAATCACTGGGTGGAGTTATACTGGAAATAAATAAAGGTTTTCCAAAAGCCGGTGATCAGATTCAGTATAATCAATTTACCTTTACCATTGAGGCCGTGGATAAGAAGCGCATAAAACGGGTGAAGGTGCATGTTCATGAACAAAAGAGTCTTTAAGGGTTACGGGTCGCGGGTTATGGGTGGCCGTTTGTTCCGCGCTTTCTTGTTTGGGCTTGTTCTTATCATTTTGTCTTCATGCCAGCGGGATTATTTACCCAAGCCGATGGGGTATAACCGATTGATTTTACCTGAACCCTCCTACCAGGTATTGCCCGACTCTTTTCCGTACACCTTCGAATTTTCCAAACACGCGCGCTTGTTGCCCGACACGGCCGGCTTTCATGAGCGCTACTGGATTGAGCTGTACTACCCCGCATTAAAATCGAATATTCATATCACCTACAAGGAAATTAACAGCAACGAGCAACTGCTAAAAGAATTCATGAACGATGCGTATACACTCGTTGCCAAACATCAGATCAAAGCATCAGCCATCGATGAAGTAATTACCCAAAACCCATTCGGCCGAACGGCCATCGTTGCTGAGTTGCAAGGTGAAGTACCCAGTCAGATGCAGTTCACGATTACCGATTCAACTAAAAACTTTCTTCGTGGCGCGCTTTACTTCAATACCAAGGTACACAACGACTCCTTAAAACCGGCCATCGAGTACATGAAGAAAGACATCATGCATCTGGTGAACACTTTTGATTGGTCAAAAAAATAAACCCAAAAAAGTCATTAGACCTTTTTGCACAAGGTGCTGACGATTGAAAATGAAGCAGTTGAAAGTTACTTCTAAAAGTAAGTCTTCCTTCATTTTCAATGTCAGGGTTGATCCTGACAATCCTGACGGTTTGCTGTCAGGATTCGTCATATATTTACGTCTGACTTATTTCTAATGACAATTCCGGGATAAAACCATGCTGACCTCCAAACGTGCCAAATTCAGTTTACCCCCAAATGTCAGTTATCTGAATTGTGCTTACATGTCACCCCTTTTGAAAAGCGCAGAAAAAGTTGGTGTAAAGGCGCTTCGGAAAAAAAGAAATCCTATTTCCATTTCGCAGCAAGATTTTTTCTCCGACACGGAGTTGCTTCGCAAAGAATATGCGCGCCTGATCCATGCAGAAAATCCGAACCGCATCGTTATCATTCCATCAGTATCGTACGGCATGGCCAATGTGGTGCGAAACATGAATATTAAAAAAGGGCAACATATCATTGTGGCCGCTGAACAATTTCCCAGCAACTACTATCCCTGGAAAAGCTTGTGTGATGAAAACGGGGCAGAAGTAAAAAGCATTTCTCCTCCGGATGGATTTACTGAACGGGGTAAACGTTGGAACGAAAAAATTCTTGAGGCCATCAACACCAATACAAAAGCCGTAGCTATTGGTCATGTGCATTGGGCCGATGGAACGCGTTTCGATTTGGAAGCCATTCGAAAACGCACACAGGATGTAGGCGCACTGCTTATTGTGGATGGAACACAGTCGGTTGGTGCACTGCCTTTTGATGTACAAAAAATTAAACCTGATGCCTTGGTGTGTGCAGGGTACAAGTGGTTACTGGGACCTTATTCCATCGGTCTGGCTTACTATGGTGAATATTTTAACAATGGAAAGCCTGTTGAAGAAAACTGGATTACCCGTTTGCACAGTGAGGATTTTACGGGTCTAGTTAATTATCAACAAGCCTATCATGAAGGTGCCTTACGCTATGAAGTTGGCGAGCGCAGCAATTTTATTTTAGTGCCCATGCTACTCAATGCCATCAAGCAATTGAATAACTGGGGGCCTGAACGAGTACAGGAGTATTGTGGGGAAATAGGAAAAGACACCATTGAAAAGCTTACCGAAAAAGGATTTTTGATTGAACAAGAGAACTGGCGGGGAGCTCATTTGTTTGGCATTCGTCTGCCGGTCAACCTTGATCTGGAAAAAATCAAACAGTCATTAGTCAGCAATAAAGTATATGTTTCCTTTCGGGGAAATGCCATTCGGGTTGCTCCTAATGTGTATAACACAGAGAAAGATTTTCAAAAATTATTGAAAGCCCTAACTAAATAGAGTGCATACACTATTTTCATAGAGTATTTTGTGTCTTTGTGTTTTAGTGGCAAAAAAACTGACTGACTTAATAGTCTAAACAAAATAACCCATGCGCCCAATTTTCATAACATTCTTTCTATTGTTCTGCCTGTCTGGCGTTGCTCAAAATAAGCAGTACACATTTGTTTTTCTGAACACCCGAACAGACAAGACAGAATTACCCAAAGAAGAAGTAGACAAACTTATGGAAGGGCACCTGGCCAACATCACACGGTTGGCAAAAGAAGGAAAACTTATTGTGGCTGGACCGTTTGATGGTGGCGGTGGAATTTTTATTCTGAACACAACTTCCATTGATGAAGCCAACGCATGGCTTAGCACCGATCCGGGCATTCAGGCTAACCGTTGGAAACTTGATGTGCTCCCGTATCAACCACGCATAGGCGGTGTGTGTGCAGCAAAAGAACCTTACGAAATGGTGACGTATAATTTCATACGCTTCCGCTCCAACATTCATAAAGAAACTGTGGGTGATTACCCCATGCTTCTGAAAAAGCATGATGAATACCTCAAGCAATTAGCAAAAAACGGAAACGTAATCACTGAAGGGATTTTTGACGATCAGGAGGGAGGAATTCTGATTATGAAAGGCGATATACAAGCTGAAGTATTTGAAAATGATCCTGCTGTAAAAGGCGGTACACTTTTGTTTGAGGTAAAGAAGTTATGGGTTGCGAAAGGGGCCTTCTGTGAACAGTAACCTTGTAGTAGTTATTCTGCAAGGCGAAACGTTCTGAAAACTTCCCATTGTTTGCCTGTATGTTTTAATAGCGCAACAGCCTCTGCACTAAATTCTCCCTCAAATTTCTTTTTACTGAATTCTTCCCATGCCCTTTTGAAGGCTGGTTTCCTTAAGTCGCGAAAGGCAACGGTAAGATGCGGGTTGAAAGGCAATTCCTTGTAGTTTGCATTGAACAACTTTAATTCCTGTTTACAAAAACGCTGAAGATTTCGTTGCAACTGTTGCAATGCCTCCGTCCTTTCAATGTCAACAAAAATTACCCGTGGAGGAAAACAACCAAAATTTTGAAAGCGGATGGAGCACGTATTCTGCGACTGCAGAAAGTTTTCCAACTTACCGATCAGCATTTCCTCTTTATCCTCCCTCCATTTGAATGGCATGTGTAAGGTAATGTGCGGAGGCGATTTCAACGCACCATGACTCGCATACTGCTCACTGAAATAGCGTTTTATGTTCAAGACCTCTTCAAAAAAAGGAGATGGGGGTACGATCGCAATAAAATAAAATTTCCTTCTATCTTCTTTCTTTTCCGGCATTGTAAGAAATACGAAATGATACGTATGTACGGTTAAAGTTTGATAACTTATCCTTCAAATCAAAAAAGGCTTTTGCCGTAACCTTATGATCCGCTCATCATCTTCCCTTATCCTTCTGTTCATAGCCTCCCATGTAATGGCTCAGCAATGGGTTGACTCGCGTCAGCAGGAAATTGTCATCCGGTCAGTAAATGTAATTCCTATGGATGAAGAACGCGTGATTGCCAATCAAACCGTTCTTATTAAAGATGGCAAAATTACTGCGATGGGCAGCAAAGTAAAGTCCGGAAAAAATGCCCTGGTACTTGATGGCAAGAGTAAGTACCTCATGCCAGGATTGGCCGAAATGCATGCGCATGTGCCTCCCATCGATGACCTGGAGCCCATGAAAGAAGTTTTGTTTCTTTTCGCGGCCAATGGTATTACTACTATACGCGGCATGCTGGGGCACACACGTCACCTTGAGCTTCGAAGCATGATTCAACGCGGGGAAATAAACGGGCCGCGATTCTATACCACCGGGCCATCCTTTAATGGCATCAGTGTAAAAACTGCCGAAGCTGGTACGGAAATGGTTCGCAAGCAAAAAGAAGCAGGCTATGATTTTCTGAAATTACATCCAGGTCTTAACCTTGAGACGTTTCCTGCCATTGCTTCAACCGCTAACGAACTAGGAATTCCGTTTGCGGGGCACGTGTCTTTCGCGGTTGGGGTGTGGCGCGCCATTGATGCAGGTTATTCTTCCATCGATCACCTCGATGGATTTGTAGAAGCATTGGTGCCGGGCATTGATACGCTTACTGAACAACAAGCCGGTCTGTTTGGAATGTTTGTTGGCCACCGTGCCGATGAATCCGGTATTCCAAAACTTATGAAAGCACTGCAAGAAAAAAATATTTGGGTGGTCCCCACGCAATCGCTTGCCGAGCGTTGGTTCTCACCCGCCTATGATGCTGAAGAATTTCGCAACGATCCGCATAGCAAATACATGAATCCTAAGGTTGTTGATCAGTGGATTCAGAGTAAGAAAACACTACAGGCTAATCCAAACTACAATGCGACTACTATAGAGAGCTTTATCAAGCTCCGCAGAAAACTTATTCTTGAATGTCAGAAAAACGATGTTGGGTTGCTCTTAGGATGCGATGCACCACAGGTATTTAATGTTCCGGGATTTTCAACACACCACGAACTTGCCTACCTGGTGGATTGCGGACTAACGCCATACCAAGCCATTAAAACGGGCACCGTTAATGTTGCCAAGTATTTAAAGCTCCCTGATAGCGGAGTAATCCGCACTGGTGCTGTTGCGGATCTTATTCTCCTAACCAACAATCCGCTTACTGACATCAAACACACCCAATCTATTGAGGGCGTTGTGTTGAATGGTAAATGGCTCTCAAAAAAAGAGATTGATGCCGGGCTGAAGAAACTTGAGAAGTAGCCTTCGACAAGCTCAGGCTGACATATCCTTTGACATGCTTAGTTTAACTAACATTCAGATGTTATTCTAACAAGCAGCAATCCCAGCAAAAAATTAAAGATTTTTCAGAATAAAATCCGTCATCATGGTGTGTAAATGATGGCGCCTTTTTGCCCCGCGCACTCCGTGCGGATCATCCGGGTAATAAAAGGATTGAAATTGTTTGCCCGCCATGATCAACGCATCTTGTAAGGCTACGGAGTTTTGAAAATGAACGTTATCATCACCGGTGCCGTGTATCAATAAGAAATGCCCCTGAAGTTTATCAGCATATTTGATGGGCGAGTTATCATCATACCCGGAAGCATTGTCCTTCGGCAGTTGCATAAACCGCTCGGTGTAAATGTTATCATAGTATCGCCAGTTTGTTACTGGCGCCCCGGCAATACCCAGCTTATAAACACCCGCACCTTTTGTCATGACCAACGAGGCCATGAAGCCACCATAACTCCAGCCATAAATACCAAGCCGGTTGCCATCCACATAGGGTAAAGAAGCCAAATGTTTTCCACCGGCCAACAAATCCTCAAGCTCCAGTTTGCCCATTTCTTTATACGTCTGCTTGGTAAACTGCTCGCCTCGGAAACCCGTGCCGCGGGTATCCATGGTTACAACAATGTATCCTTTCTGAACAAGAAGCTGACCCCACGCATCAGGATTAAAACCATTTCGAACCTGCGAGGCGCGCGGCCCGCTGTATTGAAAAACCATTACCGGGTATTTCTTACCCGAATCAAAATCACGTGGTTTCATCATGGTGGCGTCCACTTGGGTTACCCCATCAGCCGAAGGGTACTTGTAAAATTCTTTTGTGGCTAAACCATACTCACCTATACGGCTGCGTAATGCTTCATTGTCTTCGAGTACTTTTAACTGTTTGTTGCCTTTTGTCTGGAACAACCGTACAGACAAAGGTTGTGATGCATTGCTGAAGTAATCAAGGTAGTACTGCGCATCATTACTCATATTAATGGTGTGCACACCAAGGGTTGAAGTGAGCGCTGTCTTCCGTTTACCGTCAAGCGAAATGGAATAAAGTTGGCGGTTTAAATAATCCCCTTCAGTTGATATGTAGTAGACGAGTTTTGACTTTTCATCAACCTCTACTACGGAAGTTACCTCCCAGTTATCCTTTGTGATCTGGTTCACCAATTTGCCATCGATGGTGTACAGGTACAAATGTTTGTACCCACTTTGCTCACTCGAATAAATAAAATGCTTTCCATCCTTCAGGTAGGTGAGGTCATCGCAATAATCAATATCAACGTACTTGTCGTTCTTCTCCGTTAACACCACAGTTGAACGACCGGATGCTGCATCGACATGAAGAATTTCCAAAACATTTTGCAGGCGGTTCATTCTTCGTACCGAGAGTACGGAAGGATTGTTCGTCCATTTTACACGAGGAATGTAAATATCTTTATTCGTTCCGATATCGGCCTTCGTGTTAGTTCCGCCAGCCAGGTCATGTATCCAGATTTCAACAACCGAATTATCTTCACCGGCCTTCGGGTATTTAAAGCGATAATCTTCCGGGTAAAGTGCGCCTTTGTTCCACTTCTGCAAATTATATTCCTTCACATTCGATTCATCAAAGCGATGGAAGGCCAACCTTTTACCATCGGGCGACCAGTAAAAAGCCTGGGCAAAACTGAATTCCTCTTCGTACACCCAATCCGTGCTTCCGTTGATGATGTGATTAAACTTGCCATCGCGTGTAACCTGGATTTCTTTCATGGTGGCCAGATCCACATAGAACAGGTTGTTCTCTCGAACAAAAGCCACCCTGGTGGCATCGGGTGAAAACGTTGCATAGGATTGTTTTCCTCCGGCCGAAAGCTTTTGAACCGACTTGCTGATGAGATCATAAATGTAGTATTCAGCTTTAAACGATCTCCTGTAAATTCCTTCGCGCTCTGTAAGTAATAACAGCTTCTTTTCATCGCTGCTGAACTCATAACTTTGAATATTGAGTTTGGTATTCAGCGCGTCACCATCCACCAGTGTTTCAACGGCCTGACCTGTGGTAATATTAAACTTAACGACCTTATTTCCGTCTTGTGAAGAATAAAATTTACCATCGTTCATCCAGTTTATTCCATACACCGAACGCTGGGCAAACGTATTTCGGGTGGTAAAATCATCAATCGTAATTTCCCGTTGTGCAACAAGGAGTGTGGGCAAAAGGAAAAGAGCAACCAGAAAAATATTTTTCATATCGATTAATTTAAAAGGTGCGTAAACCTACAAAGAAAAAAATTACTCGTAACGGATGCTATCCACAGGATTGGATACTGCTGCTTTTATGGTTTGAAAAGAAACGGCCAGCATGGTAATCAACAAAAGTACAATCACCGGAATAAGAAAAAGCATCACCGAAAGCTCAATGCGGGTGGCGAAATCCAAGAGCCATTCGCGTGCAATATACCAGGCTATTGGTGTGGCAATAAGGGCCGAAATCAAAACCACAATAAAATGATCCTTCCACAACAGCACTAATACTTCTGCTGAGGTGGCCCCTAATGTCTTGCGAATTCCGATTTCCTTTTTGCGGGACTGCGCAGCATAGGTTGCCATACCAATAAGGCCAAGGCAGGTAATCCAGATGGACAAACCTGAAAAGAAATAAAGCAGGCGTTCAAGTAAAAGTTCAGACGTGTACTGTGTGGCAAAATGATCATCCAGCATTTTATATACAAAAGGCTGACCCGGATAAATGGTGGAAAACAATTTTTCTGCTTCTTGAATTACTGAAGGCGTTGCCGTGGGCTCTGTATCGAGGGTGAAATAATACCCCAGATGCGGAACAAATAAGAAAGCCATGGGCTTTATGGGTTCGCGGGGTGAATGAAAATGAAAATCTTCAACTACACGAACAATTTTTGCTGTATCATTATAGAACAGAATTCGTTCACCAATAGCATCTTCAGGGTCTGTGAAGCCAACGGCTCGCATGGCGCTTTTATTCAGGATAATTTCCTTCCATGAAGTACTTTCCTCTTTAAATCCTGTGCCTGCCAGACTTTTCAATCCATAGGTTGAATCAAAATTTTGATCTACCATAATAAATTCAAGTGTGATGGCTGATTCAGCCGCAGCAGATAGTGTTCTTACATTACTTGAATAGGCGAGATTATGGTCACCGGGTATCATTCCAACGTAAGAGACTTGTCGTACACCCGAGAGCCTGGTTAACTCCTTCCTGTATTGTGTTGAATTTCTGTCGAACAGGGAATCGTATACTTCCGAATCACGAATCACCAAACGGTTAGTTTCAAATCCAAGAGGTGTGTTGCGCATCAACCGTAATTGTTCCACCACCACAAAAATCCATACAATTAACACCAGTGAGGTTACAAATTGTGTGATTGCCAAAACCTTCCGGACATTTACCCCACGACCCGTTCCGCGTGGCGCTCTTTTTAATACGCTTACCGGATCGTAACCCGATATCATCCAGGAGGGGTAAAGTCCGGTAACCACAATACCCAGGAATAAGATGGTTATCAGAAGTATCCAGTATATAGTGGGTATCTCTAAAAGTTCTTCAACGGGTAAAATAAACTCCGGCCAATACGACCGGCCAATAATCACTATAATGATCGCAAAAATCAAAGCTACACTGTGCAGCATCAACGATTCTCCTAAAAATTGAATAACCAATTGCGCGCGTGCACTCCCCAACACTTTTCGTACGCCAACTTCGCGCGATCGCTCAATTGATTTTGCAGTGGAAAGGCTGACGTAGTTTATAAATGCCAGCAACAAGATGATCAGCGCAATGTTCTTCAAATACATCACCAGTTTTCCGTCTCCGTTTATACCCAACTCACCCTCCAGATTGGAATACAGGTGGATAGACGCTACCGGCTGCAACTCAATTCGAAACTGTTGACTCACCTGTCGCAAGTACTCGCCCGTCTTCTCATCAATCAATCGGGGAATTTTTTCCTGCAAGACGGTTGGATCAACGTCAATACCTAATCGCAGGTATGTAACCGGTATATCCCATCGCCAGGGTTCAAGCACGATGTCCTTGCGCATTACGGCTTCATAGTTTTTAAAGGAAAGCAGCGCATCAAACTTCAAATGACTGTTTTTGGGGAAATCAGGAAAAACGCCAACCACTTCGTAATACAATCGGCCTTTGTAGTTTACCTGCTTGCCTATCGGATCCTCATCACCAAAAACTTTTTTGGCAAAAGTTGATGACATAACCATTGTATTGATTTCTGATAAAGCATCATCGGTTCTTCCCTTTAGTAACGAAATCGCGAACACGCGAAAGAAATCTTCATTCACATAGGCCACCTCTTCCGACTTGGTCCACCGATCGGCATACCGAAACATACCCACTGTTTTTATGATTCTTGTTTCGTGCTCTACTTCGGGGAATGAAGCTTTTAAATCCGGCCCTGCAGCAAAAGGCGCATAAACAGATTCGCGCGATGATCCATCCTGGTTAACACGGATACCTTTTATTCGAAACACTTGGTGGGCTCCCGGGAAGTTATCGTACGATGCTTCATAGGCCGTGAACAGGAACAAAGCCCCGAATGCAGCAAACCCAATAGAAAGACCGAGAAGATTCAGAAAGAAATAAAATTTTCTGCGTTGAAAATTGCGAAGGGCAATCCTGAAAAAATTGCTGATCATGACGGGGGTTTAGGCAATCCAACTTACCCAACTCAGTCTATATTTTTATTATCGTGTAATATTTAGTTAAAAAACGTCAGATTTCACCCTTCAGCGATTTACTGATAACTTCTGCTTTACTGTGTACGTGTAACTTGCGGTATATGTTTTTGATGTGAAAACGAACCGTTTCCAGGGAGATGTTCATGCGGTCCGCTATGAGTTTATAGCTGAGCCCATCCACCAAACCAATTACAATTTCCTTTTCCTTTTCAGATAGCGGAGATGAAACCGCCTTCTTTTCGGTGTTGAAAAAATCGATCACTTTGCGCGCGATTTGTGGCGACATGGGTGAGCCCCCACGGGTCAGCAATTCAATTCCCTCTTTAATTTCTTCCAGTGGTGTGTTCTTAAGCAGGTATCCGGTGGCACCTGCACAAAGGGATTGAAAAATTTTATCGGGATCATTATACACCGTGAGCATAATGATGTCGATACCCGGATAATCACGTTTAATAAGCTTCATCCCATCAATGCCCGACATGCCCGGCAACCCGATGTCCATTAACAGGACATCGGGTTGGTTCTCGGGCGAGAGGGCCTTGCGAAAACTTTCTACCGAACTATGAACCAACAAACATGAAAACCCTGGTTGGCGATCCAGATATTGTTGTAGCAGGCTGCGTATCTGATTATCATCTTCAACAATACCGACCAAAATCATACTAATTTTTTAGCACGTAGATCAAAGATACTTTAAAACCCTGATTGCGGATATCGTAAGTTACATCAGCGCCAAACTCCTTATACTGTCCAATCTTCATTAAACCGTGTTGGTAAAGTAACTGCAATAAAAGTTTTTCGGTAACGTTGTAAACCGGGCCCAACGACAGGCACATGTCGAGTCCTTTATAACTATCCTTTACATCTTCACTTGCCGGCAATCCAAAGTTATCCTGAACTTCTTTGCTGTTTTTTACTTTAGCACTCACCAGCATGCTCACCTGTGCGCCACCTTGTATGGCCAGTTTATCTGTTATCGCATATTGTATGGCCAGGGGAATATCGATATAACTTAGTACTTTTTTATACTCGGCAGTAAATTCTCCCTGTTGGCCAAATCCAGGGCCTTCATAAACCGCACCTTTCACTGCGTATTGCAAACCTGAAACAGCACTCAGCTTATCGTTGATGGGGTACTGAACAACCAGGCCGCCATGAAACCGCACGGCCATTTTTGGCTTTTTGTCAACACCGCCCCAGTCTTTTGCTTTTTTACCGCCAAATGTTGTGAAACTGGGGCCGCCCAATACACTGATTTTAACCTGGGCATTAGCCCCGGTACCGATACAAATAACAAACACCAAAACCGCAATTAGTTTTTTCATAGCTGTATTTTTTAGTTAAAATTCCAGCTATTACTCAAGCCCTTCAACCCCATAAATGGGGGGGGTTATGCGTTTATAGTATAGTCTAATTGTATAGCGGTTCCATTCTGTACTTTCAAGTCAAGCCGGGCATGGATATCAGCCGCACGCTTTCGCATACTGCGCAGGCCATTGCCCTTGTTGTTATCGTGTTCTGCAAACCCTACGCCATCATCGGCAACCTGCATAACAATATTGCGCGAAGACTGGTCAACACGTATGCTTACATGTTTAGCCTTAGCATGTTTTACAATATTATGCAAAGCCTCTTTGTAAATAAGATACAGGTTTTGCTTTACCTGGGGGGAAAGCAGCACTTTATCGTCATGGGTGTGCACCGTAAATTCAAATTCAATATTTTTTGGAACCAGCAATTGAGCAGCAAAGTCCTTCATGCGTAACAACAAATCGCCCAATCGGTCGCTGCGGTTATCAACCGACCACACAATATCACTCATCGTGCTGACTACTTCGCGGCTTGTTTCGCGGATGTTGGTGAGGTAATTTTTCTTTTCGTTCTCGTCAACTCCATTGTCAAGTAAATCGGAATAAATAGAAATCCGCGTAAGGCTTGACCCTACTTCGTCATGAAGGTCGCTCGCTATTTTGGTACGAAGCCGTTCCAATTGAAGCTTTTGGTTGACCCTGTACTGGTGAGCCCCATATAGTAAAATGCCAACCAGCACCAACATGCCCACCATAAACCACCAGGTACGCCAAAAGGGTGGCAGTACACGAATCGTAATGGAAGCGAGGTTACTGTCCCAAACCTGGGGATTTGTTGTGGCCGTTACTTCGAGGGTATAGAAGCCGGGGCTAAGACTTGTAAAGCTTACAAAGTTTGTTGTACCTGTCTCAACCCAATCGTCACTGAAGCCCTTAAGCCTGTACCTGTATTTTACCAATGAGGGGTTTTCAAAAAAGAGTGCGGTAAAGGATAGACTAAAAAAATTTTCTGATGGCTTCAAGTTGATTTGCCGGGCAAAGGAAATGTGTTTGTCAAACCTTCTGTTTCTTTTTGAAGAGCTTGTATCAACACCTATTTCCTGATTAAAGATTTTCAAGGTTGTGAATTTAATATCAAACCGGTCTTCCGTTCTTTCATTTAAAGCCAAAGGCTCGAACCAAACCAACCCTTTGGTTGACTTTGTGTAAATTCTACCTTGCTTGTCGGTTTCAAATCCCATATAAAGATCGGCAACTTCCAGCCCATGGGCTGCGTCAAAAATTCGCTCTTGCCGGGTTTGGGTATTATAGCTGACAATATTTCCCTCCGTTGCAAGCCAAAGTACCCTATTTCGATCCATTACCAAATCAGCAAAACGATGGACATGATGGCTCCCGTCATAAATCAAACGGGTTCTCAATGAATCCCCTGTGCGATACTCCGTTACGTGTACCTGGTTACCGGTTAGCAACAACTGCACTTCCCGGGGCACCGTATTAAAAGCCTCTGAACCTTCGTTAACAAATACCGTGTAGACCTGCTCATCTTTATTAGAAAGTTTTTGAAATACCCGGGCTTCCTTATCAAAAACAACTGTTCCATGATTGGTTTCAAACCAAATGTTGTTGTCAAATTTTCGCATTCTTCTAACAGAATAAAAACTTATACCCAGCTTCCAAAGTGAGTCAGCATTGAAATGCTTGTAGACTCCGGTTTCCATATTGTAAGCTGTAAGCGGTGAGTTGAAAGCCGTGATCCACACCCAATCTTCATCCACGAGAAGGGACGAAACAGCATCATTAAGGATTCCGGTTTTTCCGGCCTGGTAACGAAGGTGTTCAAATGAATCCTTTTTATAATTATAAATAGCAACACCGCCTCCTTCCAGCCCAACCCAAATTCGGCCATAGCGATCCTCATCAATGGCAATCACAGCATTGTGGGCAAGGCTACCCGGTTGTGAAGGATCACACACGAAACGGGTGGTATACCCGGTTTTAAGATTCATTCGGTTTAACCCTGTACCGTTAAAACCTATCCAGATTATCGAATCATTTTCTGCATATACTGCGCGGGGAAGTCCGTTTAAAATAGAGTTTGGATTTTTTGCCTGGTGTACAATACGATGAAAAATTTCTGGTTTTGTATTGAGCACATAAAATCCTGCTTCGGCAGTAGTAACCCACAATAATCCTTCGCGATCCAGGTAAATACCGGGAATATTATCCGATCCAACTGATTCATGGTCGGCCGGATCGTGATACCAACGTTGAAATGTGCGTGTATTAAGGTTATAATAGTTAAGTCCGCCTCCATAAGTGCAAATCCATAGTCCGTTGTCCCGTGGGTCATATAATACTGTAAATATTGAGTTGATGGAGAGTGAGTTTTTATTTCCGGGATTGTGAATAAGATGTTCCTGTGTATTATTTGTAAGGTTAAACACATGGAGTCCTCCGTAGGTACCGATAAATAAGTGATCGGATAAGCTATCGTACGCTAATGAACGAATTACCCTAAAGCGATAAGTGTCTTCTTTATTCTTGTTTTTAAGTTCAACAAAATCAAAATCATCCGACTGGCTGTTAAATCGAAAAAGCCCTGCCGTTGTTGCTACCCACATTGTTCCGCGCTTATCCCGGGCTAATGCTGTTACAAAATTGTTCGGCAGGCTTCTGGGGTTAGTTGGATCGTTTTTATACCACCTGATTGATCTGTTGCTTAGATCAACACATGCGAGACCTTCACCTAAATGAGCCACCCAAAATTTTTTATTACCCTGGATGAGCAAGTCCTTCGCTGTCTTGCCCAGTAATGTTGCGCTGTCATTGGCCTGGTAAAACCTGTCCTTTAACCTGTCGTATTGAAGCAACTTTCCGGTTGATGTAATGGTAAAAAGATTTCTAGCGGAGTCCTCAAAAAGTATTCTGGCAACAGGTCGTTCTCTCTTTTCATCTAACAATGATTTTCCGGTATAGCGCACAACATTGGATGCATCGTACCGTGCCACTCCATTATCGATACTAAACCAGATATACCCCTCACTATCCTTTAGTGTCGTAAAAAGGTTATTGTGATGTGCACGTGTAACCTGGTCAATCCTTCTGAATCGGGTGGAGAATTGCTGTGCATTGGTGCAAAATGCAATCAATAAAAACACAAAACTAGACTGGCGGATAACCATGTTTTGAATTTACTGAAAGTAGCGGATAGAAATAAACCCGGCTATGAATATCGTTTTAAAATCCGGTCAACCTGATTTAAATAACCTCCACCAAAAAGATTGGCATGAACCATAAGTGGATACAGGTTATAAATGTCCGCGCGCTCAATAAATCCGGAAAGAAGCGGAAAAGAGTTGTTATAAGCCTCATAAAATTCACTTCCAAATCCACCAAATAATCTGGTAAAGGCCAATTCTATTTCCCGGTGTCCGTAATAAACCGCTGGATCAATCAGGCAAGGCTCACCCTTTTCATCTACCATAACATTGCCGCACCATAAATCGCCATGGAGCAGACTGGGCGATTCAACCGGTAGCAGGTCGGGTAATTTTTTATAAAGATCATCAAGCTTTGATCGGTACTTTCTATGCAGGCTATTGTTTTGCCCGGCCAATGAAACCTGCTTTTCAAGGCGTTGTTCGATAAAGAATTGAATCCAGCTGCCATGAAAAGAATTAGACTGATGCAAAGAACCAATGTAGTTATTATGGTTAAGTCCAAATTGAGCATTCGTGTTTCGGTGAAGTTGTGCCAACCGTTCACCTAACAATGCCCAATAGTTTTTACACGGACGGGCAGCGTGTATAAATTCCAAAACAATAAACTGATTGGCTTGAGTTTCATCAACCAGCACAACTTTTGGAAGGTGAATAGATTTTGCCGAGTTGAGCAGCGTCAATCCTTTTGCTTCAGCATTGAACATGCCCGGGTAGCGATGGGCATCATTCCATTTTAAAAAATAATTGCCGTTGTCGGTAACGAGTTCTCCGCCTTGATTAATACAACCCCCTGATGCCGGACGGAAACTCGTGACCTTACAACGAAGTTGATTCTCAACATGTGCCTTAACTGAAACAGGAAATTGATGCATGTCAAGGAGCTTCAAAAATTAAAAGGCGAGATTAACTTTTATGCCACCATAAAAATTCCGTCTTGGTGCTGCGTTAAAGTATCGGCCTCCTGCCGCATTCAAGTCGTGGCCTAAACTATAGTTTGCATTAAGCAGATTATCACCACCAACATAAAGCTCAAAACGTTTGTGTTGATAGCCCAACCGAAAACCCGGCAAAGTATATGATGCTGCATACACCGTGTTGGCGTCATTCAATGGAAGTTTACTGTTATAAATAACTGTTGTGCGAACATACAATCCCATCCGCAAGGCAACATCAACACCACCACTCCACACATGCTGTGGCGTGCCCGTTAATTGGTTTCCCGAAAAATCATCCTGCCCTTTTACATAATCTCCAAAGCGATAATGATTATAAGCAAAGCTCGACCACACCACGATTTTGTTCACCAGTCCACCCGATGCTAATACAGGATTGTAGTTAACAGAAAACTCAATCCCTTTTTGTTTCGTTTTTCCGGCATTTACAAAATACTCAGCACCGTCTTCTTCTCGTCTGATGACAATGGTTTCTTTTAATCCGAACGAATAGAATGTAGCATCTGTCTTCAGGGTTCTGAAAAATTCCGATCGGGCGCCCAGTTCATAATTAGTGCCTGTCTCGGGCTGAAGATCACGGTTGAAAATACCGTTCGAAGCATTAACCTCGGCAAGTGTAGGCGGTGAAAACCCACGGCTTAAACTTCCGTAAATCGAAACGTTTTTACCGGGTGTCGTTATAAAAGCCAGTCGTGGCATAAACTCAGGATCATATGTGATTTTTTCCGGAGCTAAACCTACACCCGAAAGCCGATGAAAATTGTATCGCAATCCGTTCATACTCAATCCCGCGGTTGCACTGAAATTCTTCCAACGTAACTCTCCCTGGCCAAACAGGCTGTATTGCAACACATCTGTTTCATCGTCCAACAGCAAAGCGCCAGGTTTGCCTTGTAAATTTTCATACGACTTCACGGGTAAAAATCCATATTGAAATTCTCCTCCACCTAAAAAGGTAACAGCAACGTTACCTGCGTTTTGTTTAAACGTTGTTACTGAACGGGCCCCCAGGCTTTGTTCACTACGATGATCGTAGTTCCTGATCGAAGGATTCTTAAAATTTACCAGGTTACCATATACACTCGTCTGGTTTTGAAGTTTTTTGCTAAAAGCATATTTGTGTGAAACGCCAACATAAAACGATCGAAGCGAAACGTGAGCATTCTGTTCTTCTGCTCCAGGTAAGGTTTGCGTAGCGGGTCGAGCTTGTTTTGGGTTAGCTGTAAATTCACTTAATGTAAGGCCCCCGGGGGTTTCGTAAAACAAGTCACTATAAAAAATAAAAGTCTCCAAAACCTGATTGTCACCCGTTTCAAAACGAAAAACGCTATTGACAACATCCCGCGAAAATCTTGTTTGATTACGGTAACCGTCAGCTTGCTGATGCATAACCTGCACCTGGTGACTTGACTGTTCCCTTCCTTCCTCGTACGAAACAGAAAGTTGCTCACTGCCAAATGAACCAACTTGAAAAGCTGTTTTAAGCGTATGCCCTCTTTCAGGATAAGGGCTACTCAGCAACAAAACACCACCGGTTCCTGCTCCGTACAAGCTTGATCCCGGGCCTTTTAACACTTCCAGCGATCCAAGCATGGCCGGATCAAGCTGGTTCAGGTATGTGTTGCCTCCGGGATCCGTAAGCGGAATGTTGTTCCAGTAAACTTTAACATTACGCACTCCAAAAGGTGAACGAAGCGTACTGCCGCGAATGGATACGCGATAACTGCCGGGTGATCGTTCTTCAAGGCGAACTCCAGGTACGGTGTTCATAGCCGGAACTAGTGTAGAGATATTAAACCGTTGGAAATCTTGCTGTCCAACGGTGGCCACTGAAGCTGGAATTTCTTTAAGTGGTCGGTTGTAGACGAAGGCGTTTATGATCACCTCATCCAACTCTCGAATGGTGTCGCGCACAACAGGTAGCTCTTGCGATGAAGCCCTGAAGAGGGTTAAAACACACAGGAAAAAAACTAAAAAGCGAAGCATTATTTTTGGCGATAGCAGGCCCTTTCCAAACGATGTACTCCAAATCTGGCAACAAGCCCAATAACCTGTAATACAGTGAAATAGGCAAGGTTTTACACTAAAAATCCGAAAAAAATAGCCATCTTGCAGGTTGTCGAACTAATTCGGCCAAGGCTCGGTTATAAAAATGCTTCTAAAAAAGGCCATTATTCATCAATAATTAACAACAAATCATGGGAAGACCTCCAGTATTACCAAAGAAGAAAAAAGACGGGTTTTATATCGAAATCCGCAATAAAGGATCAAAATCTGCAGGAACAATTATTATCCGCGATAGTCGCGAGGCCATGATGCAAGCCGCGCGCATGTACGAAATCACAAAAGACGTTACCATTCTTGGCGAACACCGCAATGGCAAGCGTGTGGAGGAGTCGAAGAAAAAGAGTTCCGCTAAAGTAAAATAAGGGGCGGTTGCCCCTTTTTATTTCCCCCACCTTCACTAATCTTTTCTATTTTCAGCCGAAAAATGCATTCGGTGAGGTATTTCTTTGTTTTGTTTCTCCTGGCATGGCTTACCACCAGCGCTCAAAAAAATGAAAAGCCTTACGTAATACTCATTTCGTTCGATGGTTTCCGGTACGACTATACATCAAAATTTGAACTGCCGAATTTCACTGCCTTTGTAAAAAACGGTGCCGCTGCTGATGGGCTAATCCCATCCTTCCCCAGCAAAACATTTCCTAACCATTACACACTGGTTACTGGTTTATACCCCGGACATCATGGGTTAGTCGACAATTATTTCTACGACAAAACACTTGATTTGAATTACTCTATGCGTAACCGTACTATGGTTGAGAATCCAGTCTTTTACGGAGGCATTCCGTTATGGCAACTTGCCCAACAACAAGGCTTGAAATCCGCCTCGTGCTTTTGGGTGGGATCGGAGGCACCCGTGCAGGGAGAATTCCCAACCTATTATTTCCGGTATGATGAAAGTGTGTCAAACACAAAACGTGTTGACCAGGTATTGACCTGGCTGAAACTGCGAAAGAAAGACCGTCCCAAATTTATCTCCCTGTATTTTTCATTGGTGGATTCCGAAGGGCACAACACGGGGCCAAATTCTGAAGAGTTAAAAAAAACCGTACTGGAAGCCGACAGTTTGCTGGGTTACCTGATGAGAGGGTTGAAAAAGATCAGGCTTCCGGTAAATGTTATTCTCGTCTCAGATCATGGTATGTATGAATTGGAGCAGAAGGAAGGAACCTACATTACGCTGAGCAAATTTTTAAACCTGGCCGATACCACTGTGCGTGTTATCAATGGCGGAACGCAGGCACACTTGTATACCAAAAATGTGGATTCACTTTACAATATTCTAAAATCTGTTGAGACAAATTTTGAGATTTTTAAGCGGGAGGATTTTCCCGATCGATGGAATTATAGAAATGATCGAGTAGGCGATATAATGATTGTCGCCAAGCCCGGTTATTACATACAAATGAACAGTCGCCATTTCGGCAGGCTTCAGTCGCCTGTATTTGGTGTGCATGGTTACGACCCCGATGAAGTAAAAGAAATGCAGGGTATTTTTTACGCCAATGGGCCAAACATAAAAGCAGGAATCACTCTACCAGTTTTTAAAAACATTCATGTATATCCATTCGTTGCTTATCTGTTAGGATTAACTCCGCCAAAAACCGATGGATCGTTAAGTGTGCTGTTGCCTGTTTACAAAAATTAAGAAGTCAATTCCGGTTTTCTGAGTAATCTGCCTCAACAATCACCGCCTGGTAAGGGCTTAGCGCCAGGGTATTTCCGGTTTGCTTAAGTTCATCGTAATTGTTAATCCAAACCCTGCCCATTTTTGTTTGTGGAAGTTCAATCACAGACTCCTTTGTAGAGAAATTTAGCAGGACAAGCACCTTTTTATTTCCGAGAATACGCGCATAAGCATAAACAGCAGGATGTTCACGCAGGATAATTTCATAGGCACCGTAGATCAATACCGGCTCACCTTTTCGTAAAGCCGTGAGCTTACGGAAATGATTCAACACGGAGTTCGGATCTTCCTGCTGGTGTTTCACATTAAGCGTAACATGATTTGGGTTAACCGGTAGCCACGGTGTTGCAGAAGTGAAACCTGCATTTTTGGTATCATCCCACTGCATAGGGGTTCGGCCATTATCGCGCGAGCTGAATTTCAGGTCTAGCAAATAGTTCTCCAAATCACCTCCATCATTCTTTACTTTCTTATAACCGTTAATGGCTGCGATATCCTGATATTGATCAATCCGCTCAAATCCGATGTTGGTCATTCCAAGTTCATCGCCATAATAACAATACGGTGTGCCGCGCATGCTCAGGATAAAAGTGTTCAGCAATTTTGCCGAGCGTTCGCGAAACGCTGGGCTGTCATTTCCAAAACGGCTAACCAACCGGGCCTGGTCATGATTCGCCAAAAAGATGGAGAGCCAGCCGTCATGTGCAAAAGCACTGTCCCACTTGGTGAACACATTTTTAAAATGAACCAGGTCATATCCCTGTGGCTTGGCGATGTCCACACCTTCAAAAGCATAGGCCATATTTAATTCGTTGCGCTCTTTATCCACAAGGTCGTGTGCATCCTTAAAATTACGACCGGCACCTTCGGCTACGCTCATCACGTTGTACTTACTAAATACTTCACGGTTCATTTCCTTAAGGTAATTGTGAATACCCTCTTGCATAGCATAGTATTGAATAAAATCTTTTTCAAATCCCTCCGGAAATTTCGGGTAGGTGGTGTCTTTTGCTACAAACTGAAATGCATCCAGCCGAAAACCATCTACTCCTTTTTCGGCCCAGAAGCGCATAATGTCATAAACCTCCTGCCGCACTTTAGGATTCTCCCATTTCAGGTCGGGTTGTTTAGCCGCAAAGTAGTGGAGGTAATAGGCATGAGTAAGGGAGTCGTACTTCCATGCATCGCCACGCTCATCAAACAAGCTGTATCGATAGTTTGGCTTGCCTTTCTCGGCCGGCCACCAATGGTAATATTCGCGGTACGGGTTATCGCGTGAACTGCGCGACTGTTGAAACCAAGGGTGCTCATCGCTGCTGTGGTTTACCACAACATCCATTATAAGTTTTATGCCTCGTTTGTGCATTTCTGCTAACATCACATCAAAATCCTCCATTGTGCCAAATTCATTCATGATGCCGCGGTAGTCACTTACATCATAGCCATTATCGGCATTGGGTGAACTGTAGATGGGGTTAAGCCATACAGCCGTAACGCCCAGCGACTTTATGTAGTCAAGCTTTTCAATAATCCCCTTCAGGTCACCCACGCCATCACCATCGGTGTCCTTCAAACTGCGCGGATAAACCTGGTAAATAATTTCTTCCTTCCACCATGCTTCGGAGGGTTTTGCTAGCTCTGCGCCACGTTTTTTACAGGAAATTGCCGCGGGCACGATCAGCATTAAGAGCAAGGCATGAACTTTCATAAGTATGTAAAATTTAGGGAATTTAAAGGCTTATCGAGAGGGCTCAAAAATTGCCTGACTTATTCATGAGCAAAAAGCTTCTGGCAATTAAATGGCTACAAAAAATCCTTCATTACCTCCTCTACCGAGCGGCTCCCTGGAAAATATCCAACTACCTTCTGTAGTACACGGTCAACGAGGGTATCCGGGCATGATGCTCCACTGGTGAGGACAATTTTTACCTGCTTCTTTTGAGGAAGAAAATCTTTCGTTACCTGTAACTCCTTTTGGGAATAATGAAAGTGATGGATTTCGTTTGCCGATTTTATCTCTGTATCAGCCTTAATGAAATAGGTTGGGAATTTCCGTTCGCAGAGTTCAACAATGTGGGAGGTGTTTGAACTGTTATAACCTCCAACCACCAAAGCCAGGTCGGCATCGGTTTCCAGCAATTCAAATGTAGCGTTCTGATTATCGTTAGTGGCGTAGCACAACGTGTCGCGGGTGTCGGCAAAGTGTTTTTTTATGTTGTCCTCACCGTATTTCTCCAACATTAAAGTCCGGAAATAATCGGCAATGGCCTGGGTTTCGGAAGCCAGCATAGTGGTTTGGTTCACTACACCAACACGCTGCAAGTTTTGCACAGGATCAAAGCCAGTCGAAAACTTACCTGCGAACTCAGAAAAAAATTCGTTGAGTGGCTTTTTCCCGGTCATATATAGGCCGAGGCTTATTGCCTCGCTCATGTCGCGCACGACAACGGAAGCCCCGCTATTCGCACTGTGCGAAAAGGTTGCCCGGGTTTCTTCATGCTTTGGCTTTCCGTGAATAATTATGGTGTAATCATCCTTGCCAAGTTTATCCGCCCGGTTCCAAACCTTTTCAACAAACGGGCACGTAGTATTGTATTTATGGACCTCCACACCTTTCTCAAGAAGGAGGTGCTCGATTTCCAGGGTTGTGCCGAATGCCGGAATGATAACCACATCATCTGAATCAATTTCATCCCAGGGAATAAACTGCGTGCCATCGGTATCCATAATAAACTTTATGCCGCGGTTTTGCAGATCGTTGTTTACTTCCTGGTTGTGGATCATCTGGCTGAGCAGGTAAACCTTTTTGTTCGGATTTTCTTCAAGTGCCTTGTAACTGATTTCTATGGCATTTTCAACACCATAGCAAAAGCCGAAATGGCGGGCGATATAAAACCCAACAGGGCCAAAATCCAAAAAAGTAGGGGAAAAGTCTTGCTTACGTTGATCCTTTAACCTTCGTAGCTCCTTTATCTTTCCGGTAATGGCAGACCGGTAATAGGCGGGTATGTCAAACTTTTTGATGGCAGCTAATTTTTAAAACTAACCGTAAAGGTAACGCAATTGTTTTATTCCAGGCTGTTTGATAACCCCAGTCGATTATCAAACAGCCTGGATAAAAGTTGCCATCATGCTGCCCGTGAAAGCTTGTCTTCTTTGATTTGCTTTTTCCTCACTTCCCTTGACTCAAGGTCAAAGGTCATTACTTCTACCAGGTTATTTTTCAGGTACCGCAATACCTCCATCACTTTACCATCGCTTTTGCTGCGTACGCGTTCCCCTTTTCGAAACAGTTTTCTCATCGCTTAAAAATTAGTTCTACATCCTGAAGGCATAATTGAATTCACGCGGAAAATCTTCGTAAGTTCCCGTTAAAATGACCAATTCGCCTGATTTCTTTTTCTTCATTTCCTCATTGAATTCCTTTACCGATTTAACCGGTACATCATTTACTTTGGTAATAATAAATCCTTCGCGTATATCTGTGCTCTTTGCTAACTTACCATTGCCTAGCGTTTTAATGCGTACACCATTGTTAAGTTCAAGGCGCTTTAATGTTTTTGCATCAATATCTTCAACATCAATACCCAACGCTACAAAACCCGTACGCTCTTCGGGCTTAATAACACCAACATTGCCATCACGGTTTTTAAGCACAACGGGATAGGTGATTTCCTTTCCTTTGCGGTTAACCGTAATCATCACTTTGTCACCAGGGCGATGACGGCCAATGGTTTCAATTAAGGCAGCACTGGAGCGGATGGGTGTTTCGTTGATTTTTACTACAACGTCATGCTCCTTAATACCCGCCTCTTTTGCTGCACTTTTGTTCCCCTCGGCAAAACCGGAAACGAAAGCGCCTTCGTTCACTTCTAAATCGTATTGTTTAACCAGTTCGCTGTTCACACTGCCTACTTGAATACCCAGCCAGCCGCGTTGTACTACCCCAAACTTCATCAGGTCCTCAACAATTTTGCTAACAATGTTTGAGGGTACTGCAAATCCATAACCTGAGTAAGCACCCGTTGGGCTGGCAATGGCTGTGTTTATGCCTACCAAACCAGCATTCATATCCACCAACGCACCTCCGCTGTTTCCGGGGTTAATGGCGGCATCGGTTTGAATAAATGATTCAATTGCTGTATTCCCCTGCTCAGTGTTCCGATCGAGGATATTGATGTTTCTTCCCTTTGCGCTTATAATTCCTGCCGTTACGGTTGAGTTAAGGTTGAAGGGATTGCCTACAGCCAATACCCATTCGCCCACACGGGCGTTATCAGAATTGACGAAAGGAATAAAGGGAAGATTTGATTGATTGATTTTTATCAACGCCAGGTCTGTATCCGGATCGGTGCCTATTACTTCGGCTTTGAATGAACGATTGTCGTTCAGCGTAACGTCAACCACATCGGCTCCCTGCACTACGTGATTGTTGGTAACTATGTAACCATTGGCATTAATAATTACCCCTGAACCTGAACTCTGGCTTGGTCCAAAATTTCGAGGTGTTCCAAAGAAATCACGAAAGGGATCAAAAGACTGGTTCTGCTCCCGTGTACTTCGTGCTTGGGTAGATCGAATGTGCACGACAGCAGGCGTGACCTTTTCGGCAATGGCCGTAAAATCAGTGGGTACAGTAGTTGTACTGTTTGCCTTATCCAGGTAGGTTACTTTCGATATAGGCGGTTCGGTAACATATTGTATCGTCACCGGTTCATCTTTCTTCAGGTATTCATAGCAGCCAAGGGTTAAAACACTGCCCAAAATAGCTGCCGCAAAAAGTGATGTGAATTTTTTCATGGCTGTCAACTTAAATTATTAGTTTCCTTTAAGCAAAAATCCGGCAAATTGAGATGCAGGGTGCCTTCCGGGCTCCGAAGGGGAAATTTTGTCAGAAATTGATTGTCAAAATGTTCTACCGTGATCTTCAACACACACCATCTGCTAGGATACCTACATTACGAAAAAACTATGCTTTTTGTTCAGTTTCGGTCAATATAGAAGGGCTTTTGCAGCTATGCAAATTAACCGGAGCCGGCCATAGGTTTGGCTTGGGGTAACTGAACCAAAAAGGTGGTTCCTTTTCCCGGTTGGCTTTCGGCCTGGATGGTACCATTGTTCTTTTCAAGAAACTCTTTGCACAACCGCAGTCCCAAACCGGTCCCCTTCTCTCCTGCCGTACCGGTAGTACTTGTTTTCTTCTCTAAATCAAAAAGCTTGTCAAGTTGCGCCTTTAACATTCCAACACCGGAATCCGTTACTTGAATTTGAACCACCTCATTTTCTACTAAAGCGGAAATAACTATTGTACCATTCTCACCGGTAAATTTAATTGCGTTATTGATGAGGTTACGCATAACAAAGCCGATGTGATCGTAATCCGCCAGCACATAAATCCCCTCAACTATTGTATGCTTCATTGTTATCCTTTTTTGGACTGCAATGGGGTTAAAGATCATAAGGATTTCTTCAACAACTTGTTTCAGGTTAACCGTAACGGGTTTCACGGAATAGTCGTTCATCTGCGATCGTGCCCACATCATTAAATTTTCTGTCATCTTTAAACTGTTCCCGACAGATTCCTGTAGCTTTTGCCCCATTACTTTTATTTCCTCGGTTGTTAATGATTCGGCATGCCTGGATATCAGCGATGAAAAAGAAAGCAAAGAATTTAAGGGAGCCTTTAAGTCGTGCGCTACAATGGTAAAAAACTTGGTCTTTGTTTCATTTAGTGCTTTCAGTTCTTGGTTCGTTTTTCGTTTATCACGAACATAAACAATCAGCAGCACGGTGGTAACAAACAGTATGATCAAAGATATTGTGCTGTATAATACCTGGGCGTTACGCAAATCCAGTTTTTGCTGCTGTTCAATTTTCTCGGTTTTAAGTTTTTCAAAATTTACCTCACTCTCAAATGTGCTTTGCAATGCCTGCATCAAAGTCAATACCTCCTTGGGTCTTTCCCGTTCAACACTATCCATATAAACCAAATAATCATTTAAAAATTGATAGCCGAGCTTGTAGTTACCAAAGCGCGTATGAAAATCCGAAGCGATTCGATAAAGTTCACGTAAGTCTTTTGCATCCTGGCTTTCCTTCGCTAAAGGCATAGCCTTAAAAATAATCCGGGCTTCATCTGACGGCCTATTTTGAGTGCGGTAAAGCCTGGCTAAGCCAATCAACGATTTAACAGTTGCATCCTTTTGCGACAAGTCCTTTAGTTCATCCGAAATAGACAGCGCCTTTATGAAATGCTCCTCGGCCTTCGTGAGGTTATTTTTTGCCACCTCTATTTCTCCCCACAGCCGATGTGCCGCTGTTAGGGGCGTTTTGAGATTTAAAGAGTCAAGCTTCTGTAGGGATAATCGGGCAAAGCTTTCAGCCTTTTCAATATCACCAACATCCAGGTATACTTGCCCTAAATTATGCGCGGTTATAGCCTCGCGTTCGGCATGGTTTAGGGATCGAAAGATTTGATAAGCTTTTTGGTGATAGCCAATGGATGTCTCGTACGCTCCAAGTCTTCGATAGGTATTGGCCATGGTAACATAACAATTACCTTCACCCAGCAAATCATTATGCGCGTTGAACAAGGCCAAGGCTTTGTTTACGTAAATCAGGCTTGCAAAGTAATAGCCGCTTATTGAATAAATGCCAGCCATGTTTCGATAAGCCGAGCCAATGCCACGTTCGTAATGCAGGCTCGTTGCCATGCGCATGGCATCGGCCGTGTATTGCAACGATTTTTCCTTTGAAATAAAGATGAACTCCCTGCCCAGTTCAACAAGTGCGTCCACGGCCAGGGTGTCTGTCTGACCTTTGTCAACAATGCGTTGTAAACTATCTACATAGTGGGATTGCGCAAAACCTGTTAAACAGATGAGCAAACAAGCATAAGCACAGCATGTGCGCAACATAAATTTTTGGCACATTTGCAAAAAGGAATCAGTGGGTGATTCCAAGTTACTCAAGCAAAAGCCAAAATGAAAATATCAGGTCAGATAATTCTAAAGCCGGGTAAAGAGCAAGCTGCAAAACGATTTCACCCCTGGATCTTTTCGGGAGCTGTTCAATCTGCCTCCGATAATCTTGCCGATGGTGGTTGGGTTCGCGTTGCCGATCATAAAGACCGCACACTCGGTTTTGGGCATTGGCAAAAGGGAAGTATTACGGTTCGAATGCTTTCGTTTGGGGAATCCGCACCGGATGAAAATTTCTGGACAAAAAAAATCCATCAGGCTGTTGACTTGAGGAAGGCCGCGGGATTGCCATCAGCAACCACCAATGCTTTTCGCCTGGTGCATGGCGAGGCTGACGGCTTACCTGGATTGATTGTAGATTTTTACAATGGCATAGTGGTTATGCAGGCACACTCTGCTGGTATGCACAGTGACCGTTATAACATAAGCCAGGCACTTCATAATGCTTTACAAAAACAACTTACCGCAATCTATTATAAAAGCAAGTCCACGCTTCCTGAAAAATTCAAAGCCGAACAACCCGATGGCTATCTTTCAGGCATGGGCATAGTACCTCACATTGTCTATGAACATGGCGTGAAATTTTTTGTGGATTGGGAGAGCGGACAGAAAACCGGCTTTTTTTTAGATCAGCGGGAGAACAGAAAACTGGTTGCCGACTTTTCAACAGGAAAAAATGTTTTAAACACTTTTTGTTATACCGGTGGTTTTTCAGTTTATGCGCTTCAGGCCGGTGCTTCACTTGTGCATTCTGTTGATGCCTCAGAAAAGGCAATTGATATCACCCGGAAGAATATTGAACTGAACGGCTTTGACGCAGCAAAGCACGCATGCTTTGCCCTTGATACCTTTGAATTTTTAAAAGGAAAAGAAAACCAATACGACTTAATCGTACTTGATCCTCCTGCTTTTGCCAAGCACCGCGATGCGCGTCATCAGGCTGTAAAAGGGTATCAGCGACTAAACGTTGAAGCGATAAAAGCTGTTAAAAGCGGTGGCATCATTTTCACCTTCTCCTGCTCGCAGGTGGTTGATAAGCAATTGTTTTACGATACGGTAACATCAGCCGCTATACAGGCAGGGCGTGAAGTAAAAGTGCTGCACCGTTTGTCACAGCCTGCCGATCACCCTGTTTCCATGTACCATCCGGAAGGCGAGTACCTGAAAGGCCTGGTACTATATGTTGTTTAAAATCTATTTCAATCCATTGCAACCGCTTCGCTTGAATAGGTGTCTAAAGAATCATGAAGCCGTTATTCGTTTACGTTATAACAATTACTGCAATTGTCGGCACTGCTTTTCAATGTGGTACCGATCCTTCACCAACGAATTGTTCTGTTCCGGCCATTGTTCGCGACCTTTCCGGGTTGGACGGTTGCGGTTTTGTGTTCGAACTGAATGATGGAACAAGACTTATTCCTGTTTGGGAATGGGGTTGGTGTGGAACGCCCCCCGTACCTCAGGGGGCATCGCAAGACCCTCTTTATAATTTTGAATTTTGGGAAGGCCGGGCTGTATTACTGGAGTACGTTGAACGAAAAGATTTCGCCACTGTTTGCATGGCCGGCAAAACCGTAAAAATCACATGCCTTAAGGAAGGGCCGTATCCTATGCCTACAAACTAAGTTTACTTCATAAACATGTAATCCAACGTTACATTAAGCATGGCTTTTAAACCGGTAAGCAAGCCGCCCTCATCAATCATAAAATCGGGTGTGTGGTGTGCGGGCACTTTTGTCGGATCCTGACCGGCAGGCATAGCACCAACAAAGAAGAAAAAGCCCGGTACTTTCTTTTGATAAAAAGCAAAATCCTCAGCTCCGGTTACCGGGGAAATACGAATTACGTTTCCTTCACCCGCTGCCTTTTGTAAACTGGCCACCATCTTTTCAGTAAGGGCAGGGTCATTAAATGTAACCGGTGTCTTTTTATCAATTACCACTTCGGCCGTTGCACCGGCACTTTCCGCAATATTCGTGGCTGTAAGCCTGATCTTCTCATGGATCTTTTCCTGCATGCTTTCGTCCAATGTTCGAATGGTGCCGGCCATAAATGCTTCTTCCGGAATGATATTTTCCCGAATACCTGCCTGTATCCTGCCAATGGTTATTACAGCCGCTTCTTTTGTTAGCTCTGTTTGCCGGCTTACGATGGTTTGAATGCCCAAAATAATTTGTGCGCTTACCACGATCGGATCAACTGACATCCACGGATAAGCCCCGTGTGATTGCCTGCCTTTTACAGTTATCGAAAACCAATCGGATGCGGCCATAACACCGGCAGGTTTATACGTGATTCTTCCAAGCGGGGTAATAGACGAAATATGCATTCCAAAAATCACGTCCACTTTTGGATTGTCCAAAACCCCTTGCCTTACCATCAAGTCCGCTCCGCCTTCTTCTCCTGCTGGTGGTCCTTCCTCTGAGGGTTGGAAAATAAATTTGATGATGCCCCTTAACTCACTTTTATTCTTGGCAAGTACCGCTGCCGTGGCCATTAACACAGCTACATGGGTATCGTGGCCACAAGCATGCATTACACCTGTTTCTTGTCCGTTAAAAACAGTTCGTTCTTTTGAAGCAAACGCCAGGCTGTTTCGTTCCGTTACCGGCAATGCATCAATATCTGCACGCAAGGCTATTACCGGTCCTGGTTTTCCTGTCCTCAGCAGACCAACCACACCTGTATGGGCAACACCGGTTTGAACTTCTATGCCTAATGATTTTAAATGTTCGGCAATTTTAGCGGATGTTTTAAATTCCCTATTGCCCAACTCCGGGTATTGATGGATATGCCTCCTCCACTCGATCATTTGTGGCTCAATGGTCTTGGCCATTTGGTCCACTTTTGCCTGAAGCTTAGGGTTTATTTGTGCAAAACAGAATGCTGTGAAGAGAAGTAAAATTCCGCTAATGATGCTTTTCATTTCAAACTGCTTTTAATTTGAATCAAGGTAGAAAAAAGGTAACCTTCGCCAAAGGCTTAGTTATGCAGTGGATAAAAATATTTCCGGATGAAGCAACAGCACGTTTACGGATTATTGCTGACAAACCACAATTGGTGGTAATCGGGGAAAAGCGTATTTGCCTGACCCTTCACAACAATATCTTTTTTGCCGTTCAGGATCGGTGTACACACAATGGCGAATCATTAAGCAAAGGGCACGTGAATTACCTGGGTGAAGTGATCTGTCCGTGGCACAACTACAGGTTCTCTCTCCAAACCGGCCGTGAATCCTCATCGCGTTCGGCCGATTTGATCTCTTACCCCATCAGGATAAATGAAGATGGCTTTTTTATTGGTATCTTTTGACCGGTGAAAAATACAAACAACCAACTTGCGTTATCGTTAAGATGAAATTTCTTCTAATTCTTTTTCTTCTTATTCCGGAACTAACACAGGCCCAGTTGAACCATCAGGCTATATTGAATCAACTGAAGCCTGCCGGTTCACTACCGGATAAAATCCTTAGTACACGAAGTGCCGTGTTGTACAGTCCCAACCTCACAAAAAAAGAAATTGATGAACTGCATACCGGACTTTCACGAACAGGCATTGATGCCGTTGCTTATTTTGAAATTGATCGGGTTTTTGCCGGACGTGACATTGAACTCGCCTTTAGCGAGTATTTCACCACGCGTGAAATCGTTAATTTCCTAATCGTTGAAAAATCAAACCCGGGCTACAAGCTGGCCATTACCACTTTCAACGGCCGAGAAAACTTGATTCAGGCAGGCCAAAGTGCTTGGACAATTGAAGATGTTTATTTAAAAGATGCCCTTCGTGTGCTGTATAGCACGGCATTGAATGCTTACCGAAAACAGAATTTGTTGATCAGTGATGTTGCGGAAACGCGGTTAACTGTTAATGTTATTTCCGGCAGGCGAACGGAAGCCTTTGCCACCGATTTAAAAGTTGACCGGCTGGCCGTTCAAAAATTTGGTGATGAGCAATTGGATCGCGAACTGGAGGAAATAATGAAAGATTATCCCTTCAAATACACCCTTGTGGATAGCAACATTCCGGAAAGTGAGTTGCGTAAACAAGGGATGTTCTACATTTTATGCATGATTCATTCCCGGGGACCCGTAGCCAAACAGTTACTGGGTTTTGAAGTAAGTGAAGCAGAGACGGCACTCGTTTCGGTTACCTACCCGAATGGGCTTGAACAACTGAAAACCATCCCTGCTACTATGCCTGTTTTTAAATTCTATGCCCGGCAAATACAATTCAACAATGTCTTTTTGGGAACCCGTTGGGATGCAGACATTACCTGGCAGCAAGCCTTGAGAAATTTTATCGTAGGCTTTAAGCGGGAATTGAGAATAAATTAGCGTTAATTAGCTTTTGCAGGAGATACCGGAAAACCCTATTTCATCATTATCGTTGAATTGGTTAGGAAGTATTTCCCATTGGCATGATGCTTGCAACTGGTTTTTAACAAAAGCAGAAAGATATGAAGAAGTTGGTATTACTTGGCTTATTTGCCCTTACCCTTGGTCCCGTGCTTGCATACTCCTCAAGCATAGCCATTCAAACCTCAAAGCAATCTTCCATGCAGGTATATGTAAATGGAAAGCTTTACAATAAGCAGCCAGAAAATTTCGTGCGTGTTAAAGGTAATCCGGGTTCTTATAAAATTGAAGTGAAGGTGCTAAATCCTTACGACAAGGAATGGTATATGGTTCGCCAGGCCGTGCGTATTGAAAAGGGCTTTGAGTATTATTACAAAATCGAATTTTCCGAAGGGCAACGACCAAAGCTTAAGGCTATCAGAACCTATCCTGTTTACAGCCATTATTTTTTAAACCCGGCATTGTATAACCGCCACCCTACTTCTTAACCTCCTTTTTTCGCGAACGGGTTAGCCACACAATAGCTAAAACAATTAATAGTACAGTAAAGGGCCTTGGGAAATAAACGTGGGGAAAATAATGCCCGCTCCAACTAAAAACTCCGCCAAAAATCCAGTTGAACACTTCAGCAATCGCACCCAACATTGCTCCTAAAATACCACCCAGTATGCCGAAAAAGCCTGCGATAATTCCTATTACAGCGCCAAATAATCCAATAGCTAAACCGAACAATCCGCCTGCTAAACCGATCCATAGGGGAAAGGTTACCAAAAGAATAATGAGCACTAAAGCATTTGAAGCAGATTTTGACATGGCTTGACTTTTCTCAAAAAGGTTTCCAAAAATCTATCCAAAAATTGAAATCCCTCAATTTGCTTGAAATTTGAAATTGCGTATCAAAGCATCCGATAGATTTGTCCACTTTCGTACAGGCACGGTGTTCGTAATTGTACCCAGAAAGCAAATCAATTAGTAAATTTCAATCCGTATTAATACAGCAAGTTTGATTTGAAAAGCACCGCATTTAAATGGACATTTCTCTTTGCAATAGCCCACATTGCTGTCTTTGGTCAGCAGGTAATTGAAGGCAGGGTTATTGACAAGGAAACTCATCAGCCTGTTCCTTTTGCATCGATCGGTATCGTTGGCACCTCTAAAGGCACAAGCTCAAATCTAAATGGGCAGTTTACGTTATCGGTTGAATTTCCCTTTACCTTAAAAATAAGTTGTGTCGGCTACGAATCGCAAACCATTCAATCTACTGAAGATACTTTACTCATCAAGTTAAAACCTGCTTCGATAGAACTGAGTGAAATTGTTATCTTCCGGAAAACTATCAACCCGGGCAGAATTGTACAACGGGCTTTCGCCAACGTCATAAAAAATTACAGTACGCAACCTTTTTTGCAAAAATTTTTTTATCGTCATTACTGTAAAGATGATGATGAATATGGCCGGTTAATAGAAGCCTCTGTAGATGTTTGGAAACACCGGGGCTACAAATCTGCTCAACAAATAGCCGGTGAAAAAGAAGAAATCCGGGTTACCCAACTTCGCAGGAGCCTGGATAATACAGTGGCCGCTCAAGGCCATGAACCCATTGCAATAGGCAATGTTTTGCAAGCCGATATCGTAGGTTATCAAATCGTTGAAAAGGGGAAACAACTTTCATTTTATAATACGGTAAGCAACCTCAGGGCAGACTTTGATCGCTATAACTTTTCCTACGATGCTACCACGGTTTACGATGGACAAGAAGTATACCTTATCGCCTATGCCAGTAAAAAGGATTCTATACCTACTACCTCAGGCTACATTGATTCACCAAAAATTACGGGGCTGTTATACATAACAACCGATCGCTACGCCATTGTAAAAACCGAAGAAACAAAATCTGATGGACCCAATGTTATCCGCACCTCAGCCTATTACCGAAAGACAGACGATAAATACTTCCCTTATCATTTTATCCGTGAAGGTGAGAGCCGGGCTTCAGATAACAGTGTGCATCAATATCATATTGAGTTAATGTCAACGGAAATACGGTTTGGCATTGAAGAAAAGTTTGTTGGCAAAGAACCAGGCAAAGAGGAGTTGTTGAGAATACCCTACGATTCAGGTTATTGGAAAACCAACACCGTTCTAAAAACAACGCCATTGGAAGATAAAATTATTCGTGACCTGGGTGGTGGTCAATCATTAAATAAACAATTTTACCGTTATCAACAATACGAGTGGAGCACAACAGACGGAGGGCAAAACGGAGAAGAAAAATTTAAATGGCTAAAAGATCACAGCGCAGGCAGTAAAATTCTACTTCTTGTCTTCTGGGGCAATCCGTGTGATTTGTCGTGTGTTGTAGAACTTGAACATGCCAAGCGCCTGCAAAGACAGTTCAGAAAAAACCTTGCTGTGGTAATGATTGCTCTAGAAAACGATGAGGCCAAATGGAAACAACTCGTTTCTAAATACAATTTGTTTGCAGATGGAATCATAAACTACCGGGTTGATTCCCATTCAGAGGTTAAGCGATTGTATACTATTAAAGAAACCCCAGCTTACATTTTACTCAACAGTAGTGGTGATGTTCATAGTGAAACCTTGCGCCCTGGCAATGCCCTTTTAGAAAATGAGATCAGGGTTTTGATCGACCAGAGATAACATTAATTAATCTGATAATCCGTAAAGATACCTAAAACGAATATGCTCCAGGGCCGCATGGCCCCGTATACTCATCCAACGCTGTGCCCAATCCGCACTTGCCTCGCCAGTCCGAAGATTGGCCAAGGCGTTTTCTGAGTATACTGAAAATAAATTCACGTTCAAATAGTTAGTGAATTATAGTGGTATGATTACGGACTATCAGCTTAATTAAAAAACAAAAACCCGGAATTATTCCCGGGTTTTAGTGTTGTTAGTTGAAAGTTATTAGGACGCTCCTATCAACTATAAACTAAGAACTAACAACTAAAAAGGATATGCCCCTTTCTCAATCACATAATTTGCCACTTTTCTTCTGGCTTCCTTCAGGTTATAGGGTTCAATTTTGGTAAAGCGTTTCAGGCCCATCAGCATCAGGCGCTGCTCATCACCCTCGGCAAAGGATGTAATTGCTTCGCGACCGGCAGCGGCAGCTTTGTTCACCGCATGGTGTAAGTAGATGATCGCCATTTCCTGCTGCATTTCACAAGCCTTTTCGCCTCGCTGGCCAATCAATTTTTCCACGCGTAGCAACGTTGATTCAGCCACATACCCTTCAATAAGCATATCGGCAAGGTTCATTAAAATTTCCTGCTCATCCGAAAGTTTCATCATAAACTTTTGCACAGCCGCACCGGCTACCATCAGTCCGGCCTTTTTCAGGTTGGTCAGTACTTTCTTTTCTTTCACAAACACCCCTTCCTCTTCGCTGGCTCCGAAATCCGGAATCGACATCAACTCCTTCTGAACGGCCATGGCCGGGTTCATCAAATCGAGCGAGCCTTTCATGGCCCGCTTCAAAATCATATCGATAGTAAGTAGGCGGTTGATTTCGTTGGTGCCTTCAAATATCCGGTTAATGCGTGCATCTCGGTACGCGCGATCCATCGGACCTTCGGCCGAAAAGCCCATGCCTCCATAAATCTGTACGCCTTCATCAACGGTAAAGTCAAGTACTTCGGAACCATGAACTTTCAGAATGGCGCATTCAATGGCAAATTCTTCCAGCGCTTTTAATCTGGCTTTACCCGGCTCCATGCCCCCGGCTACATAGGCATTGTACGCATCATCAATGTTCTGCGAGGCCCGGTAGTGGGCTGATTCAGAAGCAAACACTTTGGTGCACATCTCAGCAATTTTATGCTTGATTGCGCCAAAGTTGGCTATGGATGTTCCGAACTGTTTGCGCTCTTTGGCATAATTTACAGCCGTTGAAATAGTCTTCTTACTTCCTCCAACCGCGGCAACGCCAAGTTTAATACGGCCGATGTTGAGGATGTTCACGGCAATCTTGAAACCGTTTTCGCGTTCGCTCAGCATATTTTCTACAGGCACCTTGCAATCGTTGAAGAAAATCTGGCGCGTAGAAGAACCCTTAATCCCCATCTTCTTTTCCTCTTCGTTCATAGTTATGCCCCCAAAAGCTTTTTCCACAATAAAGGCACTCAGGTTTTTGTCGTTATCAATCTTGGCAAACACCACGTACACATCGGCAAAGCCTCCGTTGGTAATCCACATTTTTTGTCCGTTGATGATGTAGTGCTTACCGTCCGCGCTGAGCGTGGCTTTTGTTTTACCGGAGTTGGCATCCGAGCCCGAGTCGGGTTCGGTTAAACAGTACGCTGCTTTCCATTCACCCGATGCGAGTTTGGGAATATATTTTTTCTTCTGCTCTTCATTTCCATAATACAAAATCGGTAATGTGCCGATGCCGGTGTGTGCCGAAATACCCACGGCAAAAGAGTGGCCCGCACCCAGCACTTCCGCCACCAGCATAGCCGTATTGAAATCCATACCGAAGCCACCATATTCCTGCGGAACAGATGTTCCCAATAATCCAAGCTCACCGGCCTTATCCAGTAATGAAGGCATTAACTCAGGATGTTTCATGGAATCAATCTCATCCAGACGTGGATGAATTTCCTTTTTCAAAAAATCCTCGCACTGCTGCTTGATCATCAGTTGCTCTTCATTGAATTCTTCAGGAATGAAGATTTCATTTGCCTGTGTTTCGCGAATCAAAAATTCGCCTCCTTTAATTGCGCTGTTAGTCTTTACTGCTGCTTCCATATTGTATAAGTTGTTCGTTCTTAGTTGTTAGTTGTTAGTTATTAGTTTTCGAGATTGTGGTCACCTAAATGTTCGTGCACCTGACTAAATTTCTCGGTGCTTTTGCTTTGATAATAATTGATAAATCTGTTCAGTAATCTCTTACAAGATTTTACGTCTGCTATTGTTTGATCCAATTCTTCCTTAGAAATATATTTCAGATCTGCTGCAATCAGTATCCTGTGTTTCAACTTCATACAAGCTGCCTCTGGAGATAAAAAATAGTTGAATTGAGTCTTTAAAATGATTCCTTCCACAGCCTTCAGCAATATTAGATGGAATGGAGACTGCTACGCGCCTTAGTTGATTGACTAATCCAAATTGTTCTTCCTTCGGAAAACTCCTGGTTAGTTCATAGATGCGCTGAACCAAACTTTTCGCTTGTTTCCAAACTTCTAAATCCTGGTATGTCTCAACTTTTCCCATCTAACAACTAAAAACTATCAACCAACAACTAATTGAGTAATTCATAAATCCCCGCCACGCCCTGTCCACCGCCAACACAGGCTGTTACCATCCCATATTTCTTGTTTTGTCTGCGGAGTTCATTAAATAATTGTACGGATAAGCGCGCGCCTGATGATCCTAATGGATGCCCGACTGCAATGGCGCCACCGTTAACATTTAATTTCTTACGATCAATGTTCAGTTCTTTCACTACTGCCAAAGCTTGTGCTGCAAAGGCTTCGTTGAGTTCAATCAGATCGATATCGTCCAGTTTCATACCGGCCAGTTTCAATGCTTTCGGAATTGCCGCCACCGGACCTATACCCATAATACGCGGATCTACTCCTGCCGCGGCATAGCTCACCATGCGTGCAATCGGCTTTACGCTTAACTGTTTTATCATCCGCTCACTCATTACCAAAACAAACGCTGCTCCATCGGATGTTTGCGAAGAGTTGCCGGCCGTAACCGTTCCGCCCATAGCGAATACCGGTTTTAATTTTGATAATCCTTCTACGGTCGTGTCGGCACGAATACCCTCATCGGTAGCTACTACAAACTCGCGGGTTTTCTTCTTCATGTTCTCGTCCACATACACTTCCTTAACGGTGATGGGCACGACTTCATCTTTAAACTTTCCATCTTTCCAGGCGGCTGCAGCTTTTATGTGCGATTCATACGAAAACTGATCCTGCTCTTCACGCGAAATTTTGAATTGCTTCGAAACCTCCTCGGCTGTGAGGCCCATGCTTGTGTAGTATGTCGGATTCTCAGTAGCAATTTTATAATTGAGCGCTGTCTTGATGCCCATTACCGGAACCAGTGACATCGATTCTGTTCCTCCGGCAATAATTACATCCGCCATGCCGGCCTGTATGCGTTGACTAGCGATGGCAATGGTCTCAACACCACTTCCGCAGTAGCGATTCACAATCATACCAGGCGTATCAATACCAAGCGCAAGCAGGGAAATCATCCTTCCCATTTGCATGCCCTGTTCTGCTTCGGGCACAGCGTTTCCCACAATCAGATCATCGATCATGTTGTTTTCCAATCCGGGTACGGATTTAACAAGATGCTTGATCACATCTGCCGCCAAATCATCGGGCCTTACAAATCGAAAGCCGCCTTTTTTGGCTTTGCCTACTCCGGTTCTGAAACCTGCTACGATGTATGCGTCCATATTTTTCTTTTTTAGTAGTAAGACTTAAGTATTAAGTAGCAAGACCAAGCAGCAAATTTCTTAAGTCTTGCTACTTGTGTCTCTCGTCTAATGTCTAGTTTCTTAAAGGTTTTCCGCCCGTCAAAATACTCTGAATTCTCTCCAACGTCTTCCGCTCTCCGCAAAGTGAAACAAATGCTTCGCGTTCCAGATCCAATAAATATTGTTCACTTACTTCCTGCGCAGCCGTTAAATCACCACCGCACATAATGTTCGCAATCTTCATGGCGATTTTCATATCGTGATCGGATATGTAGCCGCCCATTTTCATGCCGTTAACACCGGCAGCGAACAGTGCCATACCTGCCCTTCCCAACACTTTAATATTGCGAGCCTGAACAGGCATGGTATAGCCGGCTTCGGCTAATTCCAGTACAGCTGATTTTGCATCCAGTATTTGCCTGTCTTTATTGATGGTAATGCGGTCTTGTGTTCGTAATACACCCATTTCACGGGCCTCCTCGGCTGACAATGCTACTTTTGCCGTAGCGATGTTCATGAATGCAGCTTGTAACGCGTTCATTTCGGCATCACCTTCCAGGAAACGGTCGCTTACGCGCTTGGTAAATTCTTTCGTTCCGCCTCCACCGGGGATCAAACCAACCCCCACTTCTACCAATCCGATGTACGTTTCCGCGGCAGCTACCGCGATATCGGCATGCATGGTCATTTCGCAACCTCCGCCCAGGGTTCGGCCTTGTGGGGCAACCACTACAGGAACTGAAGAATAGCGCAGGCGCATCACCGAATTCTGGAAAGCCCGCACCATAAAGTCAATTTCGTCATAATCCTGCTCAATGGCGTACATGAAAACCAGCCCTAAATTGGCCCCAAGCGAGAAATCAGGCCCCTGATGACCTACCACCAGGCCACGGTAGTCCTTTTCGGCCATGTCAACGGCCTTATTCATGCCTTCAATTACGGCACTGCCTAAGGTGTAGCTCTTGCTGCTCCAGGAGAAGTTGATTACACCATCGCCTAAATCAGTGACTTTACTCTCCGCATTTTTCCAAACGACTTTGTCACTCAGATTTTCAAGAATGATAAACGCTTCCTTTCCTGGAATTACTTTGTATGACTTTGAAGGGATGTCGTAATACTTGCGCTGACCTCCTTCAACTTTATAAAATGATTTGTTGCCGCTTGTCAGCATGTCGTACACCCATTGTGCGGGTTTGTAGTTCATGCCTTCCATGGCTTGCACGGTTTTCTCTACACCAAGTGCATCCCATGTATCGAACGGTCCGAGCTCCCAACCAAAACCTGCACATACTGCATCATCAATTCTGAAAAGTTCATCACTGATTTCAGGAATTCGGTTTGATGCATATTGAAACAATCCATAAAAACAATCGCGGTAAAATTCTCCGGCTTTGTCTTTACCCGCCAGCAACACTTTGAAACGATCGCGCAAGTTGTCGATCGTCTTCGTGGTTTCAAGTGTTGCAAATTTTGCCTTTGCTTTCGGTTTGTACTCAAGTGTTTTTAAATCGAGTGTAAGAATTTCAGTCTTGCCTTTTGCGTCTTTTGCTTTCTTATAAAAACCCTGACCGGCTTTATCACCGAGCCATTTATTCTGATCAAGTTTGTTCACCACATCGGGCAACTTGAAAATTTCACGGCCTTCATCGTTGGGCAAACCTGCATATAAATTGTTCGCCACTTTCACGAGTGTATCCAATCCTACCACATCAGAAGTTCTGAACGTTGCCGACTTCGGGCGACCGATTACCGGGCCGGTTAGCTTGTCAATTTCGTCCACATTCAGGTCGTATTTCTGCATGGAGTCTATAACCTTTAAAAGACCCCATACACCAACCCGGTTTCCGATGAAAGCAGGGGTGTCTTTGCACAGTACAGAAGTTTTACCCAAGTACAGATCTCCATAATGGAGTAAGAAATCGGTTACTTCCTGATCGGTGTGCGGAGTAGGGATAACTTCGAATAATTTCAGGTAACGGGGCGGATTGAAGAAGTGTGTACCCGCAAAATGGCGCTTAAAATCATCACTTCTGCCTTCGGCCATCAGGTGTATTGGGATACCCGAAGTATTGGAAGTAATAAGTGTTCCCGGGGTTCTGTATTTCTCTACTTGTTCATATACTTTTTTCTTGATGTCAAGATTCTCAACCACAACTTCAATTGTCCAGTCGTAGTTTTTAATCTTGGCCAGATCATCGTCAAAGTTGCCCAGTGAAACGCGTGAAATAAATTTCTTACTGTAAATCGGACCGGGTGAAGACTTGATACACTTATCAAATGATGACTGAACAATTCTGTTCTTCACCAGCTTGTTATCTAAGCTAAGTCCTTTTGCTTTTTCTTCTTCGGTAAGTTCTTTCGGTGCGATATCAAGCAGCAACACTTCACATCCAATGTTAGCGAAGTGACATGCGATGGAAGAACCCATAACACCTGAACCAAGAACGGCAACTTTGCGGATAGATCGTTTCATATTTTATTTTTAGTTGTTCGTTGTTCGTTATTGGTTGTTCGCTTTTGATATTACTTCGAACAACCAACAACGATCAACTATACGTTTGTTCGTAAATATTATTTCGTTCGATGATCTTGTTAATGTTTTGAATCACATCGAAAAACATATTCAGTTTTTCTTGTGGCACCTCTTCGCGTACAGCTTCATTAAAACGAAGAACCGTATCACGCGAACGGGCACGGGCATTCTTACCTTCCTCAGTCAAAAAAATCCGTACTGAACGCTTATCGTTATCATCCACTTTACGATAAATCGCTCCTCTTTCTTCCATCGACTTCAATAATCGCGTCAGGCTCCTGGGCTCCAAACCCATGAGCGGTGCAATTTTCGTTGCAGGCGTTCCTTCCTCATCAATATTCAGCAACACAAAACCTTCAGCCATAGTAGCATTGTGCCTTGCCGCCTGCTGGTTATACATGCGGGCTATGGCCAGCCAGGCTGAGCGAATGTGATAGTCTACTGTTTCTTCTTTCGTCATAACATCCCCGAAAGGGATACGAATATATAAAAGTTTGTTATGCACGCATACTAAACAGCAAAAAATATTATGCATGCAGCGTATTATTGCCAAAATAATGCTGCAAAAAGACTTTTAAGCGAAATAATATGGGGATACAACTAAAGCGGTTCAGCAAATACGGGGCAACTGTTCCCCCGGCAGCATGCTCACAATGCGCCTGCCGCCAATGCGACTATGCTGAATAACCTGCTTAGGGTGCTCATGGGTAACAGTTCCTATAATAGAAGTGGGTGGGTGAAAGCTTTTAAGAATGCTCAGCGCTTCATTCGCTTTGTGTTCAGCGACTACGGCAATAAAAATTCCTTCATTAGCAACATACAGCGGATCAAGGCCCAACAACTCGCAGGCGCCCTCTACCTGTTCGCTTACCGGAATATCCTTTTGAATAATTTCTACTCCATATCCTGATTGGGCGGCCAGTTCATTCAACACTGTCGCCACACCACCGCGTGTAGGGTCGCGAAGAAATTTCACATCTTCACCTAGTACATCTAATAGTTTTATTACTTGTCGGTGAAGGGATTGGGTGTCGCTGGTTATGGTGGTTTCAAACTCCAAACCTTGGCGCACGGATAATATGGCTACACCATGTTGTGCTACCGGTCCGCTCACTAAAATTTTATCACCTGGCTTTACCCGATTGGCGTGAATGTTTGCTTTAGGATGAAGGCGGCCCAGACCGGTAGTGTTGATAAACACTTTATCGCCCTTTCCTTTATCAACCACTTTGGTATCGCCTGTTACAATGGAAACGCCAGCTTCTTCGCTTGCCTTTTTAATGCCGAGCAATACTTCCCAGAATTCCTCCATGCGCAAACCTTCCTCCAAAATAAAACTTAAGGAAAGATATTCCGGTATGGCTCCGCACATTGCAAGGTCGTTGATGGAACCATTCACGGCTAACTCGCCAATATTTCCTCCCGGAAAAAAAATCGGTGTCACCACATAGCTATCTGTGGTAAATGCAACCGGTCCGCTAAAATTCAGTATTGCACCATCGTGTTGCTCGTTGAGCAAATCGTTTTTTAAAACATTGAAAACTCCAGTGTCGAGCAGACGGTGCGTCAACACACCACCGCTTCCATGGCCCAATGTGATCACATCAAAATCAAGTTTGGGGAGCGGACAATTTAACTGGATGGAAAGTTTTTGCTGACTCACGATGGTAATGCTTCAGCTTGTGAAAAATGGTAGTAGGCAGCACACGCGCCTTCAGACGAAACCATCGGAGAGCCTAAGGGCTTTTCGGGCGTGCAGTCTTTACCAAAATGCGGACAATCAAATGGTTTCTTTTTGCCTTTCATGATTTCACCGGCAATACATGTAGTGTTATCTTCTGAAATTTCTTCAACCAAATTAAACTTTCTTCGTGCATCATAATGTCTGTATGCTTCATTTACTTCCCAACCACTCTTCGGAATAGTTCCAATACCGCGCCATTCCCGATCAGAAACAGCAAAAACTTCATCAATAGCTTGACGGGCATGTGTGTTTCCTTCACGTTGCACGTATCGAATATACTGATTCTCAACTTTAGCTTCACCGTTTTCCAATTGCTTTACGGCCATGTAAATGCCTTGCAATAAATCGATGGGTTCAAATCCTGTTACTACAATAGGCACTTTATACTTTTCAGCAATCGGATCATACTCATTATATCCCATGATGGTGCATACATGACCGGCTGCCAGAAAAGCGTTCACGGTTGTTTCCGGATCAGAGAGAATAGCTTCCATGGCTGGCGGAACCAGAACATGAGAAGTTAATATGCTGTAGTTTTTTACATTTTGTTTCGCTGCCTGCACGACAGAAAGCGCGTTGGCGGGCGCTGTAGTTTCAAAGCCTACCGCAAAAAATACCACTTCCTTGTCGGGATTTTCCCGGGCGATTTTTACCGCTTCTAAGGGTGAGTAAACCATCCGTACATCGGCACCATTGGCCTTGGCTTCGAGCAAACTAATCTTTGTGCCCGGCACACGAAGCATGTCGCCAAACGAGCACATAATCACATTCAGCTTTTGTGAGAGTTCAATGGCTTCATCAATAATGTGGATGGGCGTTACACATACCGGGCAGCCCGGTCCGTGTACCATGGTGATCTGCTCCGGCAACATTTTTAAAATACCATTCTTTACCAGGCTGTGTGTCTGGCCACCGCATACTTCCATCAATGTCCAGGGTTTGGTAACAATAGACTTAATATCATGCAGGAGTTCCTGGGACAGTGCTGCGTCTCGGTATTCTGATAAGTATTTCATGTTGCTTTTAATGTCAGGTTTCGACAAGCTCAACCTGACAGATTATTTTTATACCACGTTGGTTTTATCGTCATTTAATTCATTCAGTTCGCCAATCTGTTTAATGTATTCAAAGGTCTTCTTTGCCTCTTCTTCATCCACGGTGCCAATGGCAACACCCACGTGTACCAATACATAATCGCCTACGCTAGCCTCGGGCACCATGGAGAGGTTGACTTCTTTCATTATGCCCCCAAACGATACTTTTCCAAAACGAAATGTTTCGTCCAGTTGGTTGGTGATCTCTTCTAATTTACCCGGTATGGCTAAGCACATATTCTAGTGGGTTATCTTTTAATTCTTGTTCTGTTTTTTTGGTTCGCTCAGTTTTTGCATGTGTTACACACGCGAGTTGACCAAATGAAATATTTTCATCGTTTGGTGAAAGGTCGTTGTGGAAGAACAATTCATTTTTCTTCAGCCGGTCGATAATTAAATCAGTCATTAAGGCATTTTGAAATACGCCTCCACTGAAAAGTACTTTTTTGTACCCCTTTATTTTAACAATGGAATAAACAACATCTGCCAGCCAGGCATGGAATTTAAATGCAATTTGTTCTGAGGGTATTGATTGTTCAATGTCGTTAATAATGTGTTCCAATACATCTGCAACATCAAGAAATGCATTCTTCCAGGTTACCGGATAGCGCGCTGTTGTGTTGCCTGTCCGGCCCAATTCTTCCAAATACATAGCCGATTGTCCCTCAAAGGAATTATACTCACAAACACTCAGCAAGCACGCTACGGCATCCATCAACCGGCCCATACTTGAGGTGTAAACTTCTGGCTCGGTTTGAATAACCTTAGAATAATAATTCCATTGGGTTGGCGAAAATTTATCACGGATCAGGTTTTGAAGATGCGCTGATTCCCTTGCTATGAATAAAGCTGCCAGTTTCGGATACTTCGCCATACGATCGCCCAACCAAACCGGGGAATATGCGAGGTGACCTATGCGAATTAAATCCCCTTTGTTCCATTCAAAAAATTCTCCGCCCCAACTATTGCCATCATCTCCATAGCCTGTTCCGTCCCACACCACGCACAATAAAGGTTCGTGGCTATTCAACAAATCATTTTCAGCCAATACCGCATAGGCGTGGGCTTTATGGTGCTGTACTTTGGCCATCGGCACTTTCCACTCTGCGGCCAGTTGTTTACCCAAATGGGAGGAATAATAATTTGGATGCGCATCAATAACAATTCGATCGGGTTTAGCACGAACCAGCTTAATCAAATGATTCAGTACTGCCCTAAAACTTTCCTGACTTTCATAAGACTCCAGGTCGCCCAGGTATTGGCTGACGTAAATTCTTCCATTGGCCTGCAATGCAAATGCACTTTTCATATCCGCGCCAAGCGCAAGAATAGTTTCGGTTGAAAACGCTTTCCGCACCAAAGTCGGTGCAAGGCCTCGTGACCTGCGCAATACAATGCGTTGGTTGTGTTTAGGGGTAATTTTTATTACACTGTCATCCTGCGCGATTTCAATCTCTCGATTATGTACCAGGAAATAATCTGCGATAGAGCCGAGGGATCTTATCGCCTCATCATCTTTATAGAAGATAGGTGAGTCGCTTAAATTTGCACTGGTGGCAATCAATGGCTTCTTCCAGGCTTTCATGAGCAAATCAAACATGGCCGTATAAGGCTGCATGGCTCCAATTGTATCCAGTGCGGGCGCAAGTAATACCCGACAAAGATTTGATGCCGGCTTTGCTTTTAATTTAACCAACACAATTGGACTTTGAATGCTGGTGAATTCCAACGCCTCTTGTTCACTTACTTCAGCATCCAACCGAAGAGTTTCAAGGTCGGGATACATCAACGCAAAGGGTTTAGTTGGCCTGTGCTTACGCTCGCGAAGCGTTCGAATAACATCTTCATTGCACGCATCTGCCAATAGCAAATAGCCACCAATACCCTTCATGGCAATAATTTTTCCTTGCGCCAGTGCATTGACCAGTAGTGGAAATGACTCCTCCCAACTGTTTGCAATATGATCTCCTTCAGAATTCAGCATCCATGCTTGAATAGCACAATTGGGGCAGGAATTGGTTTGTGAATAATATCTTCTGTCTGCCGGATTATAATACTCCTTTTCACATTGCGGGCACATGGTAAACGACTTCATGGTAGTGTTGGCCCGATCATACGGAAGGGATTTCAATATAGAGTAACGCGGACCGCAGTGTGTACACGTGGTGAATGGATACTGATAGCGATGGTTCTTCAAATCATTAATTTCCGATTTACAATTATCGCACAAGCCGATATCCGGGGTGATGAGCAAATTCGGAGCTCCATCAGCTTTGCTTTCAATAATTTCAAATCTTGAAAAATGTTGATGGCTTATCTCTCGATAAGTAATGGAAGTGATACGTGATACCGGTGGAGCCTCCTCCTTTAGCCGGCTGATAAAAATTACGATTTTTTCAGGATGTCCTTCTGCTTCAATGTGAACCCCATCAACACCATTATTCACCCATCCGTTAAGCTTAAGTTCTTTAGCCAGCCGATACACAAATGGACGAAATCCCACACCCTGAACCTGGCCTTCGATATGGATGTGGAGTGTCTTCATTTATGTTTTGATATCCGCCATTCAGTTGGCGATTAGCTCATTTATTTTCAATTCTTTCTTCAGCCATTCATACCAAAGCCCGAGTCCTTCACCTGTACTGCACGACAAGTCAATAAACTCAAGCGCAGGATTTATTCGTTTGGCGTATGCTTTCAGTTTTGGCAAATCAAACTTCAGGTAGGGCAGCAAATCAATTTTGTTAATAATACACAGCTGACTTCCGGCAAACATGTCAGGATATTTCAAGGGTTTGTCTTCGCCTTCTGTAACGCTGATGATGACAATTCTTTTTTGTTCTCCTAAATCAAACATGGAAGGGCACACCAGGTTGCCAATATTTTCGATGAAAACAACAGAATGTTCCTTTGGCTTTAATTCTGCCAATGCATTCTTCACCATGGTGGCATCCAAATGGCAACCTTTGCCGGTGTTAATTTGAATAACGGGTGTGTTGTACTTGGCTATTCTGTCGGCATCGTTGGTGGTCTGCTGATCGCCTTCGATTACATAAAAGTTCAGTTCCTTACCAAGATCACGCAGGGTACATTCCAACAGAGCTGTTTTGCCTGAGCCGGGAGAACTCACCAAATTAAAGGCTTTAATTTCTTTGGCTTCGAAATAACCGCGATTGCGCTCGGCCAGTAAATTATTCTTATGCAGAATATCCTGCTCCAAATCTATTTGAGTTCTTTTTGAGTTGTGGTCTTGTGACGTGTGGATGTGTTGTTCTACATCATGATTATGGTTATGATGATGCAATTGCGGAAAGAGCGCGTCACGCAAGCTTGTAATTTTTATCATTCCGGGCTGGTCACATCCGCATGTTGCGCACATTGTCTTTTAATTTAAGAGGGTCATCGATTGAATTTTCATCTCCCTGCCACGCAAAATATTAATCAGGTATTCGCCACAAAGCGGACAAGGATCGAACAATTCCTTTATTTCAAATTCACAATCACAATTAGAGCACCGCGCCCATCCCTTTACTTTGTTAATGTTGTAGGTTGCTCTTTCGAGTAAAGTATTCTTCACGCCAACTTCCCAGGCAAATTCAAGAGCATGTTCATCTATTCCGGATAGATTTCCGATTTCCAGGTCAATGCATTCCACTGCTTTCGCCTGATGTTTTCTGACTTGCTCTTCCGCGGTTTCAACAATGCTCATTACAATGGATAGCTCGTGCATACTTTTTACTTAACAATTCGCAATGAACAATTTTCAATACATACCATTACTCTTTACGGGCCCGTTTGGCAACTACATAACGCTTCACCACAAACGCGGTGATCAACACCACAGCAAGGGCTAATGGAATAGCATGCTCCGGGTTAGCCAGAAAATGTCCGGGGCTCCAGGGGTGTTCATGACCATGTCCTTCATGTGCCAGTGATACAAAGGGCAATGCCGCAGCTACTGCCAGCAGAATTGTGCGAATGGATTTCATAGCATTTGAATTTTGATGAAATCAAATCACTTCATTTTTCTCAAAAATCCTCATGAGCAAAATCATTGGTTGCTGCTGAGAATCATCAGTCAAAAAATTAATCAAGCAATATATTTTTCAAGATGCTTTAGCTCCCCCAACGCAAACCGAGGACTTATTTAGACTTGTTCCACATAAAACAACTAATATGATCATCGAGACTTCTACCAAACGCAAAACTTATTACGAAGAACTCTCGGAGAAAGGATACTCCCGAAGAGATTTCATGAAGTTTTGTACCATGATTGCCGCCTACATGGGCCTGCAATCATCCGGTGTTGCCCAGGTGGCTGAGGCACTAAAGACAAAACCCAGACTACCGGTTATCTGGATGCATTTCCAGGAATGTACCTGTTGCAGTGAATCCTTCATTCGCTCATCGCATCCTATTGTAGCCGATATCATTCTCGACAAGCTATCACTCGACTATACAGAAACACTCATGGCAGCTGCCGGCCACCAGGCCGAAGAAGCCATGCACAAAACCATGAAGGAGCACTACGGTGAATATGTTTTGTGTGTAGAAGGTTCTGTTCCTTTAGGTGCTGATGGCGTGTATTGCATGATTGGTGGAAAATCATCGCTTGATATTTTACACGAAGTGGCTGACGGTGCTAAAGCTATTATTTGTTGGGGCAGCTGCGCAAGCAACGGATGTGTTCAGGCCGCGAAACCAAATCCAACAACAGCAACGCCCATTCATAAAATCATAAAGAACAAACCTATTATAAAAGTGCCCGGCTGCCCTCCTATCGGAGAAGTAATGGCGGGCACGATTGTGCATATACTCACATTCGGAACACTTCCTGCGCTGGATAGCATTGGAAGACCCAAAGCTTTTTACTCAAAACGTGTGCACGACAGTTGTTACCGCAGGCCATACTATGATGCCGGACTTTATGTGGAATCGTTCGATGATGAAAATGCTAAACGCGGATACTGCTTGTATAAAGTTGGGTGCAAAGGTCCCAGCACATACAATGCCTGTGGTGTTATGCGGTGGAACAATGGTGTTAGCTTCCCGATTCAATCCGGTCATGGATGTTTCGGTTGTAGCGAGGAAAGTTTCTGGGATAACGGACCGCTCTATCAACGTCTCCCCAATATTGCGGGCTTTGGCATTGAGGCCACGGCAGACACCGTTGGCAAGGTTGCCTTGGGTGTTACGGCAGCGGGTATCGCTGCGCATGCGGTAGTTACCAATTTGCGAAAAGGCAAAATGATCGACAACCTGATTTCCGAGGGAAAAGAATCTGAACAACAACTTAAAGAAGACTAACCATGACACGTATAGTAGTTGATCCTATTACCCGCATTGAAGGCCATTTGCGGATTGAAGCAGAAATAAACAACGGAAAAATAACCGATGCCTTCAGCTCAGGCACCATGGTTCGTTTAATTGAGGAGATTCTTCGTGGCCGTGATCCGCGCGATGCCTGGGCATTTGTCGGCCGGGTGTGCGGTGTTTGTACCACGGTGCATTCACTCGCTTCTATACGTGCCGTTGAAGACGCACTGGATATTACCATTCCGCCCAATGCCGAATTGGTTCGTAACCTGATGTTCTGCGCACAAAATGTACAAGATCACGTCATTCACTTCTATCACCTGCATGCATTGGATTGGGTAGATGTAGTAAGTGCATTAAAGGCTGATCCTAAAAAAACATCTGAGATTGCACAAAGCATTTCACACTGGCCAAAAAGTTCGCCCGGGTATTTCTCCGATCTGCAAAAGCGTTTAACAAAATTTGTAGAAAGCGGACAACTTGGGATTTTTGCCAATGGCTATTGGGGCCACCCGGCTTACAAACTCCCCGCTGAAATTAATTTGATTGGTGTTGCTCACTATCTCGAAGCGCTCGAGTGGCAAAAAGAAATTGCCAAAGTGCACACCATTTTTGGTGGTAAAAATCCTCACCCGAATTTTCTGGTGGGCGGCATGGCTTGTTCGATAAGTTTAGACGATGCCAGCGGTATTAATGCTGAACGTCTTGCCTATGTGGGCAAGCTCTTAAAAGATGCACAGCAGTTTGTTGAACAGGTTTACATTCCTGATCTTCTCGCCATTGCTCCTTACTACCTGGATTGGGGTGCCATTGGTGGCGGATTAGGAAACTTCATGGCCTATGGCGATTTGTCCACTTCCGGATATCGCGATGTGGGCAATTACAAATTCCCTTCCGGGGTAATTCTTAATAAAGATCTAAGCAAGATACACGAAGTGGACCTGCGTAACGATTCCGAAGTTGAAGAATACATCACCAACAGCTGGTATGAATATGCCGGTGGTGATGGCGTAGGCTTGCACCCGTGGAAAGGTGAAACCAAATTAAAGTACACCGGACCAAAACCTCCGTTTGATTTTCTTAACACCGAAGACAAATACAGTTACCTGAAAACTCCACGCTGGAAGGGACACGCCATGGAGGTTGGTCCGCTGGCGCGGATGCTTGTTGGCTATGCCAGTGGAAGACCCGAATTCAAAGAAGTGGTAGATTATGCACTATCAGCATTGAATGTTCCGGCTACCGCATTATTCTCTACGTTAGGAAGAACAGCCGCCCGCGGACTGGAAGCCAAGCTTGTTGCCGGTTGGGGATTGGAATTCTATGACCAACTGATCAACAACATCAAAAATGGTGATACCCGCATGGCCAATACAGAAAAGTTCAAACCCGAAACCTGGCCGAAAAAAGCGATGGGTGTTGGGCATACCGAAGCACCACGCGGTGCATTAGCACACTGGATTGTAATTGAAGACCAGAAGATTGCCAACTATCAACTTGTTGTGCCTTCTACCTGGAATGCTTCACCACGTGATAAAGAAGGAAAGCCATCGGCTTATGAAGCCGCACTGAAAGACACACCTGTGCACGATGTGAATCAACCGCTTGAAATTCTGCGCACCATTCACTCGTTCGATCCTTGCCTGGCCTGTGCCGTGCACCTGTACGATGAAGAAGGAAAGCATATTAATAAAGTGAAGGTTTTATAATGTTAGCGTTATGAACACAACTGTAATATCAAAACCGCACAGACTAAGACGCGTGTTTGTATGGCAATTGCCTGTACGGGTATACCACTGGTTGAATGCGTTATGTATTCTGGCGCTGATCGCCACCGGCTTTTATATTGGTAATCCATTAGCCATTCTGTCTGGTAAGGAAGCGTCTGATCTTTATATTATGGGCACCGTTCGGTTCATTCATTTTGTAGCTGCCTATATTTTCTTCTTCAACTTTGCGTTCAGAATTTACTGGGGTTTTGTTGGAAATAAGTATGCCGGTTGGAAAAATTTTATTCCTACCAACAAGCAATTTTTTAAAGACATGTGGGCCATTATTGAGACTGACATTTTTATGACGAAGGGAAGTGAGTTGCACACCATCGGTCATAACCGTGTGGCTGGTTTCATCTATTTCTTAACCTTCATTGCATTTGGTATTCAATGCCTCACCGGCTTTGGGTTGTACTCGGCCACCAGCGACTGGTGGTTCCCGAATTTATTCGCCTGGGTTCCTGCCGTAGTGGGGGGTGATTTCATGCTCCGGCAAATCCATCACTGGACGATGTGGTTCTTCATCCTGTTCACAGTAGTGCATGTGTATCTGGTGTTCTATCACGACTACGTAGAAGGCCGCGGAGAGATTTCTTCGATGGGTGGCGGATGGAAATTTATTGAAGAAGAAATTTTTGAGGCGAATAAGAAAGTTGAAGAAAAGAAAAAGTAATGCCTCACCCCCAACCCCTCTCCTACTGGAGAGGGGAGTGTGAGACCTATTTCAAGCAGATAAAAAAATGGAGCGTTCATCAGACACTTTGATTCTTGGCGTGGGAAATTACCTGATGGGCGATGAGGGCCTTGGTGTTCATCTGGCGCAGGAATTAAAAGATGAAATTTTGCCAGGACTTGCCGATGTGCTGGATGGCGGTACGGCCGGTTTTCAATTGATGGAGTATATTGAATCGTATCCGCGGGTTATTCTTATTGATGCCACCCTGGATGATAAGCCAGCGGGTACGATTCAATTAATTCGCCCGAAGTTTGCTTCTGATTTCCCGAAAGCCATGAGCACGCATGAAATCGGGTTAAAAGACTTAGTTGAATCACTCACGCTGCTCGATCAGCTACCGGATGTGTATTTGTTTGTCGTCTCTGTAAAAACTATTCAGCCCCTTTCCGTTGATCTTTCCCCTGACGTTCAAGTTGTATTCCCGGAATTGAAGAAAAGAATACTGGAGCTTTGTCTTCGTCCTGTTGAGGTAAATTAAACGATCCACACACCCCCTCACCTACATGCTTATGTAGGTGGTGTACGCATTATTTATCCGTGCACGGTTCATACCTTTAATAAAATCATTAAACCCAAAAATGAAATGAACCGGCTTTTTCTACTACTCACTTTAGTTGTGTGGGGCGTTTCGTCCCTGTCTGCACAAGATATCCTTACCAAAGCAGCGGCTGAAGGCTGTGAATGTTTAAAGAGTATAAACACGGATGACTTTACAGAAAAACAACTTCCCTTTAAAATTCTGGGATGCTTGTCGGAGTACTCCGATGAGGTTGAGACTGAGTTGCGTAAACAGGGCACCTTTAAAGATGAGCCGTTTGAAGCCATGACCGCTGTGCGTAACGAGGCCTACAAAAACTGCCCCGATGAATTTGCGCGACTTAATAAAAAGAAAGAAAAAGTAGAGGTTGATCCTAAGTTGCTTGCAATTGATGCAAACACAGATTTAATAAAAGGCTTTGGCGATGCGATTTGCCGCTGTGTTGAAGTTACCAAAGAGAAGGATTGGGACGAATGCATGAAGCGCGTATTTGAGGCCAATGAAGAATCATTGGAAGAGCGGCTGACAACGCATTACAAAGAGATTGACAATATGTTCAAAGCCATGACTGTTCTGGGATTAGATCTGGCCATGACCCTTATGGATAATTGTGCTGCATTGGAAAACGATGAGACTTTTGCGCCACTTAAAGCTTATCCTGCCGTAACCAATGGTTGTAACAAGTTGGTGCTGGGCGAATACGTAACCGAAACTATACTAGGAGATGTTAAGGCTGTTGTAACCGCCAACCGGTATAGTGAATTTAAAGATGGAAAGATGACAGAGGATTACAAACTCACCTGGAATGGTTGTACCGCAACGTTAGTGGCTCAAAAGCCAGTAGAACTAGGCGGACTCAAAAAGGGTGATGCCATAAAAATGGAAATCAAACGTGCCTCCGATAAAGGATTTTTGAGTGTGATCTACTACAAGACAATACCGGCTCCGCACCTATTTGTAAAAACGAAATAAGCATCAGAACAAAAAGAAAATGAAATCGCTACTATACACGGTGGTTCTAATTATTTTATGTGCCCCGACTTCCCATGCACAGGAGATTAGATTCACAGACCTGAAAGCAGGTACAAAATTTGAAAAACAATACACTGCCTATGTTTGCCGGGAGGGCACTGTTTATAACGTTGGTGATCGACTTAAAATTGGAAGACCGTCTTCCGTAAACCAAACCTTTGTTTACATTATTGAACAAGATGCGCTTACCGGATCGGCCAACCTGCCCGCAGGGTATAGCGGATTTGAAACAGAACTGAAACGAATTCGCGTGGTGGGCAATAAGCGCATTGGCTATGCAGTAAACTTTTATACCAAAGGCGTATGGGGTCCCTCAACATTTATAATCCCTATTGAAAATGCCCTGGCAACAGGAGAAATAAAATCTTCGGTGATGAGTAGCGATGACGCACTAACTGAACTTAAACGAGCTAAAGACAAACTCGACCTGGGCCTGATTACCCAGGAAGAGTTTGAAAAGTTAAAAGCAGAGTTGTCACCATTTATTAAATAGATAACCGCCTTGTGGTTTCTTTTGCCTAAAGATTAATCTGGATCTCCATCCTGAATACCGAGCGTGTACTCACTTCTTACCGGAGCTACTGTTTGAAGGTATTTATAAAGTGCAATAAGCTCCATGTCGCTCATCCGGCTGAACGGTCCCCAAGGCATGGGTGTGCCCGGAATGACCCGGCCATCACGAAAGCGTTTAATAAAATCTTGTTGTGTCCAATCGGCCATGCGCCCGGTTTCCTTGTCGGGAGTAATGTTCGGTGTCATTACATGTTTGCCTTTTACAATGTTTCCGTTTTCATCGATGATTTCAAATTTGTTTCTGCCTGAAAACTCGGGGCCGATGTACGCTCCGGTCATCATGCTGCGTGGGGTGTGGCAACCCCCGCAGTTAGCAATACTGTTGGCGATATATGCACCATAGGCGGCTGTTGAATCAGGCGCAGGGGCAGGGGGCACATCTCCATCGCCCATGGGCTTAACAAGAAATGAAAAAACTGCTTTGCCTATAAAATTGAGCTCATGCTTTGGCCTGGGATTGTGAATAGGTTCCTGCGAACGAAGAAAAGAGATTATGGCCTTTAGATCGTCATCACTCATATCATAAAAAGGCATCATGTCTATAATGGCCCGTCCATCATGCGCAACTCCATAGCGTAACGCACGGGCAATTTGTCCATCAGTAAGTTTTCCGATTCCCGTCTCTTCGTCAGGTGTAATGTTAGGAGCAAACATATTTCCAAAAGGCATCTTGAAATCAAATCCACCTTTAAGCGGAGCCTCCTCCCCCCGATCCACACGTTGGAACTCCGTCATAGGTGCATGACAAAATGAACAATGTGCCGGACCGTATGCGAGATACTTTCCTCTTGCGATCATAGCGGAATCCGTGCTGGCCTGGATGTCGGGATAAGGTGCATCAAAGGTGCGATTGTAGCGAAGATTTACAGTAACAAACAAAATGGCAACGGCCGCAACTACCACCAGCACGATGCCAAGCAGAATTTTTTTAAGCATAGTGAATGGGATTAGATTTTAACCTACCATTACCGAAACGACACGAATCAATTAGTTTGGCAGAAACCTTAGACAGGTTCTGTTTAGGGTTTGTAGCCGATTTGGTAACAAAGGCTAATCGAAGTTAAACAAATTACCTTCGCATAACCAAAGAAAGGGTGCTGATTATTAAATAGCCGGGAAACGTAGATTTATACTTTGCGTGGTGGCAGGTCAAAAGCTTTGGCTTCATGCTCCAAATGGCCTTTGTGCGAACCATCACAAAAAGGCTTGTTTTTAGAAAGACCACAGCGGCAAAGCGATACCAATGTTCGTCCTTGTAAACCATACGCAGTACCCTGCATGTCTACGATTTCAAAATCGCCTTCAATTTTTAGTGAACCATTATTGTTTACCGTAATTTTAGTCGTTGCCATATCCTTTTGCACTTAAAAAATCTCTTCAAAACTACTCAATTACGGGCAAGCTTAACGATATCCTTAACTTCAAGAACTGGTTTTTCATACCCCATCGTAACCACCCTGATCATGGCTGTACCTACCTCTTTCAGGGTTGACACATAAGCAGGGAACAACACGCTCAATAAAGGATATAACCACGCCATAGCACTGTACCACCGCAACGTGTTTTTCAAACCTTTTGTGGGTTGCATATACCCGGGCCGAAACATGTAAACCCTTTTAAAGCCAAGCCGAAGCAAAGCGTTCTCTGTCTTTCCCTTTACACGCGCCCACATCATGCGGCCTTTTTCGCTGCCGTCTGTTCCCGAGCCTGAAACATAACAAAAAATCATTTCCGGGTTTTTGCGCAGCAGGGTTTGCGCAACTTGCAAGGTGAGGTTATACGTGAGATGATAATACTGCTGTTCCGTTAAGCCCACCGCAGAAACACCCGCACAAAAAAAGCAAGCATTGTAGGAATGGAGTTGATCTTCAATGCCCGACAGGTCGTGAAAATTGGGGTGAATTATTTCTTTCAGCTTTGGATGCACAACCCCGCAAGGTTTACGGTTAATCACCAGCACACTTTCAACATCGGGATGGTTAAGGCATTCGTGAAGAACACCTTCACCCACCATACCGGTTACCCCTGTAATAATGGCCCTGATCTTTTCCATACAAATAAAGGTAGCTTCATTTCAAGGAAAAGTCGCACGCAACCAGTATTTATTGTACGCGTACTTTGCTTTAATTCAAACAAGTTATTGTAGTGTTGAGGGTAAGCGTTGAAGCGGGTGGGTTTTTTAGCTTCGTTCATACTTATATTTTTGCCCTATGTCATTACTCCAAATCTTCAGCGCTGTTCTTGTCCTCTCGGCCGTATTCGCCTTTATTAATGAGCGCTACCTTAAGTTACCGGCAGCCATTGCCCTCATGCTCATGGGGCTGCTGTTTTCCGTAGGCATACAGGTGGCCAATGTTATCTTCCCCGGGCTGGAAGGACTGGCTGAGCAAGCGCTTGAGCGGCTTGACTTCTCTGATATTTTGCTCGACTTCATGCTAAGCTTTTTGTTGTTTGCAGGCGCGCTCCACACCGACTGGCACAAACTGAAAAGCATGCGCTGGCCCATTGCTTCGTTTGCAACATTGGGGGTAACTATTTCTACCTTCCTTATTGCCGTATTATTATTTGCTGCACTCAAGCTTGTAAGCTACGAATTACCATTCATCTACTGCTTGCTGTTTGGTGCGCTCATCTCACCAACTGATCCCATTGCCGTGTTGGGCATTTTGAAAAAAGCCAACGCCCCCGAACCTATGGAAATAAAAATCGTGGGTGAATCGCTGTTTAACGATGGCACGGGAGTAGTGCTGTTTATTGTTATTTTTCATATCGCCACAGCCGGGTTGGGCACTATTACCTTTAATGAAGTAGCCCTATTGTTTGCCGAAGAAATTATAGGCGGCATTGTACTGGGCATTGTTTGTGGCCTGGTCGTTTATCGTTTGATAAAAAGCATTGACCACTATCAAACCGAAGTGTTGTTAACGCTTGCCATGGTAATGGGTAGTTACTCCCTGGCGTTGGCCCTTCACTTATCCGGTCCGCTCGCCATGGTTACGGCCGGGCTTATCATCGGTAACAAAGGAAAAGCAAGTGCCATGTCGGATGTGACGTTGGATTACACCTACAAGTTTTGGGAAATTATTGATGAGATTATGAATGCCGCCCTGTTTGTACTCATTGGGCTGGAGTTGTTGATCATTCCATTATCGTGGGAGTATGTATTATTAGGATTACTTACTGTACTTATCATTTTGATAGTACGCTATGTTTCCCTGGCGTTGCCTACCTATGCGTTCGGGTTTAAAAAACAATTTGAACCAAAAACGCTTACGATTATGACGTGGGGAGGTTTGCGCGGAGGTATTTCTATTGCCTTGGCGCTGACTATACCGGCCGGCCCGTACAAAGAGTTAATCGTGGTGATAACCTATACGGTAGTGCTATTCTCTATTGTTGTGCAGGGGCTTTCTATAGAACGGGTGATTAAAAAGGCTATACAGGTTTAATTCACGCACTGCTTTTTACACTTAAAGACTTTTCACCCGCCCTTTGAAACTGCTTTTACGAAAAAAGATCTATTCTAACATTATCTTAAATCTTAATTAAAACGAATAATTCTCTGACCGATCGAGAAATCAAAAATCAAAGCTAATATGGTATATGTCAGTTTGATTGCGCCTGATGTTTGGAGCAAAAAATCCTCCGGGTTGCGGTATCTGTTCAACCAGGTCAAACACACGGCATGTTTTGGGTAACGCGGAAAATATCAGTAAGAAATTGAATTGCAATTTATCGGGTACAATTGTCCATACCGGAGCATATGTTATGTTTTCGGCATGTATGAGTTCGGCCCGTTCACCAGCTTCTTTACCAATTAAATAGGTTGATTGCCAAATCCTGATCAGCGTTTCGTTCGCGTGTGGTTTTACGTGACCGTGCACATAAATGAACGCGTCATTTAATAACTCGGGATGAATGGAGAACAGACTATCCGCATCAACAAACGGTTTTGCTTTTACGGGCGGATGTTCAGTGCTGGCCAAGGTGGTTCATGTTTGTTGATCCCCTAAAATTAGATGAACTTTTAAAACGTACTGCTTAGCCCTTCACATTAATAACAAGTACTGGGAGTTGCTCGTGGTTAACCAAGCTTTCGGCCAGGCTATGTGAAAAAATAAAAGCACCTGTTTTTAGTTGGGCCGTGAGTGCAATTATATCAGGGGCAATATCTTTTGCGGCATATTTAATGCCCCACTCCGGATCGTTGGTGGTAATGAAATTGCGGGTAAAGTTTGTGCCCGGGAACTGGGCCTGCAGTACATTCATCTTTTCGTCCACCTCAGCCTTGGTTTGTTTGTCATTTTCGAGCCCAATGTAGAGCATATGAATGGTGCTGCGCCAAAGGCCGGTTAGCTTCGCCAGGCTGTTTAAGGCTTTCGAAGGATCTTCATGGAATGTAGAGGCAAACATAATCCTTTCAAAGCTAACGGTACCGGGTTTGTTTTTGATAACAAGAACCGGTGCGGAGGAGTGGCGAACAACCCGTTGGGTTTGCGACCCGATAACCCATTCGCGAATGCCCGTTGCACCATGCGAACCCATTACTACCAAATCAATTCCGAGGGGCTCAATATAATTTTCAATTTTGTCTGTGCCCTTGTTCATTACCAGCAAAGGCCTTGCATTAACACCTGCCCGCTCGGCCAACGTAATGAGCTCATCAAGTTTTGCTTTTGCCTGACCTAGAACAGGATCAGTTTCCAATGGCTTGTTCAGCAATACATGCATGCTGCCCGACTTATCATCGTAAAGGTGTTGTATGATCAATTCAGCGTCCGCCTTACGCGCAGTTTCCAGTGCTACATAAAATGCATTTTCTGCGCATGCTGAAAAATCTGTTGGAATTAATATCTTTTTCATGATTAGGATTTTTTAAATGCCAACCCGCGAGTTGCATCGCCCCTTTCTGAAAGACAAGATATTACCCCTGAAATCTATTTTGACTGATCCGGATCAACGGAAGCTATGACATTTATCAGTAGGTTTAACCGATCCAGGAAATGATTGAATTAACAGACGATACCCGGTGGGTTTTGTGACGAACGCCAGTGGCTGTTAGGGCTCTCAGAAACAATTCGAGTTGACAGTGCTGTTCTTTTGTTTCGGTTATGATGTTCATCATGCCAAGGCCTCCATGCGTTGTAAGCCGTACCAGATGCATTACGTATTCTGTTTTCAGCATTCTTGATGGAATGTGCTTATCCACAAAAACATCACTCACTACCATATCGAAACGGGTTTTGCACACGGCTACAAAATCAGCGGCATCGGCCATATGAAGTGTAAGGTTGTTGTACCTGTCCAGATCAAAGTATTTTTTTCCTAGTGCTATTACCTCTGGGTCGAGCTCTATACCTGTAAGCTGTGGGGCAAGTTTTAGCTCATCACACAAAATAGTCGCTATGCTTCCTGCCCCAAACCCAAGTATCAAAACAGTTTCAAGGTTTCGTTTATCTACTTCAAGCTTTTTGAAAGCTTTTTGAAATATTTTATGCAGCGTGTCGAAAGAATAATTCGCATCGGGAGAATGCAGAACATACTTTCCGTTTTGATACCATACTTCCAATTCTCCGCTTACCGCACTTGGTCGCTTTTCAACAATGGTTCCGGAAACATAGCTGAGTAGCTGTTGACTTATGGATTTCACTTTTTATCAAACATGCGCTTAAAGAAATCGGCTGAGGCTTTATAGGCACTTAACCAGTTTTTGTGCAGCAGAAATCCGTGCACTTCGTCCGGAAAAACCAATTGCTCAAAATACACACCTTGTTCGCGTAGGTTTTCAACAAGACTTACGGTTTCACTAAAGGGCACGTTGCGATCATCATCGCCATGAATAAGTAACACCGGGGATCGCCAGCCTTTGATAAAATGCATGGGCGATGATTCAAAGGCCAGGCGTGCGAACGCCTGCTGCTTTTCTGCCTGATAGGAGGGAACAAAATTTCGGATCACTACATTCCAGTCGTGCACACCGTGAATATCCACCCCGCAAGAAAACAAATCGGATGCCCTGGCCAGCCCCATCGCGGTTAAGTAGCCTCCATAACTTCCTCCCCACAACCCGATTTTCTTCGGGTCAACATCCGGACGCTGTGCTAAGTATAATCCTGCTCCTTCCACATCGCGATACTCGCTGGCCCCGGCTGCACCGTAATCAATGGCTTCGCGGAAATCCAAACCATACCCAATACCACTACGGTAGTTCACCGACAACACCACATAACCCTGGCTGGCAAAGTATTGGTTGAGTGCATAGGCGTTGTGATAATACTGACTATAATGAAACCCCAGCACCATTTGCCTGCGCGAGCCACCATGAAAGAAGATTACAGCTGGCCGCTTATCGCCAGCCTTGGCGCCCTTTGGCAGAAATAGCTGTGCGGGTATTTTCATGCCATCCGTGGCGGTGATCATCACAGCCTGAGGGGTTACGAGATCTTTTTTGGGAAAAGTTTTCGGGAATAAATCAGTTGCGATCATTCTTGATTGTCCGTTGGCTGCCACAATATGCGGCCAGGCAGCCGTAGTGGCATCGGTACGCAGGCAGACTAATCCGGCTGTTGTTTCAACCGGTGCGTATTCAATGCCATCGCCTGTGGAAAGTTGTTGTGGTTTTCCTCCGGTAGCGGCCACTTTAAAAACATGCCTCCGGTCGATGTCGCCAATGTTGGTTACATAAATGAGGCTTTTTCCATCACGCGCCACATCCACGGACTCCACTTCGCCATCGCCCGGGGTAAGTAATACTGCTTCGCCTCCGTTTGTGGAAACCGAATACAAATGCTGCCAGCCATCGCGCTCCCACGGAAACACCAGGCGATCACCCATCCACCATAGCATGTTATCCACTACCGGAATGCCGGTGTGAAGCACACTGCCTTTACCCGGTTTAGCGACCCAAACTTCTTTTGCTTTTCCGGTGCTTACATCGGCAACGCGTACAGACCACGGATGGCCCTCGCGTGCCGGCACAAAGGGCAGGCGGTTACGCACATTGGGCGTGCGTATAAAAGCAATTTGCTTTCCATCGGGCGACCAAACCGGATTACCGTCCCGATCAACACTCGGGTCAAGAAACTGAATAGTGTTGGTTGAAAAATCATAAACACCAATAAACGAGTGGTCGGTACGGCTGCTCACAAAAGCCAGTTTACGGCCATCGGGCGACCAGCGCATATTGCTTTGCGAGCCGCGTGAATGAAAAAGTTTTTTGCCCTTGCCGGCTGAGTCTAGTTTAACTAGCCACACCTGGCCGCTGCTTAAATACGCCAATGATTTTCCATCGGGCGAAAGTTTGGGATAAAAACCGGTGGACAGTTTTTTCAAATCGCTGCCGTCTGCATTCACAATCCAGATGGCGCGATCAACGCTGGGCTGCAACGCAATAGGATTGGGTAGTTCATTCGCACTATTTGGGGCGCCTCCGCGTATGAAAATGATTTTCGCATTATCGTTCGTGAACTGCACCGATGCTATTTCCTGTCCGTCATCCTGATTGTAGTTGGTAACCTTTCGTGGTGCAAAATCCGGGGCATCAGCCACGTAAATATTACGCGCGCCCTGATCGTTAAACACCCAGGCTATACGTTTGCCATCGGCACTGGCGGTAAGGTTTGTCGGGAAGGGTACGTTGAGGAGGTTATCAATGGTGACTTGGGCTAATGCTGCAGATAGTGCCGTGAGCAGCGCGATAAGGAGGTTTATCTTTTTCATGTCAGTGATTTTTTCTTTTAAAGTACCCTAAATGCAAAACCACAGAGGTCACAAAGTTTTACACAAAGAGCACAGAGCGTTTATGTTTAATTCAAATCCCTTAACAACTGTTCATAAAACCACAAGGCTGTTTTATAACTCTCCAAACTCACGCGTTCGTCAATGCCATGAAAACCAATCGGGTCAATCATCGGGCTGAACTTGATGATGTTGGATGATACTTCCGTAAAATGCCGGGAGTCGGTTGCGCCAATAACCAGGAATGGCGAGGTAATTACCTGCGGATAACTTTTCTTAATGGTGCCGGCAATTTTTTGATACCCAAAACCATTAATTGGCGTTACTGGCGATGGCTCTGAAACATTTTTATTTAATGGCGCCACGTTAACGCGTTCATCGTTTATTTTCTTTTTCACCTCTTCAATTACCTGGTCTGACGTATGGCCTGGCAACAACCTGAAATTGACAACGGCTGTTGCTACGGTGGGCACCACATTGTCTTTAATGCCGGCTTCAATGATGGTGGGTACAATGGTGGTGCGGATCATGGCATCGCCCGTGTTGCTTTGGGAGTACGTGCTTAAAATCATTTTCTTGAATAACCATGGATTAGCAAATGCCATGCGTTGAACAAACGGCATTTCGGGACCGAGGCTTTCCATCAGGCCGTGCATCGGTTCGGAAAACTCCGGTTCGAAAGGCTTGCTGCGAAGCGTGTTTAGTGCTTTAGCCAACACATCAATAGCCGTTTCTTTTTCGGGCATAGACGAATGACCCCCCGGAAGGCTAACCGTTAATTTTAATGAAAGGTATCCCTTCTCGGCTGTGCCAAGCAAGGCGATGGGCTTTGTCATTCCCGGAACTTTCTCGGCTGTGATCAATCCGCCTTCGTCAAGCACAAACTCGGCCGCGATGTTTCTATCTTTTAAAAGTTTGGCAATGGCTGTAGCGCCCTTGCCTCCGATTTCTTCATCGTGACCAAAAACAATGTAGACTGTTCGCTCGGGCTGAAAGTTTTCGCTGACCAGTTTCTCAACCGTTTCCATAATGGAAACCACATTGATTTTATCATCGGTAGTACCGCGCCCCCAGATGAAATTGTCTTTAATTACGCCTGCAAACGGGTCGACTGTCCACATAGATTTGGTGGCTTCTTCAATAGGCACCACATCCTGATGGGCCATTAGTACAACGGGTTTTAAGTCAGCATTTTTTCCCTCCCACTTATAGAGCAGGCTATAGCCGGCTACAATTTCGCGCGTTAGTACCTGGTGTGCTTTCGGGTAAGTTGATTCCAGAAACTGACGGAGCCCGATGAATTGTGTGGAGTCAAACAATGACGGGTCGCCATAGGATATGGTCTTGTAAGAAAGCGCTTGTTGAAAATGTTGTAAGGATGCTTCTGTTAATTCAGGAGCAGGTACCGACTCAACCGCTTGTTGATTGGGTTGAAAACGAAAGGTGTTGAACAACACGATTCCAATAACAACAAGAAACAGTAGCAACAGGAAGAGGAAGAACTTTTTAATCATGACAGGTTTGTTTTGTAGTTTATTTATAGCGTTTCCCTTTTTTAATTACCATATCCACTCGCTGCAATAGTGCGATGTACCGGAGCACATCGCCCTTCACGGCAATAATATCGGCATACTTTCCTTCGCTGATGGTTCCAAAATCTTTCTCTACGCCCATCGCTACGGCCGGCCAGTAGGTTGCCGCGCGGATGGTGTACATCGGGTCGAAACCAAATTTGTTAACCCACACATCCAGTTCGTTCCAGGTGCTCTGGCTGTGGAACTTCATCGGTATGCCGCTATCGGTTCCTATCAGCAACACCACGCCTGCATTTTTGAGTTGATTGATCTTTGTTTTCAGTGTTGGCTTGCGCAAGGGGTTCAACCCGAAATAGGAAAGCCTGCCCGGATGTTTAATGGATTGCCGAATGTCCGCAACAATGGAATCGGGTAAGCCCACATGCCACGAGGTATCATCCAAATACTCAGGGTTGTCGCGTACATAGTCGTAATTATAAAGCCCTTCAACGGTGGGCGTCCAGAATAATGGCCCTAAATTCATTTTCGCAGTCCGCTCTTTAATCATGGCAATAATATCGGCCGGATATTCAGGCGCAGCAGCAAGGCCAGTATGTTCAAAACAATCCACACCTGCTTTTAATCCTCTGCGTATTTCATCGGGGCGGTGCGCGTGTGCAACAACCCTTAATTTATTCTTGTGCGCCTCATCCACTACGGCCAGGTATTCGGCCTCGGTCATTTCATCCTGATCGATGAGCTTGATACAATTCACTCCGGCTTTGGCCAGGCGCTGTACTTTAGCCCTTGCATCGGCTTCCCCTTTTACCCCCCAGCGAAACTCTGCCGTGCCCGGATAGGGTTCGTGCTGGATAAACGGCCCGCTCATGTACATGGTGGGGCCTGGTATTTCGCCTCTGTTGATCCTGTCGCGAACGTTAATACTCGCCTCAAGTGGTGCGCCCAAATCGCGTGCGCTGGTAACACCGGCCAGCAAAAGCTGGTGTGCCGATGAGGGCATAATAACATCTTTTGCAATTTTCATATAAGTTTTATCCCAGTGTGTATAGTCACTATGCCCGTTAATCATCAGGTGCACGTGCATATCCCACAGGCCGGGCAAAACGCTCATGCCTTCGGTGGAAATGATTTCTGCATTTTTAGGAATTTCAATCGAGCCGAGTTGCCCGACTGCCTTTATACGCTCGCCCTCAATGATGATGACTGAATTCTGCAAAGGCTTCCCTCCATAACCATCGATTAGCGTTCCGCCAACAAGCGCTTTCACCACTAATTGGGCCGATGCCGCAGCGGGCAGAATACATGCAAGGATTAAAATCCGGTAATTCATGTTCAGGTGTATTCGGTTAAGAAAAGTACAACTAACAAAACTCAAATAAAACCCTACTGTGATGGATGGTGACTGACAAATGTCCTTGTTATACTTCTTATCCTGTAATACTTTTAACCAAAACCAGCTCGTATGCCACACATTAACTGTAATAACGCCAGTTTATATTATAGCGATGAAGGAACCGGTGAGGAGACCATTGTATTCTCTCACGGCCTGCTCTTTTCACATGAAATGTTTCGGGCGCAAATCGCTTATTTCAAAGACCGCTACCGCTGTATTGCATACGACCATCGCGGACAGGGCGATAGTGAGGTTACCGATTCCGGATATGATATGGACAGTTTGTTCATTGATGCGGCCGCACTGATTGAAAATTTACAGTTGGGCGCTGTTCACTTTGTTGGCTTAAGCATGGGTGGTTTTGTGGGCATGCGTTTGGCGGCCCGTAAACCGCACTTGATAAAGAGCCTAACGCTTATGGAAACCTCGGCCGATGAAGAAGTGAATAAACTGAAATACCATGCGTTAAATATGATTTTTAAAGTTGCCGGAAGTAAGCCCATTGCAAAAAAAATCATGAATATCCTTTTCGGAAAAACATTCATGAACGATCCGGAAAGGGCCGGGGAAAGATCATACTGGGAAAGCAAAATGATGACTTTACCAAAAACCGTTACCCGTGCCGTAAGTGGTGTGATTAACCGAAGCGGTGTGTTTGACGAAATTAAATCGATTCAAAAACCAACGTTGGTTATTGTTGGTGATGAAGATGTGGCCACAACACCCGAAAAAGCCAGGCGCATACATAAGCAAATTAACGGATCGGTGTTGGAAATTATTCCTGGTGCCGGTCATAGTTCAACAATTGAACAACCTAAGTTGGTTAATGCTACTCTTGAAAGGTTTTTGAGCCATGTAAAAACTGGCCATTATTCGTAAGCCCCTAAACTCTCGCTCTATGAAAATGAAATATTCCTTGTCGTTAGGCCGTGTTGCCGGAATACAGATTTTTGTTCATTGGACATTTCTGATCTTGATTGGATGGATTGTGTACATCAACCTAAAGCAAGGCATGGGCACGGTGGATATCATCTGGAGCGTGCTTTTTATCCTTACTTTGTTTGCCTGCGTTACCGCCCACGAACTGGGGCATGCCTTAGCTGCCAAACGGTACAACATTAAAACCAGAAACATAACCCTGTTGCCCATTGGCGGATTGGCCCAACTCGAATCGATACCTGAGAAACCCAAAGAGGAGTTGGTGGTGGCGCTGGCTGGACCGGCTGTAAATATTGTTATTGCAGCAGTGCTGTATCCTTTTATTAAACTAAGCCTTAGCCTGATTGAAGAGATGGACTTAAGCCGCCTCAGCCATCATAATTTTTTATTTTCATTAATGGTGGTAAACATCTGGCTGGCGGTTTTCAACATGATTCCCGCTTTTCCTATGGATGGTGGTCGTGTTTTCCGTGCGTTGTTATCCTTTAAGTTTGAGCGGAATGTGGCCACGCGTATAGCGGCATCAGTCGGCCAGTTGTTGGCTGTGGGTTTTGTATTCATTGGCTTTTTCTATAACCCGTTCCTGGTGTTTATTGGTATATTCATTTTTCTGGGAGCACAGGCCGAGGCACAATTTGCCGAAGCAAAGTCGTTATTAAAAGGTTATACCGTTGCCGATGCACTAATGCGTGATGTGCCTTTGTTAAATCCCACCGATACCATTGAACATAGTTCGGATCGGCTGCTGGACACACAAAACCGGAATTTTATAGTTGCTGATGAAGCCGGGGTGGTGGGCACGTTAAGTCGCGATGAAATTATCAAAGCCCTTCGTCAGGGGAAGGCCAGTCACCCGGTAGCTGAGGCCATGAGCCGTGATTTCCTTGCCCTTGAAAAAACATCCTCGCTTGAAGAGGCCTGGACGCGTCTCCAGACCATGAAAAAATCTGTCTCGCCCGTTTTCGAAAACGGAATACTGGTAGGGATGTTGGACACTGAAAATGTGGCTGAGTTCCTGATGATCACCGAAGCGCGCGCCAGGCAACAGGGCTAACGCTTTCTGCTTTTGTTGTTAAATCTGCCCAGGTATTTAAAAGCATCTACCATAAGAATAGTGCCGGTTATGCCGGTTGCGCCCCCGGCAATCAAGAGGCCTTTACCGAGGTCATCATTTTTTCTGCCGAGCATTAACCCCCCGGCAATAGTAACTGAGTAGCCAATAGTAGCAATGGCAATGCCTCGCTTAAATTTATTTTGCGATGTTTGCAGGTTAAGTTGAATGTGGTCAACATCGTTTCGAAGTTGCAGGATCTCCTTCTTCAATTCATCAACGTCTGTAGCAACATCTTGGGCAAAAACAAAAAGAGGTGCAACCAAAAACAGGATAAATACAACGGCCTTCATATACGCTTAAAGTAATTGCGAAGATAATTTCCGTTACCGATCAAGCCAAGTTTTAAATTCACTTGCACGGTGGCGGCTTACTGACAAATCGTGTTCGCAAGGCTGGTTTAGTTTTACTTCCAGTCGCGAACTCATTAACCCCTTCACCTCCACAACCACATCAATATTCACAATAAATTTACGGCTAATGCGAAAGAACATGCGTGGGTCAAGCAATCGTTCCAGCTCTTCCAAGGTGTGGTCAAGTATAAACTTTCGGTTATCGCCTTTGGTAACAAGAAAGGCTACTTTGCCATCGGCAAAAAAATAAGCGGCTTCGGCAGCCGGTTTAAATTGGAGTTTGTTACCCGACTTGATCAGGAAACGCTCCTTAAAAGTTGTGTTTGACCGTTTTAAAAATTCCCTCAGTTCTTCCAGTGGCACATTTTGTTTCGGAGCCGAAACCAGCTTGTTAAATTTAACCAGGGCTGAGCACAGTTCCTGTTTTCGAACGGGCTTTAGTAAATAATCGATACTAAAATGCTTGAATGCCTGCAACGCGTATTGATCAAAGGCCGTGGTAAAGATAATGGGTACATCAACCTGAACTTTATCAAAAATTTCAAAGCTCTTTCCATCGGCCAATTGAATATCAAGCAGCAATAAATCAACCGGGGCCGGGTTTTTAAAAAAACGTATCAGGTCCTCCACGCTGTCCACATGGTCAACTACCTCAACTCCTGGTTCGCATTCTCCTAACAGGCCAATCAGTCGATCGGCTGCCAGGGGCTCATCCTCTGCTAATAAAACCTTCATTCGTCCAGTTCCAATAATGGAATTTTAACCGTAAAGCGATTTTCAGTTTTGCTTATTTCAACCTTTCGGTTACTTAAAAACTCATAACGGCTCTGAATGTTTTTGAGGCCAATCCGGGTTGATTCCTCCTTTACTGCTTTTGGCTGCAGTGTGTTGCTTACTATAATGGAGCCATTTACAGCCGTAAGGGAGATTTCAAGCGGGCTTTTACGCGAAACCACATTGTGTTTTATCGCATTTTCAATCAGCATTTGAAGAACCGCAGGGGCTACGTAAAATTTTTCACCTTCCCGATCAATTTCATTTTTAATTGAAATGTTTTCGCCAAACCTGATCTTGAGCAGGTACAGGTAGGATTCAATGAATGCAAGCTCTTCTTTCAGGGATACAATTTTCTTCTCCTGATTGTATAGCAGGTAACGGTATACTGATGAAAGCTGATCAATAAATTTTGCCGAAGTTTCCGCATCCCTGTACACAAGGGTTGACAACACGTTGAAGCAGTTAAATAAAAAATGTGGATTAATTTGGTTGCGCAGGGCTTCGAATTGAGCCTCAATGGAAATTTTTTTCAGCTGCTCGGCTTCCAGTTGTGTTTTTTTTAGCTTGTTCATATAAAACACGATGGCATTAATACAATTCAAAAAAAGATTAACGCGAAAACCGAAAGCCATTAACAAAGTTAAGTGTGCTGTATTTATTTGAACCGGTATATCGGCTAACGCATATAACGCCTCCATGGCAATGAAGCAGACTGCTGCTACATTAAGCAGGCTTAAAACAAAAAGTATTAACAGGGGATGAAGTTTTCTTTTGAAAAAAAGATAAAGCGTGCCGAGCCGGGCTTCAACTAAACGGTTAAGCTCCCAAATCCCTGAAATTACCGTAGTAAGGGTTATAAAAAGTAAGGTGTTTGAAATGGTGAAATCAAAAAGCTTGTCGCCTACCGTATAGCGAATATTCAGGAAAGAATAAACGGCCAATCCTAAAATGAAGATATATCGATAGCGGACTTTAAACATAAAATTTAGCCGAATGTGCGATACATTTTAACAGAGAGGTCCCGCACAAGGTGCGGGACTCTCCCTCCTAAACCTACCCCTCAACCCTACAAAATGCCTGTCGGAATAAGCACTTTATCTATCGTGTGAATAACCCCGTTTGTTCCATGAATGTTCAAAGAAGCGCCAACCAGGTTTGCGGCCGGTGTGCTACCGCTACCATCGGTAATGGTTAGGTTGCCCACGTTTACCGTTACATTTTGATTAAGTGTGGTGACTGAACCCGTTGATAAATCCGTTGAAAATACCCGTGCGCCAACAATATGGTGCTGTAATACTTCGGCCAGTTTGGTGTTGCCGATGGCTGCTTCAAGAGCATTTATATCGGCTACGCCAGCGGCAGCATAAAGTGCCTGAAATGCAGCATCCGTTGGGGCAAATACCGTAAGGTTACCGGGAGCACTTGCCGCATCTAACAGCGAAGGAACTTTAGCCAGAGCCGCTACCAGTTGGGTGAACTGGGGCGATGAAGCTGTTGACGCTGCTACAGCGATCTCTGCAATTGTTTGTGATGGTGGCAATAAGGTTCTATTGATTACATGAACAACTCCATTGGAGGCTGAAATATCCGTTGCCGTTACTTGTGTTGTTCCATTTATAAATACACCGGCCGAACCTTTACTTAGGAAGATGTTTCCGTTTAGCGTTGCCGCTGAAGAGCTGCCATTCGTAATGTCGGCTGCACGCACCTCACCGTTTAGCACGTGGTAGGTGAGCACAGCATTTAATGTGGCCTGATTTGGCAACGAGGTAATTCCTGCTGCGGAAAAAGCAGCGTTAGTTGGTGCAAACAAGGTTTTCTTTTCGGAGTTGAGTAATGTTTGTAAAACTGTGGGAGATGCTGCTTTAACCGCGGCAATCAAAGTGGTGAAGTTTTTATTAAAGAAAGCGGGAGCCACAATTGTGCCAACAATTGGGGTGATAGAAGGCGGCACAAGAACAGCATCAATTACATGCACAACGCCATTAGTTGCCTCAACATCGGCCGCAACAACGTTTACTGTTCCGTTTAGCCTAATGCCCCCAGTTAAACTTACAGTAATATTCTCACCCCCTACCGTAGCAACAGGACCTGCCGTTAACTGCGTTGATTTAACAGAGGCTCCCGCAATAACATGGTATTGAAGGACATCGCGCAGAACATCTTCAGGAATATCGTCCAGGCTGCTTTGGCCGATTGCCGTTAATAAAGAGGCAAATGCATCGTTAGTGGGTGCAAATACGGTAAAACTACCGCTACCGCTGAGCGTTGTAACTAAGTCGGGAAATTTCACAAGTGCTGCAACCAGTGTTGATAGGTTGCTGTTGCCCTGTGCAAGGGCTACAATGCTTTGGGTGGGCATTGCCCCGTTGTCATCATCGTTACAACTGGAAATTGTAAACGATACAAAGGCAAGTGCAAGTAATAAGGCTTTACCACGGGCAAGCCAATTTTTTTGAAGACTTTGTTTTGCTTTCATAATGGGTATGTTTAAAGTTATTGGTTAAAAATTCAACAACTCTTAAACCCGGTAAATGGATAACCGGCTATACGTTACAGATCAAGTGGCATTTAAAAAGGAGTGGATTGACGAATCAGCGGAGTGAACCAGCGCTGCTAGGCTGCAGCCTCTTTACAATTTGTTCAGCTATTTGGTAGCAATCCTGGTCGGGGCCGATTTATAGCTGCGGTTGTTCGGCATTGATAAAATCCCCGCGAAGTGTACGGAAGCGCTTGCGCGCCTCTGCGGCAAAAACACTTCCGGGGTATTTGTTTAGAAACTCCCGGTATATTTCCATGGCTTTATCCTTGTTGGCCAATTGACGATCATAAATTTCGCCTTGTAAAAAATAGGCATCATCGGCCAGGATATCTTCCGGGTATTCGTCCAAAATTCTTTGTAACAACCCCAATGATTGTTCAAATTCACCACGCTGCATGCGCAGGTTGGCCTCAAGCCAGTACACATCGTCAAGAATGGTGTGGTTTGAAATGGGTTTTTTGATTGCCTGGCCCGCTACCTTTACAGTGTCACCAACTTTTGCTTTGAAAAGTTTTGCTTCCCAATCATGGCTAATCAATAATTGCTGATTGTAAATTGGCACAAGAACATAGCCCCCGCGCAATTCGTGAAGCACTTCAAGTGCTTCCTCGGTTTTATTTTGGTACAATAAAAGTTCAACCGATGCATATGCTTTAAGCGCATCGCCTATGGAATCAAAAGCAATGTTTTCCTTAATACGCATACTCAACTCCATGGCATCGTTGGCAATTTCGCGCGTTGTGGCTTCTTTTAATATGTCTAGGTGCTCTTGTGCCAGTCGAAAATTTCCGCGGTAATAAAAAAGCTTGGCATTCTTTAATTTGGCCTCATACCCCAAAGGGCTTTCTTTAAGGGCCTTCTCCACCTGTGAATATAGTAACGATGATTCCCACGTTTCTCCGGTTAGTAAATAGATATCACCTAAATCCAATTTTGATTTTGACCTTATCTGCAGGGATGCACGTGGGTTATCAATCAGGTTATTGAGCAACTCAATGGCTTTATTTTTTTCATCCAGATAGTTTGCGTACAGCAAGGCTTCACTGCGTTGTGCTTCATGGGCATTGGGGTTATCCCTGTATTCTTCAATAAATTTCCGGTAATCGATTATCAATCGCTTTACGGAATCTGGCGAAACAGGAAATGTATTGCGCACGCGGGCTTCGCGGGTTTTTACCAGGCCAAGGCGGGCTTGTAAAAAGTATGGGCCTGTTGGGTATTCCCTGGCTACGTAATTATAACTTCTGAAAGCATTGTCATAGTCTTCATTATCCAGGGCCACACGGGCCACTTCCATGCAACGTTCGCCCAACTTTTTGTAGCGTTTATCGTATGCCCTGGCCTGTATGAATGATGCATAGAAATTCTTTTGTTGCATCGTTACCCAAATCAGCAAATCCGAGTACACATCCAGGTCGGGGTAGCGCTGAACACGATCGTACAAAATTTTCTCCAAGCTCTCCAACTCATCGGGCTTGGTAAGCAGCGCCTGCATAACATTTTTAACATATTGGATATTGGCCGAATTCTGGGTTACATAATTAAGGTATTCCTGGACCATTTTTTCCTTCTCGCCTTTTATGCGATAAAGCATGGCCAATTCAAGGCAAAATAAGTATGGATTACCTACTGTTTGGCGGCACTCTGTAAGTGCCATAATCGAGTACTCCGAAAGGGATTTTCCTGATAAATAATCAGCCAGGATTTTAATGCGGGAAACGTTGCCTTTGTAATTACTGATCAGGTCCTTAAAATACTTTTCGGCTTTGGTCAAGTCACCGGTACGAACATAGATGATCCCAACATCGGCTTTAAATTGAATATTGTCCGGATCTTTTCGCAAAACACGCTTCATGTAGTTTTGGGCCTCATCGCCATCGCCCAAATCCAAGAGTGTGTTTAGATAGTTGTTGTGTATAAACGGAAGGTTACCATCGCTTTTTGCAAGGTCCCGGTAAAGTTCTATCGCTTTTTGCTTATCGCCTTTTAGTAAATACTCATTTGCTAATTGTATTTCTGACTGATTTTGCGCAAACGCGAAATTGTACACAAATTGGGTGAGTAGAGTAATTACTATTATATATTTATATATTTTGTTATTGTTATTAAGCATGTTGATATGTGGACAAGGAGCAATGGGTTTTAGTCGTGGAAATTACGTTAATTTAATATGGATTGTATTCAATTTGTAATCAGCGGTTTAAAGGAGTTGTAAACATTTGTGTATTACCTTAGAAGGGGTTTATGTTTACTAAACGTGCTGTGGATGATTTTGGTTTGAGGCCCCTTTATTCACAAAGCGTACAGTAGTATTACGAATTTGGGGAACTTCAGGCCTTAATTGTTTAATTCTTCGGGTTTTCCACAGTTTGTTGCGTACTTATCAACAATGGCCCTACCTCCCAATTTGCTTTTAGGTTTACAGATGGGTTTCCTTTTTCGTTCTTATAATAAATTATTCGCTCAGGCTCAATTCTTTTAAAGTAGTTTCCGGCATCCCAACTTTGATTTGCATTAGTATCAACAATTACCCTGATCATATAATCTGCTGGTGGTAGGTTTTCAAATCTGGCTTTTTTGGATATTGATGATTGAACAACTTTAAAACTTTTGTCCACGATTTGAATGATGACCTGTTCTTCATCTTTCGAGTCGGTTTCTAATATTATAGTTCCTGAATTTTCGGGAGTTATCACCCTAATGGGCGACTGAATAGTAGAAGCGGTGTCATATTCTATAGATATGATAGAACCTTTTGGAACAATAAGGTTGTTTAGGGGTATTTCTTTAACCTGGCTCTTTGGTTCTTCTTTAGATACTGATCTTTCCCTTGTACCGCGGCTTTGTGGAGTCCGTTGTGTTGTAAAGTCTATCTCTTTGGTTAGCTTTTTCTCAAATGTTAATTGTGTTTTGTGTTCGTCAAATGTGTAATCGGCTTTGCTAAATCTTAAGAAGTTGGCAGAATCTAACTTAATGAAAAAACTGTCTATCAAAACGTATCCTACCGGTTTTGAAAAATTTATTTCTCCCTTGAGGAGTGATTTATTTTTTAGAAAGTCAAGGTATTCCACCTTGGCTGTAAATTTTTCGCGTGATGTGGAGCGTGTATCAAATTTTATGTTCAATAATGTATCCAGTTGATTTCCTATGCTATCCTTAACGGATAACTTAACTCCTATACTATCCAGGTTATGAATCGTGTTAAACACTTTAATAGTGGAGGCATCTTCAAGGGTATGATAAAGCGTCGAATCGTTGGTTGTGTTCAGCAAGGTGTATTCCTTAATCCCTTTGGTTACCCTGATGTTGAAATATGTAGCTATGGGACGTGATGAAATCAGTTTTAGATCGCGTGAATCTAAGCGGACTACAGGTATATTTTTCTTTATGTTTCCTTCAGTAATCGATAACGTTTCACCGATAAACCCATAGGATTCTGTCTTACTATCAACAATCAGGTTTTTATTTTTATCCTCAAAGGTATAGAGTGTATACGTGCCGGCTTTTAGATTGTCTAGTATGTACTCACCTTTTTCATTTGTAAAGGTTATCCATTGGGCCTCATGTTTAAAGATGTTTATTGTATCATGATGTAACACGGCAGCCACGGTGTAATTTTTTAGGGCTTTATCTTCCAAGGGATTATATACCATGCCGCTAATGGAGAGGGAGTCAATATGATCACCAGTGCTAAAGGCTAATTTTAGATTGACTACAGAGTTTCGTTCGGTAACATCTTGAATAGCATCTCGGAAGGAAATGGTGTAGGTAGTGTTTTCTTTTAAGTCTGCATTAAGCTTCAAAGTAACTTTATTTTTCCTTGCCTCTGCTTCGAACTTTTTACCTACAGCGGGTGTAATGATCAATTGTTCGCGCGCCCCGTTCACCTGTATCATTTCGTCAAAGTAGAGTTCAATTTCGTTTTGTTTGAAATTGGTTTGCCTGTCTGCAGGATTGGAACGAATAAGTTTTGGTGGTGTATCATCCTTTGCCCCACCGGTGGGCTGTGTTTGTTTGGCACATTGTGCAAGCAGGAACACAATACTTAATATATATAATTTAGAAATCTTCATTTTAGCTTAGCTATATAGATAAGGCTGGAGTGGTTGCATGTCTTTTTTGCCACAGTGTTGGAGTGCATACCTTGAATTATAGCGCGTAGAATTCCATTCAGCCCTGTATTTCCTCTGTTTTTTTCACTAAGTAGGCTTATGTAATATGCATCTATAGGCATTGGACAAACGGCATGCAGTTTAAAGTTATTTTGATCGAGCAAAAGCTCCATACTCTTTTTTGAAAAGTGCCATAGATGCCGTGGCACATCGTATCCGGCCCAATCGTTTTTATAGTGTAAACTCTCAGGTGATTGGTAGTTAGGCACTGCTATAAAAATGATGCCATTGTGGTGTAGGGAATTTTTAAACGTTTGAAGCACCAGGTTCAAATCAGGTATATGTTCAAGCACATGCCAAAGCGTGATGGCATTGTATAATTTTTTTGGCAGTTGCTCTTGAGTTTCTGCAATTGTTTTACCCGTCAATAGTCTGGCTTTTTTTCTGGCGATTTCAGATGGCTCCAAACCACATACATCCCAATTATACGTTTGCATGGTTTTTAGGAACTCACCCGTTCCGCAACCATAGTCAAGCAGTGTGCCTTTTTTACTATGTAATGCAACCAACCGGTATTTCCAGTTGAGTGTAAATTTTCTGACAACTCTATATGCTGAACCAATCAATCCGGATGCTTTGCCTGAATGTGATATGTAGGTGTTAGATAGGTAATATTTACCAAGGTCTTTTTCTTCAGGCCTGGGGGAAGTTATGGCAAGTGAGCAATTTTGGCAAACCTTAATATGGAATGTTTCATGTGAAACAGTTGTGTCTTTGCAGGTGTAATGATCTGCAAAGTCTTTACTTGTGCATACCGGGCATTCGGCTACTTCTACCATTTATTTGCCCATGTAAACGGTTAACACGGATATATCTGCAGGCGAAACCCCACTGATGCGTGATGCCTGACCAATTGTTTCAGGTTTTATTTTTTTGAGTTTTTCGCGAGCTTCCGAGGATAGTGCTTTTACACGATCGTAGTCAAAATCTGAAAGGATTTTGTAGTTCTCCAAACTTCCGATCTTTTCTGCCAACTTCTGCTCGCGCTCAATGTAGGTTTCGTATTTGATTTCCAGTTCCGCCTGTTCTTGAATTTCATCACTAAATTCATTGATGATGCTGTCAAGCTCAGGGTTTAAGTTTCGTATATCACGTATGCTTACTTCTGGCCGCTTAAGCAAGTTAGCAATAGCTATTTTTTCACGAATTGTAGCCGTTTGGATTTGAGATAGGTTTTCATTGACCTGGTCAGGATCGACTTTGGTCTTTTTAAGCAGTTCGGCAAGTTTCCGGGTACCATTCTTTTTATCTAAAACCTTGTCCAATCTTTTATCACTGGCAAGCCCGATTTGATGACCCTTTTCGGTTAATCGGATATCGGCATTATCCTGCCTTAGCAGCACTCGATATTCTGCGCGTGAAGTAAACATCCGGTAAGGCTCTTGCGTGCCTTTGTTTACAAGGTCGTCAATAAGTACACCTATGTAGGCTTCGGAGCGCTTTAGTACAAAGGGTTCCTTTTCTGAGATTTTGTTATGTGCATTAATTCCTGCCATCAGGCCCTGGCAGGCGGCTTCTTCATACCCTGTGGTACCGTTAATTTGTCCTGCAAAGTACAGATTATCAATTAGTTGTGTTTCCAGTGTTAGCTTAAGTTGTGTAGGCGGAAAGAAATCATATTCAATGGCGTAGCCGGGCCTAAACATCTTAGCGTTTTCAAACCCTTTTATCTTTCTAAGAGCTTGATACTGAATGTCTTCCGGAAGTGAAGTTGAAAATCCGTTCACATAGATCTCGACCGTTTCCCATCCTTCGGGCTCAACAAATATCTGGTGCCTTTCGCGCTCTGCGAAGCGATTGATTTTATCTTCAATTGATGGACAGTACCGTGGGCCCAGACCCTGGATGCGCCCGCTAAACATGGGTGAGCGTTCAAACCCCAACTTCAGGGTTTCATGTACCTCATCGTTGGTGTAGGTTATCCAGCAGCTTATTTGCCGGGTAAGCGGTTTAGTATCAGCATAGGAGAATTTACCGGGATGCTCATCCCCTTTTTGCTCCTCCATTTTACTATAATCGAGCGATCGGCCATCTACGCGTGGCGGTGTTCCTGTTTTCATCCGGCCCGATTCAAAGCCAATCGAAACAAGCTGTTCTGTAAGTCCAGTGGCGGCTTTTTCTGCAGTTCTGCCACCACCAAACTGCTTTTCGCCTATGTGGATTTTACCGTTAAGAAAAGTTCCATTTGTCAAGATTACAGCCTTTGCTTGTATTTCAATTCCTAGTGATGTTTTAATGCCAACAGCCTTACCATCCTTAATCAGCAACTCACTTACCATTTCCTGCCAGAAATCAAGATTTGGCATTTTTTCCAACGCTAGCCGCCATTCTTCAGCAAAGCGCGCCCTGTCGTTTTGGGTTCGTGGACTCCACATGGCCGGCCCCTTGGAAAGATTCAGCATGCGGAATTGGATCATAGACTTATCGGAAACAATTCCGGATAACCCTCCTAAGGCGTCAATCTCGCGCACAATTTGGCCTTTTGCAACACCTCCCATGGCTGGGTTACACGACATTTGGGCAATTGTGCCCATGTTCATGGTAACCAATAATACCCGTGAGCCCATAGTTGCGGCAGCAGCTGCAGCTTCGCAACCCGCGTGCCCGGCACCTATAACAATTACATCATAATTCTGGAACATGCCTTTTGTTTCACGTGAAACAATCCTTTGATTTAGTATTCAATCTTCCGAGGTATTCCACATTTCCACAAATATTATCCACAATGGTTTTGAGCGGTAAATATTGGTTTCACGTGGAACCTAATCTTTAACGCAAAGATAGATAAGAGTCCTCTTTTTTACGCATTTCGGCCTTTTGGCGATCTGACTTGTCATTATAGCCCAATAAATGCAGTGCTCCATGAACCATTACTCTGTGCAGCTCTATGTCAAACGGACAGTGAAATTTTTTGGCGTTTTCTTTAACCCTTGGAATGCTGATGAAGATATCACCCGCAATTAGCCCTTCATAACCTGAATGATCAAAGGTGATAATGTCTGTTAGGGTTTTGTGATTAAGGTATTGAAGGTTTATTCGGCCCAAATAGCTGTCAGAGCAGAAAATGATGTTTAAAGAGGAGAGTTCTTTTCCCTCTGCGCGAATAACTTTTTTTAGCCAGCCCGAGGTTTTTCTGGGGTTTTGTAGTTTAAACCTTGTTTTTTCAGAGAAGAAGAAAACGGAGCCCATCAGGCATTCATGTAGAAGCTTAACTCCACAACTTTACCCCCATCTTTGAATTCAACCTCATCAGAAAGGTGCTTCATTAAGAAAATCCCTCTTCCACCAGGCTTTTCAATGTTTTCGGGTGCCGTTGGATCTGGCAGGTTATGATAGTTAAAACCTTCGCCCTCATCTTTCACAACGAACTTCAGCAGGTTATCATTTAGCATTAAGCTTAGGTAAACATTTTTAAGGGAATCCCCCGCATTGCCGTGCTTTATGGCATTATTCACGGCCTCAGTCACAGCAATCATTATGTTCCCATAAATATCATCATCCAAATGAAAGCGCTCTTTGGCATTGTCAATAAAGCTTTCGATCATCCGGATATTATCAATAATGGAGGGAATCTGAATGCTGATGGTGTTCATCTGGTGGTTAAAAAGTTTTAGTTCTCCCGAATGCGTTTAAAATAATCATTCACTTCTTTTCTATAAAAAGGGTAAAGCTTAAGGGGCACAGTTTTTAACAATTCTACCTCTTTTTCCTTTAACCGTAAATAATCTTCAATTGCTTTGGGCACTTCCTTATCATAATCCTTTGCTCTCTCTCCTTTACGCTCTTCGTCCATATCCTGTTCGCGTAGTGCTTTCTCTGTTTCCAACAACCGGGTTAAAATGTCGCGCTGTCGTTGAATAAGCTGATCGGTCAGCTTTTTATTCACCAGGTCGATTTCCGTCTCTTCCATCCGTTCCGATAGATCACCACCCGGTGGCCCCATTCCCTTTTCCTGTATTTTCTTCTGCATCTCTTGGAGCGCCCTTCTTATTCGTTCTTGTTCCGCAGCCATTTCAGCAAGATCCTCTGAAAGTTCTCGCCCACCCTTTCCGCTGTTCTTTAATTGCTCGATTTTATTGTTAAGCTGTTGTTGCATTTGACTAAGATTCGGCTGGCTGCCCTTTTGCTTTCCCTTTTTGCCTGAGGCCTTGGCATTTGCCATCATGTTCATCATCATATCAAAATGGCTGTCGAGCATTAGGGCAAGATTATTTATAGAAGTCATGCTGAATTGCATTTCCGTTGATATCTGAGGCCTCCTTCTTTCCCTGTAAGCCTCAATAGTTTTATCTAACCGGTCGTTTAATTCGGTTACTTCTCTTGTAATAAAAGAGCCCATCATGGGATCGCGTTTGCCTAAAGCTAACAAGCTGTCTTCCAATACTTTAACATCATCCTTGAGTTTTAGTTGCTGTTGTGCCAATGCATTAAAGCGAGGATCATTAGCCTGCAATTCACTGAATTGCTTCATAAGCCCCTCCTGGTCGTGCGATACTTTTATCAGTCCATGGATAATTTGCCGAAGGGTTTCCAGGTTTTGCATATCCATCTGCATGCTCATGGAATTTTGCATGCTTTCCATTTGCTGTTGCATTTGCTCCATTTTTTTGATGGCCTTTTGTTGATCCCCTTTCGATTGGGATGGTTTTCCTTTTTCGAGGTTCTGTTGGCTGTTTTGTTGAGAGTCCTCTACCTCCTGGGTTTGATCTTGATCCGGTATTTCATCGTTGTTTTTCAACTCTTCGCTAAGCTTTCGTAGCTCCTCGAGCTTTTCTTCAGTTTTTTTGAAATCTTGCTTCAATTTTTCCTGCTCGTTTGCCAGCTCTTTAGATTTTTCAGCATTTTGGTTTTCTGAACCTTTATCCTGATTCCTGCTTTTGTTGGATTTCTCTTGTTCTTTTTCCAGCGACTCAGTTTTTTCCAATAGCGCCTTTTGCTCTTCCTTGTTTTTGCCAAGCTCTTTAATAGCCTGGTCAACTTTGTATTCAAATTGCATTTGCTTGAACAACTCCAGGGTTCGCTCCAATTCTTTCTCCAGGTTTTTTGAATCTTTGTTGAGCTTGTCCATTAAGCGCTGAAGCTGATTTGTATCAGCATTCTCTTTTAGCAATCGCTCCAGTTCCTGAAGAAGTTTTCGGGTTTCATCGTCAAGCAGCTCTTCCATTAATTTTTGGATTTGCTCCGCTTTTTCACGTATGCGTTCATCTTGCTCCGTAAAAGCGTCTTTCTTTTGTTCAAGCAACTTGTTTTGCTCCTTCAGTTCGTTGAGCATTTTCTCCAGGTTTTTCTTTTGCTCAAGAATGTCCTCAATCTTCTTTTTGTCTTGCCAGTCGAGCGACTGCTTGCCTTTCATTTTTTGCTGGGCGTCTTCAATCTGTTTTTGGAGTTCACGGGCCTTGGAATAACTCTGTTCAATTTTTTGCTCAGTTTGTGATTGTGATTTAGAAATCTCACCTACCAGTTGATCCTTTTCTGGAACGTAGAATGTATAGACAGACGAACGTGTTGACTTTTGTCCATTCACACCATCGTTATCCCAAACCTGTAGAAAATATTCAAGGTATTCGCCCGGTTTTAACTTGAGGGAATCCAATCGCCAATTGTAAAAGAAACTCTGTTGAATTTGGTTTGCACCGATAGGTAGATTTACGGAACCTTTTGAAACTTTTTGCTGTGTACTGCTTTTCACATGGAACTGAAGCGTCAGTTTGCTTAAGCCATAATCATCGGAAACGATGCCCCCCAATACAATGCGTTGATAAAGAATGGAGTCGCGAAAATTGTTGACTGAAAGCTGGGGGTATTGATCCTTAATAACGTCAATACGGTAGCTTATGCGTTCTTTGTTTTTGCTGTGTTCGTTTTCCAAAACAACTTCATACTGATCCGGATCTTGCAGCCCTTTCTTGAATTTAAAAACCTGATTATCAACGCTTTGCATGCCGCTGGGTTGGTTTGTTAAACCAAAGGCTATGGAGGCAGTGACGGTGTTGGCCGTATGTATTTGCCACGTGGCCACCGTGCCTTCCGGAACTTCGAGATTGCCAGCGTTAACAAGTTGTTCATTTTTTCGCTGAAGGTACCGCGGGTACTCCAGGCTTAGCCTGAGTTGTGTTAGTTCTGGTCGATTGGCCAACGTAATTTCAAATGCCCGGGAATAAAATCCGGCCGCTTCAAATTGAATTTTCTTTCCTTCCTGCAGTTTGTTAAAAGTGTATTGAAAATTTCCATTGCCAAGGGCATCCATTTTCAGGCGTTGGGTATTCGTTACCAGATAGCACGATTCTGGTATAGCGCTGCCATCCAGCGAAAGCGAAAGCGTAAAGTCTTCATTAAAGAAACCAACAAGCTCTTTGTTTTGGATTACAAAATTAAATGGGGCCTGTGGGGCAAACTGCTGGTTAAAGTTTACAATGCGATGGGTGCTTTGTGTTAATATATTCTTATTGAAAAAGGCAACGAGAACAATAACACCAACCGGTACAAGCAAAACCTTTATGTACTTTTTGTTTTGACGAAGATCAATTGCCGAATCGAACCGCAAGGATTCAAAGGCACCTGACTTTTGCGCCACACTGGCCATGGCAAGTGGTGATTTTTGATTTAGTCCTGTTAGCTGGATAAGGTTTAGTAGCCTGTCTTGTATTTGAGGAAAGTAAGTTCCAATTAGCCGCGCACTCTCTTCTTCGCCCATTCCCTTTTTTGCGACCCAAAATTCAATGGGCTCTTTCAGGAAACGATAAATGCAAAAAATGGCTGTTGCGACAAATGTCACAATGAGCAACAACCGGCCCCAAGGGGCAAGCCAAAGCGCATGCTCAAGCAAGGCCGCAACAATAAAATAGAAAGTTAGTATGGTAATGGAGAGCAAAGCCCCTCTCAATAACAGGTCGGTATAATACCTGCGCCTGAATGAATTAATGTTTGCTTTAACTTTTTCAAATCCTCCTTGCATTGCCCGGGGTTAATACAATTCAAAACGAGCCAACCTGTTTTAAAGTTTGCACGATCACTAAAGATAGTGGCTTATCCTTATGCAAGCAATGCTGGTTATATAAGCGAGATCAGATAGACCCGGGTCGGAATTTCCATTGGTGCTCAATTTCAAAATATTCGAGCACGTGCATTTTCAGCAGCTTTTCCTGCTCCAGTAAATCAAAGTGTGGTAATTTTTTAACTAACTTCCAATGTGGCCAACCCTCCCGATCAAGTCCCTCAAGTTCATAATACCCCGCCAGGCTTAGTACTTTGCAAATAGCGATGTGAAGAAGGTCTTGTTTTTCTTCCTTTGAAAAGAGGCGATACCCCTGCCCCAACTCCTGAACGCCAATAAGAAAAAGCACCCCGTTAAGGTCTTTTGGCTTTTTGCCCAACGTGTGTTCAATAAACCGGAGCAATTCCTGCCAGCTTTTTTCCTGGTCAAGGTCGCGTTTAAACATGGTTAAGTTCTTCCCAATACTCGAAAGCCCTCCTAAGGTGTGGTATCACTATCGTCCCCCCAACCAATGTAGCTATACCCATCGCTTCGTTAACTTCATTGGTGGTTAAACCAACCTCTTTACACTTTCCCAAATGATACCGCACACAATCATCGCAACGCAAAACCAATGAGCAGGTTAATCCAATAAGCTCCTTGCTTCGAACATCAAGGTGCCCTTCGGTATAGGCGTTTGTATCCAGGTTGAAAATCCTTTTGATGATCAGGCTGTCAGAGGCCATGATCTTATCATTCATTTTACTTCGGTAACTGTTAAAGTCTTGAACAATACCCATGCGATGGCAATTAACTTTTAGTATCTTGATTTATAAATACGAAAACTGTTTGAACGCGTAAATATACTACTCCTTGCCCACCCTAACGGAAATATTCAATGACTTCGTTAGCCTGGTTTATCCCCGGTACTGCTTGGCTTGTTCGGAGGGATTGGTTAAAGGTGAGGAACTAATCTGTACCCGCTGCATACACGATTTGCCCAAAACAGGTTACCACTTGACAAAGGAAAACCCGCTTTATAAAAGATTATTTGGCCGCATTCCTCTTCAATCAGCTTTTTCATTTTTGATATTCAGCAAAGGAGGTAAAGTGCAACGCCTCATGCACGAGCTCAAGTACAATAACCACCCGGAAATTGGCATGGTTATGGGCAAAGTTTATGGTGACGAACTTGCAAAGGATGGTTTTGCCGGCATGTTCGATTTGATTTTGCCGATTCCGCTCCACCCCTCCAAGCAAAGGCAAAGAGGGTATAATCAAAGTGAAAAATTTGCCCTGGGCCTGGCCGATAAGTTACGCGTGCCTTGTGTAACCGAAGCTTTGCACCGACAGGTAAAGACGGATACCCAAACGCGAAAATCAAAACTAAAACGGTGGGAAAATGTAAAAGATGTTTTTGTGGTTCAAAATCAGGAAGTAATAAAGAACAAAAGTATTTTATTGGTAGATGACGTGATTACCACCGGGGCAACGGTTGAAGCGTGTGCTCTTTCTTTGCGGCAGGCGCATTGCAAAACGATAAGCATTTGTAGCATGGCTTATGCTGAGGAATAAAAAAGCCCCCCTGTTTTCAGGGGGGCTTTTTTATAATTACTTATTAGTTTTCTAGTAGTTTGATCCGGCCCTGATCATCGCGCAACGGAAACCAATTGTTGCTGTAGCGCTATCCTGATCGAGGAACCTGCGTGTACCCGGAGACATCCAATACGCAACATCTTTCCAGCTTCCACCCTTATAAACCCGTGCTTTGTCGGTAATAAGCGATGTAAAGCTTTCAGGGTTTCTTTCGGTCCACTCACCCGTTGCAGGATCTTTAAGGATGCGGTTGTTGTAGCCGCTGGCATCATCTAAAAATCCATCACGCCTCATCGGGTTAAGATCATCCACATCCTGGAAAGAGAGCGGGCGGTAAACATCCTGAACCCATTCACTAACATTTCCGGCCATGTTATACAACCCGAAATCATTCGGAGGAAACTCATAAATATAGGAAGTAATAAGGGCGCCATCGTTTAAGCGGCCGGCAATACCAGCATAGTCGCCACGACCACGCTTAAAGTTTGCAAGCATAAAGCCCATTTGTTTTCCATAGGGGTTACGAACAGCGTGGCCATCCCAAGGATAAACGCGCTGGTGGGTTTGCATTTCTTCTAACCACTGTGTGCCGATCATGGCCTGGGCAGCATATTCCCATTCCGCTTCGGTAGGAAGGCGGTATGCAGGGATAACAAAGCCCGATTCTAACGGTATGCGACCATCGGTTTCAGCGTATTCCGTGCCGGCTTTTTTAGCAAGTTGAATGTTTACAGCGCGGGTTCTCCAAACGGAATAATTTGTAGCCTGAGTCCAGCTAACACCCACCACGGGGAAGTAGCGGAAACCGGGATAGCGCAGGTAGTGATCAACATAAGGATCGTTAAATGCGAGTTTTCCAACCCATACGGTTGTGTCCGGAAGGGCAGCCTGGTATACTTCCTGAGAAGAATCGCGCGCCAGGTAGTGAAGATATTCCAACCAATGGATGTTGGCGATTTCAGTTTCGTCCATATAAAAGGAGGCAACAGAAACCGTTCTTTCAATATTGTCGCGGAAAGACATGACATCCTCTTCATAAGAACCCATTACCGTTCGGCCGCCCTCAATAAATACCATGTTTGGGGCATCGGGCTGGCCTTTGTATGCATTGACCATGAAGCCCCCTTCGTCTTCGTTATTAAAACGAAGACCAGTGGCGGTACTTACTTGCCCTGGGTTTTGGGCGGTTGGCTTTCCACCGCCCCTGCCAAAGAGGGAACAGGCCGAAAGCACGACTGAACTGATGGCTAAAAATAGAAGAGCCTTAAGATAGTTGTTCATTGTAACGTTGATTTTAAAGCAACTGCTAATATATGGACATAAATGCATGTTTTCCAAGCAGAAGCCATTTTATTCATAAATCATTAATCCAATAACGGTTGGTGTTAAAGAACGCATTGGCGACCCGGGTATTGTTTCGGGAAGGAGCCATCCCAAAACAGGAAACGCAAGCAACGATAAACGATCAAAACCGAGGGTTGAGCAGTTAAAATTAAGGGCCTATCGGATGGCATGAAATTTAAGCGGCCTCATGTGCAAAAGACCAATAAAATGCTTTCAGTTCAAGAGTTCCGCACCATGCCCTTTGAGAAGAAGTGCGACATTGTAACTTACGATGGGCAGTACTTAACCTTTCGCCAATTAGGTGATTGTAAAGTTTTTCTCTACAGCACTGATAATTTTTTTGTAGAGGTGTACTACACTACCAAGTATCAAAAAGTGTTGATGATAAATGCGTTTGAAAGTACACGTGGCCTGGAACCTTACCTGGACACAATTTCCTTAGCTGATTTATACTCAAGACCAATCATATGATGGAGTATTTCTATAGCTTTTTCTACCTGCTCGACCGAATCAATAACTAAAAGAGGCTTTCCTGCTTGTTCACGCAATTTGCAACTGCGCGGATGTGTTTGGACATACTGTAACACTTTGCTGAAAACTTCAGAGTTAAAATACTCTTCTTTGCTGGACACAAAATACCCACGAAGTTTTCCTCCTTTTAGGGTTAACTTTTCAAACCCGACCTTTTCTCCCAGCCACCTTAGCCGAACGGAGTTGATCAATTCACGAACCGACACAGGGATTTCCCCAAACCGGTCGCGAAGTTCACCAATGAATTTTTCTAACTGTTCCTCATTCTTTATGTTATCCAACCGCGCATACAATTGAAGGCGCTCACTCGTATTGTTTACATAGCTTTCCGGAATAAGTATTTCCAGGTCAGTTTCAATAATGCAATCCTGAACAATAAGCTTTGCTTTCGCGGCCAGTTCGTTGGCAAACAAATCTTTGAAATAAGTTTCCTTTAGCTCCTGAATGGCATCGTCCAATATTTTATGGTACGTTTCAAACCCAAGGTCATTTATAAAACCGCTTTGTTCCGCACCCAATAAATTTCCTGCACCGCGTATATCCAAATCGCGCATAGCTACCTTAAAGCCATCACCCAGATCTGAAAATTCTTCGAGCGAAGCCAAACGTTTCCGCGAATCGGAGGTAAGCAGTGAAGCCGGTGGAGTGAGTAAGAAACAAAATGCTTTTTTATTGGAGCGCCCAACGCGGCCGCGCATCTGGTGAAGATCGGACAAACCAAACATGTGCGCCTGGTTAATGATGATGGTGTTGGCATTGGGTATATCCAAACCCGATTCTATGATGTTGGTTGACACCAGCACATCGTATTCGCCATCAATAAATTTCATCATGGCTTTCTCCAGCTTGTCGCCATCCATCTGTCCATGTGCAATACCGATGCGGGCATCTGGTACCAGTTTGTAGATGATGTTTGCTACTTCTTCAATATCGTTTACGCGGTTATGTACGAAAAAGACCTGCCCTCCTCTGCGCAATTCAAAGCTTACAGCATCGCGAATAATGGTTTCATTAAACGTGTGCAACTCTGTGGTTACTGGTTGTCGGTTGGGTGGAGGTGTAGCAATAATGCTTAGGTCGCGTGCGCCCATTAATGAAAAGTGCAGGGTACGCGGTATGGGCGTAGCGGTGAGGGTAAGCACATCAACATTATGCTTTAGTTCTTTTAGCCTGTCTTTAACTTTAACACCAAACTTTTGTTCTTCATCCACAACCAGTAACCCGAGATCTTTAAACCCAACATCTTTGCTGACAATGCGGTGGGTGCCAATGAGAATATCAACTTTTCCCTCCCCCACCTGCTGAATGATTTTTTTTATTTCTTTATCAGAGCGGAACCGGGAAATGTATTCGATGGTTACCGGAAAATTTGAAAGCCTTTCTTTAAAGGTACGAAAATGCTGCATCGCTAAAATAGTGGTGGGCACCAGCACAGCCACTTGTTTTCCTTCTGTGGCGGATTTAAAAGCCGCACGAATGGCCACCTCCGTTTTACCAAATCCAACATCTCCACACACCAACCGATCCATTGGGTGCGGTTGCTGCATGTCATATTTTACATCTTCTGTAGCCTTGGCCTGGTCGGGGGTATCGTCATATAAAAATGAAGACTCCAACTCGGCCTGCAAATAACCATCGGGCGTGAAAGCATAACCAGGAGCACCTTTGCGTTTGGCATATAGCTCTATGAGTTCTTTGGCAATGTCCTTAACACGCTTTTTGGCTTTTGATTTTTTTGTTTCCCACTCCTGCGATCCAAGTTTACTGATGAGTGGAGGAGCACCTTCTTTGCCCGAGTATTTTGATATTTTGTGCAGCGCATGTATGCTCACAAATAAAACATCGTCATCGCGGTATACCAGGCGAATGGCTTCCTGCTCGTGCCCGTTTACTTCTTTCTTTTCTAACCCGGCAAACTTTCCAATGCCGTAATCAATGTGGGTAACAAAATCGCCCGGCTGCAACGTTTGTAATTCACGCAGGGTAAGGGCCTTTGAACGCGAAAATTTTTCCCGTGCACGATAGCGATGGAAACGCTCAAAAATCTGGTGATCGGTATAACAAAGGATTTTTAAGGTGGCATCGACAAATCCCTGGCGGAGCGAAAATTCCAAACCAGTAAAGTGAAGTTCAGGATGAATCTCCTCAAAAATTCCACGCAGGCGGTCGAGTTGTTTGGGCACATCAGCCGCGATAAAGTTTACAAATCCCTGGTTTTGGTGCTCGATGAGATTGTTGGCAAGTAACTCGAAATTTTTATTGAACGAAGGCTGTGCGGATGATGGCCATTCAAAAACTACTGCATTCTTTAGTTCAAACCGATTACCGAATTCAATTTTTGTGAAGGGATTCGTCAGCTTTAAAAAAGAATTACTGTCATCAAAAAGTTTCTCCGGACTTAACACCACCTGCGTATTGCTGGAGGCGACAATGCGATGAAAGGATTCGCTGACTTTGTCGAAGGACTTCTGAATAACATCAACAGTCAAACGAAAATCTTTAAACCAAACCCGGGTTTCACTTCCGATAAACTCAAATAATGATTGTCGCTCTTCGTGCATCAAGCGCGTTTGAATATCCGGGATAATATTAATGGCTTGTACCGTATCGACCGAAAGCTGCGATCCGGGATCGAATGAGCGAATACTTTCTACCTCATCACCAAACAACTCAATCCGGTAAGGCAATTCGTGAGCAAATGAAAAAATATCAATGATTCCCCCACGCACCGCAAACTGCCCTGCCTCATAAACGAAATCTGTTTTTTCGAAATCGTAACTGTGCATGAATTCCTCCAGGAAGGAAACATTAAGTTGTTCACCAGTTTTTATAGCGAATGTATTAGAGGAGAGTGATCGCCTGCTGATTACTTTTTCCGACAAGGCTTCCGGATAAGTAACTATAATTTGAGGAGAAGTTTTTGCCGCAAGCGCATTCAACACTTCGGTGCGCATGAGAATATTGGCATTCTCCGTTTCGTCAAACTCATAGGGCCGTTTGTACGACATCGGGAACAGGAGAATCTCGCGCCCTAATAAATTTTGAAGGTCGTTTTGAAAGTAGGCAGCTTCTTCCTTATCCTGTAAAACAACCAGGTAATCCTGCGGGTGCAGTGTAAACGTTGCGGCCACCAATACTGCATCCAGGCTGCCGGATAAACCTTTAATTCGAATAGGTTGGTGATTGGGCGCAGCGATCCCTGCGGCTACGGTCTTCACTAAACCATCCGCACAGTACAGACCTAAAAATTCATTCGCCCTCAAATCGTGCTGCTTAAAGCGAGGCGTAAATGTACTGTTGCTTACCCTCTCCTTACAAAAAAGCCATGTTAAATTTCTTACTTTTAGTAAATGGACAATGTTCGCCTCTTTTTTCTGCTGCTGAGTTTAGCCGCCCTGTTATTTATGGTGGCCGGTTTGTTTAAGCCGTGGCTACTGCTGTGGTGGGAGGATGTACAGAATCGAAGAAAGGTGATAAAACTGTATGGAAGCATTGCGCTTCTCAGTTACCTGGTATATCTCGGACTTCGTTTTGTGGGATAATCTATTTCAGCCGATCAGCCACAACCGTGTATTTCTTTTCCAATGCTGTAAACCCAATCAGGTAGTGATCGCCCCCATCGTTTAGCTTTAATTTTTTCTTCAGCGCCTCAGCGGTGAGTGGATAATTTCGGGTAACAACGTTGGCCTTGCCGGTTATAAAAAATGCCCTGATTGCAGCAGGCTCAGGCTTTACAACGGCATTAACTTTATAAACACGGCCCGGAAAATCCTTCACAAATTCATTACTGGTGTATAGGTGTGTGTTTGCATGTAATTTATTCAATCTGAATTTTGCTGACACCAGCTTGAAGGCACCCGCTTTAAGAATAGAAGCGTTGGGTTCGTATAGATAGGCCAGGGGTTCCGAGAATTCTGCAACCGCAGCCCTTTCTTCAGTTTGTGTAAAGGAGAATTCTTCTTTATCGTTATCCTGTAAATTGACCGCATGAATTGTGGGCTCACCCAACCAGGATGAATGGCATAAAAAAAGAACCTCCTTACATTCATTTTTTATTGACAAAATAAAAATAGCCCTAACGTTCTGAAGTTCTTGTAATCCTTGTTGGAGATCAATAAGCGGGGAAGCCTTTATTAAAAGAAAATCTGACTTGGCGAATAAGGCAGAAGTTAATGCGGTTACATCTGGTTCGCAGGAAGAAAACCTGAATACTTTTTTGTTTGCTTTATCCCTTCGCGATGGATCAAGGTAAAGGAGATCAAATCGTTTGTCCGTTTGCTGAAGAAATCCCTCGGCTGTAATTGCCTGATATGAAATATTTTTAGCCCCCAGCTTTTCATGATTATGCCGGGTTATTTCAAGCAGCGTTTGATTCGGCTCCACGTAATCAACATGGTCAAATACCTTACTGAAAAAATAACTGTCTACACCAAAACCGCCAGTAAGGTCTGCACAGCTTTTACATTCCGGCAAAAAAAGGTGAATCACTTCTGCTTTGAAATTTGCAGATACCTCGGATGAACTTTGCTCAAGATTGACTGAAGGTGGATAAACCATTCCGGTTGTGGCGTAGTAGGATGGAAGTTTATCTTTAGCTTTTCTTCTTCCCCGTAATTGCTCAGCCAAAGCGGCTGTCGGAATACCAAAGAGCGATTTGTGTTTTAAAACAAGTTTCCTTTCATCGTCATGCTCGTGCTCTTGCAAATACTGCTGCACTTCAGGCGCAGCCAGTGAATGTAATTGTGAGGCAGAATTGGATTCAGACATATACGGAATCAAAGTAACCGAAATTTTCCATCAACTGATGGTCAATTTGTAATTTGCCATCCATGTACGATCTTATAGTAATTGGTGGCGGTGCGGCCGGATTTTTTGGGGCTATTCAGGCCGCTGAGCTAAATCCACATTTAAAGATTGTTATTCTTGAAAAATCAGGAAAGCTTTTATCGAAAGTTAAGATTTCGGGTGGAGGCAGATGCAACGTTACCCATTACGAGTTTAATGTAAAGGCATTGGCGCATCACTACCCACGCGGGGAGAAGACCTTGCGAAACCTTTTTCAAAAATTTCAGGCGAAAGATGTTGTTGCCTGGTTTGAGCAAAAGGGCATAGCACTTAAGACAGAAGCCGATGGCCGGATGTTCCCAACAACCAATTCTTCCCAAACCATTATCGATTGTTTTTTGAGTGAGGCGAAAAAAAGAAATATAGAAATCAGACTAAATGAAGCCGTAACAGATATCCAAAGACTGCAGGATACTTTATGTATCGCAACAGCTACCGGCAAAACCATTGATGCCAAAAATGTATTGGTAGCCATTGGTGGCCATCCTCAGCACAGCAGTTATGAATGGATTGAAAAATTGGGGCACTCCATAACACCACTTGTTCCTTCATTATTTACATTCAATGATCCTTCAAAACGATTTAGTTCATTGATGGGAATAGCCGTTGAGAACGGTTTGGTAAGAATTGCCGGCACAAAGTTTATGCAGCAGGGCCCCGTGCTTATTACCCATTGGGGGCTAAGTGGCCCTGCAGTAATTAAGCTTTCTGCCTGGGCTGCAGAATGGCTTCATCAGGTAAATTATGAATTTACAGTACTGATGAGTTGGGTAGGGGATAGAAAGGAGGAAGGGCTTAGAGACGAATTAACCGCATTACGAACATCAAGACCGAAACTTCATGTAGTAACAAACCCACTGTTTCAATTATCACAACGATTGTGGACTAAGCTTTGTGAAGAGGCAGAAATTGAGCCGGGCAAAATATGGGGGGAGCTCAGCAACCGTAACCTCAATAAATTAATTGAGCAATTACTCAGGTGCCAATTTCATATAAAAGGTAAAACTACCTTTAAGGATGAGTTTGTTACCTGTGGTGGGGTTGACTTGAATGAGATTAACCAGGAGACGATGGAGAGCAGACTTGTTCCGGGTATCTATTTTGCAGGGGAGGTGCTGAACATTGATGGCGAAACGGGTGGGTTTAATTTTCAATCGGCATGGACTACTGCATGGGTTGCTGCGCGACATATAGCACAAAAAGAAAAGGCCGGAGGTTAATCCGGCCTTTGAATAGTTAATGTTGGATATTTTAGTAAACCAAGCTCTTCTCCAACATAAACTCGGCAATTTGCACAGCATTGGTAGCTGCGCCCTTGCGCAAGTTGTCGGCCACAATCCAGAAGTTAAATGTATTGGGTTGTGATTCGTCCCTTCTAATCCTCCCCACAAAAACCTCATCGCGTCCCTGGGAATTTATTGGCATCGGGTAAACATTATTCTTCGGGTCGTCTTGAACAATAATACCGGGTGTATTCGCCAGTATTGATCGCGCTTCGCTGCAGGTGAAGTCGTGATAGAACTCAGCATTCACCGCCTCTGCATGGCCACCGATAGTAGGCACACGCACCGTGGTAGAGGTAATACCAAGGGTTTGGTCGCCAAGGATTTTACGTGTTTCATTCACCATCTTCATCTCTTCCTTGGTATAGCCGTTATCCAAAAACACATCGATGTGCGGTAAGGTATTCATATCAATGTTATGCGGATAAACCTTATTGCCCTTGATACCGGCCCGCTCATCCTGTAGTTGCTGTACCGCATCCTTGCCGGTTCCGGTTACAGATTGATAGGTGGAAACAACAATTCGTTTCAGTTTGTACTTCGCGTGAAGCGGGGCCAGCGCCATTACCATTTGAATGGTAGAACAATTGGGATTAGCGATGATACGGTCGTCAGTGGTTAGCTCTTGCCCGTTAATTTCCGGTACAATTAACTTCTTGGTAGGATCCATTCTCCAGGCAGACGAATTATCGATTACGATGCTGCCCATTTCGGCAAAGCGGGGAGCCCACTCCAACGAGGTATTACCTCCGGCCGAGAAAATAGCCATGTCAGGGGCCAGCTTACAAGCCTCTTCAATGCTTTTAATGGTGTATTCCTTGCCCTTAAAGGTCAAGGTTTGGCCAACCGACTTGGCGGAGGCCACTAAGTACAATTCGTCAAACGGAAAGTTTCTTTCTTCAACTACTTTCAGGATTTCCTGGCCAACCAACCCGGTGGCCCCCACAACGGCTAACTTCATTATCGTATTTAATTGTTTAAAACCAAGCTTCGTCCCTGTTCCGGAACGGACGCGCAAAAATAGTATTTTTGGTTACAGGCATAACAATGGATGTAACGAATAAAATTCCTTTAGTTCACTGCACACGATTGCTCATGATAAATATCAGTGTCATTTGCTTTCTTATGCTCTTGAGCCAGGTATGTTTGGCGCAGTTTTCCGATACCTTTTCCGATGGCGACTACACCCAAAACCCAACCTGGACGCCCGATGACCCCAACAACTGGTTGGTTGCTAACGGCCAACTGCGTTCAAACTCCTCTGTGGCAAGTTCCTCGTTTTGGATATCAACCCCATCCGCTAAAGTAACCGAAGCCCAGTGGGAGTTTTTTGTCAACCTACAGTTTAACACCTCAAGCGCTAACTATGTTGATGTTTACCTGGTTTCGGCAAACCAAAACTTGGGCGCTGCGGGCAACAACGGCTACTTTGTGCGTATTGGTGGAACACCCGATGAAGTTAGTCTATATAAAATAGTTGGAGGTACGGCCTCCGTTATCATTAACGGGACGGATGGCGTAACCAATTTTTCAAACAATGTGTTGCGTGTAAAAGTGGTGCGCAATGCAGCCCACCTTTGGACGCTTTCGTACGATAACACCGGAACAGGCAATAATTACTTTGACGAGCCGCCTGTGACTGATAATACCTTTACCGTTGGAAACTATTTTGGTATTCGTATTGTCCAATCAACATCATCGTTTTTCAACCGCCACTTCTTCGATAACTTTTATGTTGGCGATATTGTACAGGATACCGAACCTCCTTTAATTCTTTCGGTAAATGCATTAACCGCTAATGTACTGGACGTATTTTTTAATGAAAGGGTTGATCCTTTCACTGCACAAACACCAGCTAACTATTCAGTTAACAATAATGTGGGTCAGCCTCAAACTGCTCTTTTGCAACCCAATGAACGAACCGTTCGGTTAACCTTTTCCAATTCTTTTCCCAACGGCATTACCTGTCAGTTAACGGTGAGTAACGTGAAGGACATTTCAGCCAATGCCATTACATCTGCAAATGCTGATTTTTTCTTTTTTCAATCCTTACCTGTGCAGCACAAGGATGTAATTTTTACCGAACTCTTTCCAGACCCAAATCCGGTTATCGGTTTGCCCGAAGCAGAATTTGTTGAGTTGTATAACCGCAGCGGCAACCCGGTTAACCTGGTGGGCTGGAAATTTTCCGATCCATCATCAACTGCAACGCTTCCAAATTTCATTTTGCAACCGGGCGCCTTTGTAATTATTACACCAAATACTTCAGCCTCTTTGTTTTCGACTTTCGGATCGGTGATAGGTGTTTCCAATTTTCCCACACTGAATAACAGTGGGGATAATCTGTTATTGCGCGATCCCGGTAACGCGGTGATTGACTATGCTGATTACACAGATGCCTGGTATAAGGACGATGACAAGCGGCAAGGCGGATGGACGCTGGAGTTAATTGATACAGAAAATACATGTGCCGAAGAAGAGAATTGGGTCGCCTCGGAACATCCTTCAGGCGGAACGCCCGGTAAAGAAAATTCTGTTAAAGCATCAAAGCCCGACCTCACGGGACCGAAATTGGTATATGCCATTCCCACCTCACCCACACAAATTAAAATCGGGTTTGACGAAAAACTAGAAGCTGATCTCCCATTAGTCACCGACTTTATTATCTCTCCGACTCTTGAGGTAATGTCAGTCTCATTTTCTTCAACCCGTTTACGCGAACTTCTCCTCGAACTGGGCGCCCCTATTTCTCCACAGCAAACCTATACCATAACTGTTGCGAACATCCGCGATTGCAGTGGCAATCTCCTCCAGGAAAACTTTCGTTCAGTGAGCTTTGGCTTTCCTGAAGATGCACAACAAGGTGATGTTGTTATTAATGAACTGCTTTTTAACCCACGGCCATTTGGTGTTGACTTTATTGAAATCCTTAACCGATCGAACAAGTTTATTAACCTGAAGAACTGGCAGATTGGAAATGTTGAGAACGGACTACCCACCAATTTGAAAGTTGTTACAACGGATGATTTGTTGTTGCCCCCGTCATACAAACTCGCATTTACAACTGATCCCGCTACCATTCGGGCGCATTATCCAAAATCTTCGCAAGGCAATTTATTTCGTGTTTCTTCGCTGCCTTCTTTCCCCGACAGGGAAGGGTCTGCAAGCCTGGTAAATCCATCAGGCGTAACCATTGACAACATGCGTTATGAACAGAACTTTCATTCTGTTTTTCTGCGCGACAAAGAAGGCGTTTCGTTGGAACGGATTTATGCGGAGGGCAACAGCAACGATCCCAACAATTGGAAGTCAGCAGCCTCAACAGAAAATTTTGCCACACCGGGCTATGCCAATTCAAATGCAGGCAATACTCAACCTGTAACGGGCGAAGTAAAAATTGAACCCGAAATTTTTGTTCCGTTATACGGTCAGCCGGATTTCACCGAGATACGGTATGACTTTGATCGCGGTGGGCGTGTGGCCAACATAAAAATTCTTGATCAGCAAGGTCGTGAAATCAAGCAACTGGCGAACAATCAAACCCTAGCAACAAAAGGTTTTTTTCGTTGGGATGGTGATCGTGATGATGGTACCAAGGCTCGGCCAGGTTATTACGTAGTGTGGTTTGAGTTGTTTGACAATACAGGCTTGGTGGAAACATATCGAAAGCGTGTTGTGATTGCTGCCCGATAGAAGAGGTTGGGATTTCAAACGTGGTAATAAACCCCCCTTTATTTTTTGTTTTACCCCCCACCCTGTATTTTTGCCCGTCCAAAAAATGGCACCGACCGACCGGATTCAACCGGGCGGACGCAACTTTTTAAACAGGAAAAATTTATGGCAAAAGCAAAGAAAACAGCCAAAGCAGCAAAGAAATCAACTGTTAAGGCAAAAGCTAAGGCTAAGAAAGCGACCCCCGCAAAAGCTAAAAAAGCAGCCAAAAAGCCTGCGCCCAAAAAAGCAGCTAAGCCTGTAGCTAAGAAGCCCGTTAAGGCGGCTAAAAAGGTGGTAGCCAAACCTGTTGAAAAGAAGGTTGTGGCCAAGAAACCTGCCGCTAAACCTGCCGATAGGCCATCGTTGCTAAACCCAACTTTTTTCCCACCCCTCACACAGCGGCCTATTGCCCACAAGCCGGCCAACAAAATTTCTGTTTCGGAAGACAAAACCCGTTATTCTGAAGAAGAGCTAAAGGAGTTTGAAAGTCTTATCAACGAAAAGCTGGAAAAGGCCCGTGGTGAATACAAAATCCTGAAGGAAACACTTAACCGTAACAACGATGAAGGTACCGATGCTACCTCGGGAGGAAACACTAAGGTTTTAGAGGACGGTGCAGAAACAGCCGAGAAGGAAAACTTAAGCCAGCTTGCGGCTCGTCAACAGAAGTATATTACCAACCTGGAGAATGCCCTTGTTCGCATTAAGAACGGCACGTATGGCATATGCTCCGTTACCGGAAAATTAATTCCAAAAGAAAGATTGATTGCAGTGCCCCATACCACGCAATCCATTGAAGCTAAAATGATGAAGAAAGACTAACATGGATTTTCTTCAAAACCATATTGAGGCCCTGATCTTCTGCTCACCAGCCCCGGTAAAAGTTGCCGATATAAAAGCCTGCCTGTCGGAAATGTTTAATGCAGATGTGCCCGAAGAGGATATTGCCAACGCCATTGTTCGCCTGGAAGAAAAATTTGCCTCTGATGAATTTGCTTTCCAACTAAACAAAGCCAATGGCGGGTACCAGTTTTTAACCAAGCCTGCGTACCAGTCAAGTATCGGCATTTTGCTTAAGCAACAATCGAAAAAGCGACTGTCTACATCGGCCATGGAAACATTGGCCATTATTGCCTACAAGCAGCCCATATCGAAAACAGAAGTGGAAAATATTCGTGGTGTGAATTGCGACTATGCCGTTCAGAAATTATTGGACAAAGGATTAGTAGAGATTAAAGGTAAAGGCGAAACTATTGGGCGCCCTATGCTGTACGGCACCTCTGCAAAATTTATGGAGTACTTTGGCATCAATGAACTGGCTGACCTTCCGGTGCCCAAAGATTTTACAACCGAAATTAATATCATTGGGGAAAGCACCGACCTAAAAGATACCGATGCGCAAGCGTGATTCTTCCGGCCCCTCCCGGGGCAAGCGCGGAGCCTCCCGTCAGGAGCGCCCCCCAGGAAGATCAACATCTTCTGGTAAACCATCGTTTCGGAAATCAAGCAAAGAGGAAGGTAAGCGAAGGTTCGATAAAGACGAACCAAAAAAACCGTTCAAGAAATTTGACAAGGGCCCATCAACACGATCGGGAGAAAAGCCGTTTGCGGGAAAACCAAAGTTTGATAAGCGATCATCTTTTCGAAAATCAGAAGGGGAATCGTTTGAGGAAAAAAAGCGATTCGACAGCGAGGGCACTAAATCCTCTTATCGAAAACCTGATAAAACGGGTCGCGGCAAGAAGTTTACGAAAACAGGGCCGGGCTTTTCAACAAACACAGAAAAGCCCAATGAAAGGCGAGAAACAAAGCCACGCGGGTTTTTTAACAAGCAATCATCCGGAAGGTTAGGACCGGGAAAGCATTCGACAAAGAAGCAAGAGACACCAACCATTAACAGCCAGACTGGCAAGTACAGACTTAACCGTTACATCGCCAACAGTGGTGTTTGCTCCAGGCGTGAAGCAGATGAGTTGATTAAGATGGGTTTGGTTTCTGTGAATGGAAAAGTAATTACGGAAATGGGTTTTCAGGTAGGTGCCCGCGATGAAGTGCGTTATGAGGGCCGCGTGTTGCGCGCAGAAAAACCCGTGTACATTTTAATGAACAAGCCAAAGGGTTACCTCACCACAACCAAGGATCCGCAGGAGCGGAACACCGTGATGCACATTATTGGCAATGCCGTAAAAGAACGTGTTTACCCCGTTGGCCGCCTCGACAGAAATACAACAGGTTTGTTGTTGTTTACCAACGATGGCGACCTGGCCGATAAGCTTTCGCACCCTTCCTACAATGTAAAAAAAATCTACAAGGTTGAGTTGGATCGCCCGCTCACGAAAAATGATTTTCAGAAAATAATGGATGGTGTTCAATTGGAAGAAGGCCGTGCGGTGGTTGATGACCTGGCCATTGTGTCTGACGATGGTAAAACCGTGGGTATTGAGTTGCACATTGGTTGGAACAGGGTGGTGCGCAGGATTTTTGAGAAACTCGAATATGTTGTTGTTCGCCTTGACCGCTCGGTTTATGCAGGATTAGATAAAAAGGATTTGCCCCGTGGCCACTGGCGATTTTTAACACAGGAAGAAATCATCCGCCTCAAGCATTTTAAATAATCAGGCGTTGCTCAAGGTTATAGTAAACGTGGTGCCCTGCCCATACTCTGAGTTAACCGAAATACTTCCATTAATTTTTAACAACGCTTCTTTTACAATGTACAAACCAAGTCCGGTGCCTTCAACTTTGGTTTCTGCCCGGTAAAACATTTCGAAAATCCGAGGTAAAGCCTCCTTTTGTATTCCCCGGCCATTGTCTTCAACAATTATTTCCACATTGCGCCCGGTGCGTTTAAAAGCAACGCGGATAATTGGTTTGGGCTGATGGATATTGTGGTATTTAACTGCGTTTGAGATCAGGTTGCCCAGGATAATTTTCATTTGGGCATAGTCGGAACTAAATATATTTTCCGGATCGGCCGCATAGTCAAGTTCAATAGAAGGTGCATTTTGATTAAACTTTACATCGGCAATGGTATCTTTAAGGAGGTTATTGAAATCAATGGTTTCGATTTTCAGATCAAGCTTCTTGCTCCGCGATAACTTGAGGATGTCGGTAATTACCGAATCAAGTCGTTTTATACGCTCTTCAATCATGCCCATGTAGCGCAACGTAGTTTCATCAGTAAGTTCAAGCCGGGCAACATTGGTTATTCCTAAAATGGATGCAATGGGCGAGCGCAGGTCGTGCGATGTGCTGTACATAAAGCTGTCCAGTTCTTTGTTTAATTTATTTAAACGTTCACGCTCATCTTCTAACAACCAAACCACCATGCCCAGGCCGGCCAGGGTAATCAATACCAGTTCAACCATGCCAAAGAAGAATGGGAAACGGAACGCATGACCCAGGTAATTAAAGACAGCCACCGAAAAGTAGTAGCTATAGGTTAGGCCGTATAAGAAAAAGGAAATAACCAGTATACGCTGGCCAATGCCACGCGTAAAAACAGGGCTTTGCATGGCTATAATACCGGCCGCAAGAAAACTTGCCGCTATAACAAGGTACCTCAGGCCAACCCGCAACAAGTAGCGGTTAAGTGATCCTTCTGTACCCGGGGTATCATAATATGCCCAAATCGTTACAAAGCTAATACCCGCTATAAGGGCTGCCGAACCAATAATAAAGGATCGCTTAAAAGATTTTTTTCGGATGATTTCCTGAAGCCCGATAATCAGGAAGAATGCATGTAGGAATATTCCACATTGCGACAAGAATGAAGCCACCAGTCGGATACCGTCATTCTTATTGTAGCCGTATAGCGTACTAAACCCCAGCGAAAATGCGGCCAGGGAAAAAAAACCAAAGCTCCACGCCCAGGTTTTCATAAAACGCCTTCTGTAAACGTAACTGAAATACACAAAAGCAATGGCGACCACCAGGGCAATTATGGTTTCCGCCAGGTAAGTGGCCGCAGTGCGCGCTATTATTTCATTCGACAAACCTTCAAACATTATAGGGGCATCAGTTTGGAAAATTAGCCACAAAAAACGGCAAACCAACAACAGATGGGTGCGTCCCTTAGGCTACGGGTGATTAATGGATTGGCTTTGCAGGATGTATACAAAATAAGGCATAAAAAAACCCCAGTAAGTTACTGAGGTTTGTGGTGACGGAGGGAATGCTGACGCTTCGGTCAGCACCCTGACTGGCGGTAGCCACGTCAGGGTTGAACCGAAACGAGCAAGGCGTGGTGATGGGATGGGTATTTTATCATGAATTCGATTAACCTTTCATTCGAGAGGTTTTTGAGTTTTAGCTCCAGTCCGTAGGCCTCTTTTTTAGTGGGTTTTGTTGTACACCACACAAGGTTCCAGGGTTTGAATTTTTTCGAATATGTAACCTTTCCGGAGTTGTGTTCAGTCAGCCTTCGTATGAGGTCATCAGTATGTCCTTTATAAAAGGATTGGTTGATTTGGCTTTGCAGGATGTATACAAAATAAGGCATAAAAAAACCCCAGTAAGTTACTGAGGTTTGTGGTGACGGAGGGAATTGAACCCCCGACACAAGGATTTTCAGTCCTTTGCTCTACCAACTGAGCTACGTCACCGGGATAAATCTGCCCTGAGCATTATTCAGGGGGCACAAAAGTATGTATTTTTAGATTCGGTGCAAAACCGGGCTGTATTTTTGGATTTCAGGATTTTGGGAATTAACTATCACGCATGATTCAACAGGTTGTATTTATTCTGGCCTTTCTGGTGTTTGCATACTTTATCCGCAAACGCATACTCTTGATTCGTTCAGGTATTCAACTGGGAAAAGTAATCCCGACAACAGGCGATACTTCATTGCGATGGAAGAACATGATTTTGGTGGCCTTCGGACAGAAAAAAATGTTCAAGCGTTTAGTGCCAGCCATTCTTCACCTGTTCATATATGTCGGATTTCTGGTTATAAACCTGGAAGTGCTCGAGTTTGTCATTGATGGGGTAGCCGGAACACATCGGGTGTTTGCGCCTTACCTTGGTTCAGTCTACCCGGTGCTGATGAACGTCTTTGAATTTCTTGCTATTGCCGTTCTCTTGTCGTGTGTGTTTTTCCTTATCAGAAGAAATATTCTTAAGGTACCCAGGTTCTGGTCGGCTGAAATGACGCGTTGGCCCCGCCTCGATGCCAACCTGATTCTGGTAGTAGAAATTATTTTGATGTTCGCCATTCTCTTTATGAATGCTGCCGATCAAATCCTTCAAGCCAGAGATGCGCACTACACTTCGACTGGCACCCTCTTCTTTAGCAGCCAGTTGGCCCCCATCCTTCAAAACCTCAATACCTCAACGCTTATAATTGTTGAACGAGCAGCATGGTGGTTTCATATTGTCGGTATTCTGGGGTTTGCGGTGTATGTAACCTACTCCAAGCACCTGCATATCTTCATGGCTTTTCCCAACACCTATTTTGCTAAGCTTGAACCGAAGGGCCATGCCAATAATATGCCGGTAGTAACAAATGAAGTAAAGTCTATGCTCGGCCTTGCTGAGGTTGCGGCAACACCACCTGCAGAACCCGGAAGATTTGGAGCAAAAGATGTTAATGACCTTTCACGGATAAATCTTATGGCTGCGTTTGCGTGTACGGAGTGTGGACGATGTACATCCGAGTGCCCGGCTAACCTTACCGGTAAAAAACTATCACCACGAAAAATTATGATGGACACGCGCGATCGTGTAGAAGAAGTTTCAAAAAGCATGGCATCGGGCGGAGCGGGATTAAACGATGGTAAATCGCTGTTGGGTGATTACATCACCAAAGAAGAAATTAATGCCTGCACAAGTTGCAATGCTTGTGTGGAGGCTTGTCCGGTAATGATTAATCCACTCGAAATTATTCTGGAGATGAGAAGATATGTGGCTATGGAAGAATCCGGCTCGCCCGCTTCATGGAATTCTATGTTTCAAAACATTGAAACGAATTTTGCTCCATGGAAATTTTCACCCAGCGACAGGTTTAACTGGGCTAAAGATTAATCATGAAAAATCTTTTTGATCGGAACGATTCACAGGAAATCCTTAACCGGATTGAAAAGCTAACGCCTGAAACGCAACGGTTATGGGGTAAGATGGATGTAGCGCAAATGCTTGCACACTGTTCCAAATTGCTTCGTATTGCGCGCGGACTGGAAAAACCTAAGCGAAGTGTACTCGGTATTCTGCTGGGCTGGATGGTGAAGGAAACTTTTTTCGGAGCCAAGCCCCATCCTAAAAACAGCCCCACGGATAAAACATTGATCGTGGCTGATCAAAAAATATTTGAAGAAGAAAAAAAAACACTGATTGAACACATCAAGGCATTTTCAGAAGGTGGTCCGCAAAAGTGCACCACACACCCCAATCCATTTTTCGGAAAATTAGCACCTGAAGAATGGGCACGGGGACAGTACAAACACCTTGATCACCATCTTCAACAATTCGGAGTATAAATTATAACGGAATGAACGTACCTACACTTGCTGAGCTTACCGCGAAAGGAGAAACACCTGAAATACTTTTTTGGGTTGGATGTGCCGGATCGTTTGACGATCGGTACAAACGCGTTACCAAAGCCTTTGTGAAAATATTAAATGCCGTAGACGTAAAGTTTGCTGTACTGGGTACAGAAGAAACATGCACGGGAGATCCGGCCAGGCGTGCCGGCAATGAATTTCTTTTTCAGATGCAGGCCATGAATAATATTCAGGTGTTAAATGGATACGGAGTAAAGAAAATCGTAACAGCCTGCCCCCATTGCTTCAATACAATAAAAAATGAATACCCCGAACTTGGTGGCAACTATGAAGTGATTCATCACGCCACATTTCTTCAGGAATTAATTGCATCTGGAAAAATAAAAATGGCGGAAGGACAATCCTTCAAAGGAAAGAAAATCACCTATCATGATTCCTGCTATTTGGGGCGCGCCAATAATATTTATGAGGCCCCGCGTGAAGTGCTGGAGGCACTGGATGCTGACCTGGTGGAAATGAAACGCTGTCGCACAACCGGACTGTGTTGTGGAGCAGGAGGAGCGCAGATGTTTAAGGATGCAGAAAGCGGAAAGAAAGAAATTAACACTGAGCGCACCGAAGAAGCCCTCGCAACAGGTGCTACCACCATCGCTGTTGCCTGTCCTTTCTGCCTGACTATGATGACAGATGGTGTTAAGACGAAGGAGCGGGAAGCCGATGTTAAAGTAAAAGATCTGGCCGAACTTATCGCGGAGGCGAAAGGTTTATAGATTGTTGGAGAAATTTAATTTCAGTGTACTCAAACAGCGCCTCGGCCAATCTTTGGCCTGGAGAGGGAAGTGCGGATTGGGCGTAGCGATGGATGAGTACACGGGGCCACGCGGCCCTGGAGCATGTTCGAGGATTATTATCATAGAAAATTAAGATAAGAAAGAGATGTTCGTACCCTTCAATACCCTGCCAGATTCAGCCCGTGTTTGGATCTATCAATCCACACGTAAGTTTACTGCGCAGGAACAAAACACAATTTCAACTACACTCCACGCGTTTACAAGCCAATGGAGTGCGCATAACCAACCCCTAAAATCATCGTTTGCCGTTTTGCACGATCATTTTATTGTGTTGGCGGTTGATGAATCCAACACTGGTGCAAGCGGGTGTTCAATTGATAGTTCGGTAGCCGTTGTACGACAGTTGTGCAACCAACTTCAGGTCGATTTGCTTAACAGGACAACCGTAATGTTTTTAGTTAATCATCAAGTAATGCCGGTCGCCATGGCCGATTTAAAAAAAACGCATGAGGAAGGATTATGGAACAGTGAAACGATTGTAATGGACAATACGGTGCCTACCAAAGGTAGGCTTCTTTCGGACTGGATGCGCAAAGCAAATGAAACTTGGTTAAAACGCTACCTGCCCGCTGCCGTGATATAGAACGCTGAATATTGTTTTTTTTGTAGTTTTAACGCTTAGTCGTTCATATATGAGGTTACTGTTATTTGTTGGGTTAGGGATGCTCGTAATCGGCTGTAGCGTGGAGAAAAAGGCCACCAAGGCCTTTATGCGAGGTGAGTACCAAAACGCCATCAACCTTTTCAACAAAAGCAAGCCGAAAGAACCAGCCAAGGCCAATTATTTCGTTGGTGAATCCTACCGGCTTTCTAACCGCATAAAAGAAGCTGAAACCTATTATGCCAAAGCCGGTGGTGCCGGTGTTGATAAAGATTCTGTTCAATTTTACTACGCCCAATCGCTCAAGGCCAACACAAAATACAACGACTCACGCAAGCAGTTGGAAGAACTGATCAAGCGCACTTCAAACGAAAAACTTAAGGATCGGGCACAAGTTGAACTCAATGGTTTAGCCTCGCTTGAAAAATTACGCGAAAGGGGAAGTTATTATAAAGTCAGGAACCTGGAACTGTTAAATACGCCTGCAAGCGAATATGCGCCTGCTTACTTAAACAACGAATTGTATTTTACATCATCCCGTGGCAACGGTAAAATCTACGAAGCCGAAGGCAAGCCGTTCACCGCGCTCTTTAAGGTAGCCACACGCGGTGCCAATGTTGACGTAACAACCATCCAGCCTTTGCCGCAAGGTATTAACGATGATTTACGAAATGTGGGCTGCGCTACCTTTACGCCCGATGGCCGTACCATGGTATTTGCCATGGGCAACACCCGTAAGAAAAAGGGCGGAGCAGATGTAGACCTTTACTTGTCACGTTTCAGAAATGGCGTATGGGGAGAACCTCAACGCTTAAACATCAATACCCAATTTAAAGACGAGTACGATGCGGTGGCACGCCACAACAGCTGGGATTCCTCACCGGCTTTTGCGCCCGATGGCCGCACACTTTACTTTGCCTCTAATCGGCCGGGCGGATATGGCGGCATCGATTTATATTCCGCACAAATGGATTCGCGCGGCAGGTTTTCACGCGTAAGGAATCTTGGCCCTGAAATTAACACAGCAGGCAATGAATTGTTCCCTTATGTGTCGGAAGACGGTAAACTTTATTTTGCATCCGATGGGCACCCGGGTTTTGGCGGGCTCGATTTGTTTGTAGTGAAACGCGCCAGCGGCAAAACAACAATCGAAAACTTAGGTGAACCGATGAACTCACCGGCCGATGATTTTGGAATATTTTTATTCCGTCCTGATCGTGGCTTCTTTACCTCCAACCGTGAGGGTGGAAAAGGAGATGACGATATCTATACTTTTGTAAACGAAGACCCCAACCTGAAGGTAGTGAACTACTTCCTGGCGGGTGTTACCTATACCCCGATTACCGACAGCACCTTACAGATTTTACCAAATGTCAGGGTTTCGCTTGTCGACATGCAAGGTGATGTTATGCAGGATTATGTTACCGGCAACGATGGTAAGTTTTTATTTCGTGTGTATGAAAACGAAGATTATAATTTGATTGGTGAAACGGACGGCTACCTGGTAAAGCGCCAGCTTTATACAACCAAAGGCAAATCGGTTGATCCGGCAACACTAAAAGACTTAGTTACCAACATTACGCTGGATACCTTGATGATCCTCGATAAAATCGAGATCAACAAAATATTCAGGCTGGAAAATATTTATTTCGATTTTGACAAGTATGACATTCGTGCGGATGCCGCAAAAGAACTTGATAAACTTGTTCAGCTTTTGATTGATAACCCCGAGATAAAAATTGAAATGGGTTCGCACACCGACAGTATAGGTTCACTGGTTTACAACTACGAGCTTTCTAAGAACCGCGCAGAGTCTACTGTGAAATACCTTATTTCAAAAGGCATTGCCCCCGACCGTTTGGTGGCAAAAGGCTATGGTGAAGAAGTGCCGATTGCACGCAACACCAACCCCGATGGTACCGATAACCCGGAAGGCCGCGCGCGAAACCGGAGAACAGAATTTAAAATTCTCGAAGTAGGTGTAATGCCCAAACCCCTCAGCGATGACGAGTTTGACGAAGACAAGTATTTCAAGAAGGGCACAGAGTTGAAGCGAAATAATTAGCGGGTGTAATCAGCAAAAAGCCGGGATCAACAACCGGCTTTTTGTATCTTATCTTTTCTACCTTTGAAATCAGGATTTTATTAAACATTATTTATATGAGTTACCGCATTGAACATGACACCATGGGCGAAGTAAAAGTACCGTCCGATAAATACTGGGGAGCCCAAACCGAACGCTCGCGCAACAACTTTAAAATCGGTCCTGAGGCCAGCATGCCCAAAGAAATTATCTATGCTTTTGCCTATTTAAAAAAGGCAGCAGCTATGGCGAATCATGAACTCGGGGTTTTATCAGCTGAAAAAAAAGATCTCATCGGCAAGGCTTGCGATGAAATTCTTGCCGGTAAACTGGACGGAGAGTTTCCACTAGTCATCTGGCAAACCGGTTCGGGAACACAAAGCAACATGAATGTAAATGAGGTGATCGCTTACCGTGCGCACGTTATCAGCGGAGGCAAACTAGCGGACGAGAAAAAAGTTCTGCACCCGAATGATGATGTGAACAAATCGCAATCATCAAATGATACCTTCCCTACCGCCATGCACATTGCTGCCTACAAGCTGGTGGTGGAAGTTACGTTGCCGGGCATGAAAAAACTAAGGGATACACTGGCCAAAAAATCTGCCGCATATAAAGACATTGTAAAAACCGGGCGCACTCATTTCATGGACGCTACCCCGCTTACCCTGGGCCAGGAATTTTCGGGTTACGTACAACAACTCGACAACAGCATAAGGGCCATTAACAATGCGTTGGAAATGGTACGTGAACTGGCGCTTGGTGGAACGGCAGTAGGTACTGGATTGAATGCACCAAAAGATTACGATGTTTTGGTAGCAAAAATGATTGCTGAGTTAACGGGATATCCTTTTATAACCGCTCCAAACAAATTTGAAGCACTGGCCGCGCACGATGCTATGGTTGAACTTTCCGGAGCCTTAAAGCGTGCATCGGTAGCGTTGATGAAAGTTGCCAATGACATTCGCATGCTCAGTTCAGGCCCCCGTTGCGGCATTGGCGAAATAATTATACCCGATAACGAACCGGGTTCATCCATTATGCCGGGCAAGGTAAACCCTACACAGCCCGAGGCATTAACCATGGTGTGTGCACAGGTAATGGGTAACGATGTGGCCGTTTCCATCGGAGGCGCTACAGGCCATTTTGAACTGAATGTTTTCAAGCCGGTTATCGCTGCCAATGTACTTCAATCGGCACGGTTGCTGGGCGATGCATGTGTATCGTTTAATGACAAATGTGCAGAAGGTATTGAGCCCAACAACCCCGTAATCAAACAGCACCTTGAAAATTCACTGATGCTGGTAACAGCATTGAACACGCATATCGGCTATGAAAATTCAGCTAAGATTGCCAAGAAAGCCCATAAGGAAAACAAGACCTTGCGCGAGGCAGCTATCGAATTGGGCCTGCTCACATCCGAGCAGTTTGATGCGTGGGTACAGCCTGGTAAAATGGTCGGAACCCTCTGAAAATTAGGATTTTCAAAATATTTCATACCTTTATTAAACTTTTTAAACGATACCCATGAAAAAGATTACACTACTCTTCTGTATGGCTTTACTTTTTGCGGGCACGCAAACTTTCGCCCAGCTCTCCAAGCAGGAAAAAAAGGAGTGGAAGAAAAAAGCCAAGGAATACGCCAAAAGCCCCGCTAACCTTAAACAGTTTACGGAGGATAAACAAAGTGCTGACAACCAGGTTGCCACACTTAACAGGCGCGTAACCGATTTGCAAAAAAGCATGAGCGACAAAGATGCGCGCATTGCTGAACTGGAAGATCAACTTTCGCAAATGCGTGGCCAACTATCTGCAGCACGAGCAGAAATTGCCCAGCTTAAAGAAAATCCGAAAATCAACCCGATGGATTTTTCAAGAGGTGTTGTGTTTCGAGTGCAGGTGGGTGCGTTCAAAAATAAGGATCTTCAGAAATACTTCGATAACAATCCAAACTTTGGTGGCGAGGCTAAGGATAGCGAACCTCAGCGTATTACCATTGGTATTTTCCGCGACTATTGGGAGGCTGACCAGTTCAAGAAATATATGCGTGAAATGGGCGTGAAAGATGCCTGGATTGTGCCCTACCGCGATGGCCAGCGCACAGAAATTAAAGAGGTTTTGGAGGGTGTAACGGCCGAAAAGCCAAAGACAGAGTAGAAGAATAATATATCCCTTATATTTGAAAAGCAGCATCTTTTCCGATGCTGCTTTTTTGTTTTATATCTGATGAACTTTGAAGAGGTTTGTGCGATGAAACGATCGGGGTTATTAGGTGTGTTTTTAGGGATGGTTTGCATTTCATGGGCACAGGTGCGTGTGGATAAACTGGTAATCAAACCCGGGGAACACTTCGAACTCGACCATCAATCGGACATTATCGTGGCCGATACATTAATTATGATGGACTCGTCACGCATTATACTAAATGAACTGAAGCGTGAAAACTTCATCCGTACCAAAGTTGCCATAATCGGTAATCACTGTGTGATTTCAGGCGTAGGCCTTCACGGTCAGCCGGGTCGACCCGGGCGTAACGGAAACTCTTCGGTTGGCCCATGCCGCGATGGTACAGAGGGCACAAATGGAACAGCAGGCCTTTCAGGCGGCCCCGGATCCAACTTGTTTTTTTATGTGAATGAGTTGCACATAAAGGGTAAACTCATCTTTGATCTTTCAGGGGGCAACGGAGGCGATGGTGGTGCCGGGGGCAAAGGTGGAGATGGAAGCCCCGGCACAGTACATTGCAACGGAGGCGATGGTGCCAACGGAGGCGATGGTGGCCGGGGCGGTGATGGTGGCCCTGCCGGAAACCTGGTGATCAGCAGTGTGAATGCCGATGTTATCCGTGAGTGGATTGGCTCAAAAATTATTTATAAGAATTACAGCGGCAAAGCCGGGCAAGGTGGCCGGGGCGGGTATGCTGGCTCAGCTGGCTTAGGGCCATCACGCAAAAACGGAAAAGATGGCTCGCCCGGGGCGTATGGTGTCAATGGCACACGCGGCAAAGATGGGGCACTAACTTTTGAAATGAACCAATGAAGCATGGAGAAGAAGTGGACCCATAAACCTCTTCCCCCAAAAGAGCACATTGAAACGTTAGGTAAAACACTTAATCTAAACCCATACCTAACCACTATTTTATTGCAGCGCGGCATCACTGATCTTGAAAGTGCAAAAAAATACTTTCGGCCATCGCTTGATCAGTTGCATGATCCTTTTTTGATGAAAGACATGGATCGCGCTGTTGAGCGCCTGCACCGTGCAATCGTGCAGCACGAGAAAATCCTTATTTATGGCGACTATGATGTCGATGGAACCACAGCTGTTTCGTTAGTGTACAACTACCTGCACAGGTTTCATGAGGAGTGTGAAATATACATTCCCGACAGGAACAAAGAAGGTTATGGGATTTCGCAAGCCGGTGTTGAATGGGCTGAAGAAAATAATTATACACTTATTATCGCGCTCGACTGTGGCATTAAGGCTTCCGAGATGGTGATGTTGGCCAATCACAAAGGCATTGATTTTATTATCTGTGATCATCACTTGCCCGATGAAAAAATCCCGAATGCTGTAGCCGTGTTGGATCCGAAACGAAAGGATTGCAATTATCCTTACACGGACTTAAGCGGGTGTGGTTTAGGCTTTAAGTTGATTCAGGCATTTGCACGTAAGCACAAGCGGGAGGAAGAAGTTTTTGAATTTTTAGACCTGGTTGCAGTAAGCATTGCCTCGGATATTGTACCGATAACCGGAGAGAACCGCATACTTACTTATTATGGGCTGAAGAAGTTGAACGATAATCCTATACCAGGATTGAAAGCCCTTAAGGAAACCACGCAACTACGAAACGTCCTGGATGTATCGGGCGTGGTGTTTACCCTTGGGCCACGCATAAATGCTGCCGGGCGCGTTGCCCACGGCAGCGCTGCTGTTGATTTGTTAACAGCACGTACTGAGCAGGAGGCCTTGGAACGGGCAAAAGCCATTAACGTGAACAACGACCTGCGCAGGGAGTTTGACAGCAACATAACCGAAGAAGCGTTTGCTATGATCGAGGCCGATGAGAATCTTCGGAAAGCAAAATCAACGGTGTTGTTTAAAAACACATGGCATAAAGGTGTAATTGGCATAGTTGCTGCTCGTTGCATTGAAAAGTATTACCGGCCCACCGTGATCTTAACAGAATCAAACAGCAAAATAACCGGCTCGGCACGCAGCGTTAATGGTTTTAACTTGTACGAGGCCATGGAAAGTTGCAGCGATTTACTCGAGAAATTTGGTGGCCATAAATATGCTGCAGGTTTAACCATGCAAGCCCAAAATCTCAAAGCTTTTCAGGAGCGATTTGAAGAGGTGGTGGCGCAATCAATTACAGAAGAAATGCTTACACCGGTTATTGAAATAGACGTGCCGGTTTTGTTTGATAAGATTACCCCAAGGTTTTTGAACGTCTTAAAACAAATGGCTCCATTTGGTCCTGAAAACCAAAAGCCCCTTTTCGAAGCAAGCCACGTATACGTGGTCAGCTCGCTCTCAACTTTTAAGGAAAAGCACATCAGGTTTTTGGCAGGCCAGGAGGGAAACGAAAATGTATTTCAGGCTGTAGGCTTCGACCTTGCCGGATACTACGAACGTTTGGCTGATGGAAGTCTTTTTAAGGTAGCATTTACCATAGAGGAAAATGTATTTAACGGAAATACCAGCACACAACTGCGGATAAAAGACATAAAGTTTGATGACTAAGCAAATGATCCTTCGGGCGGAAAGCCTGGTAAAAAAATATAAAAGCCGAACGGTGGTTGACCACGTTTCGGTGCAGGTTGGACAAGGCGAAATTGTAGGCTTGCTCGGGCCTAACGGTGCCGGTAAAACAACATCGTTTTATATGATTGTTGGGTTGATAAAGCCGAACGAAGGACAAATATTCTTAGACCAGGAAGACATTACCGCACTGCCCATGTACCAACGCGCCCGCAAAGGTATTGGTTACCTGGCGCAAGAGGCATCGGTGTTCAGAAAGTTAACCGTTGAAGAAAACATCATGTCGGTGTTGGAGATGCGGCCATTCACCAAACAGCAACGCATGCAAAAAGTGGACGAGCTCATTGACGAGTTTAGTTTGCATAAGGTTAGAAAAAACCTGGGCATGTCCTTATCGGGAGGTGAACGAAGAAGGACCGAGATTGCCCGTGCACTCGCAGTTGATCCCCACTTTGTATTGCTCGATGAGCCCTTTGCGGGGGTTGACCCTATTGCTGTTGAAGAGATTCAATCCATTGTTGCGAAATTGAAGCGCAAGAACATCGGCATATTGATTACCGACCACAACGTAGACGAAACACTTTCCATTACCGATCGTGCCTACCTGATGGTTGATGGCAAACTTTTCAAATCCGGAACAGCGGAAGAACTCGCCAGCGACCCCCAGGTGCGCAAGGTATATCTAGGCCAGAATTTTGAACTGCGCAGGGCCAAGGTAGTAACGCAAAACACCGATACCTGGACAGACGAAGCCTGATTGGGCTTAACCCTTCAGGCCAGTTGATGGTAAATCAGCTCCACTTTTTATTCCTGATATTCTGTCTATTTTTGAGTTTGCCACATACCTATGGGATTGCTGAACTCGATATTGACGTGGGTGATGAAAAAGCGCATTCACCAGATTGAGCTTTTCATGAAATATCCGCACGAAGTGCAGGATGAACTTTTCAGGAAGCTCATTCAAACGGCAAAAGGAACAACATTTGGCAAACAATACGATTTTGGCTCGATTGGAACTTACGGTATGTTCCGCGAACGAGTTCCCATCCACTCTTATGAAAACCTGTTTCCTTACATCGAACGGCAAATGCGTGGCGAACAGAATGTTTTGTGGCCATCGGAAATAAAATGGTTTTCGAAATCATCGGGCACCACCAACGCGCGAAGTAAATTTATTCCAGTATCACAGGAAGCACTGGAAGACTGCCATTTTAAAGGCGGAAAAGACCTGATCTCTATTTTTGTAAACAATTATCCCAACACTAAAATTTTTGACGGCAAGGGGCTGGCCGTGGGAGGAAGCCACCAGGTAAACGAACACGACCCTTCTGCCTCTTCGTATTATGGCGATGTATCAGCCGTTATCATGCAAAACCTGCCGGTATGGGCTGAGTTTATCCGCACCCCCCGGCTAGAAACAGCTCTGATGAGCAACTGGGAAGAAAAAATTGAAAAGCTTGCCCGGGAAACGGCACAACAAAATGTAACCAATATTGCCGGTGTGCCCACCTGGACAATCCTGCTCATTCAACGGGTTGTAGAATTAACCGCAAAAGCCAACATCAAGGAAGTATGGCCAAACCTTGAAGTATTTTTTCACGGTGCCGTTTCGTTTAAACCATACCGTGCCTTGTTTCGTGAATTGATCCCCGATCCGTCCATGATCTATTGGGAAATCTACAATGCCAGTGAAGGTTTTTTTGGCATTCAGGATACGCGCGATTCGGAAGAAATGTTGCTCATGCTTGACTACGGGATTTTTTATGAGTTTATCCCGATGGATGAATTGGATAAGGAACACCCAAAAGCATTGCGCCTCAGCGAAGTTGAGCTAGGAAAAAATTATGCAATGGTTATCAGCACCAATGCGGGCTTATGGCGATACAGCATTGGCGATACCATTAAGTTTACATCCCTGTTGCCCTACCGGATAAAAATTTCAGGACGAACAAGGCATTATATTAATGCATTTGGCGAAGAGGTAATTGTTGAAAATGCAGAGGCAGCCATTACGAAAGCCTGTGAAGCAACAGGCGCTATTATGGAAAATTTTACAGCCGGCCCTGTGTTTCTGGAGGCAAATAAAAAGGGTGGGCATGAATGGATTATTGAATTTAAGGCCACACCAAACGATATGGCCGAGTTTACGCACATTCTTGATTCAGCCCTTCGACAAGTGAACAGTGACTATGATGCCAAACGCTCGCACGACCTGGCCCTGGTGGCCCCGAAAATCCATAGCGTGAAACCCGGAACATTTTACAACTGGATGAAGAACCGGGGTAAACTGGGTGGGCAAAATAAAGTGCCAAGGCTATCCAACACACGCGAGTATGTGGAGGATATTTTGAAGATGGTTAATGCATAATCATTTTGTCCAATGGCTCTTCAACAGAAAGTCATTAGCAGGGTTGTATATTCTTGTGCTTCCCACTAATTTACCTGCCCGAACCATAACCAAACCCAACGCTCATGGCACAACCCATACCTAATTTTAAAAACGATCCCATTATCGTTCTCTTGCTGGGCTTTATTACCTGCGGACTTTACCTGATTTACTGGAACATTAAGGCTGCACAAGTGCTGAATGCCGCAGCAGAGAAGGAAGTTATCTCCCAGCCTATTGCCATCTTTGCCGGTTGCTGCTTACCCGTAAACTTATATTTCTATTACCTGGCAGGTAAGGAAGGGCTTCCTAAGGTTTATGAAAAAACAGGTGAAACAAACAAAGACCAGTCAACATTATTACTGGTGCTTGGATTTTTTGTGCCGATGGTGGCCGCTATGATTGTACAAGGTGATATCAATAAGCTTTACAAATAATTCGCGCACAAGACGCAAACTTTATGGAATGGCCGGTGCACTTGCAACACTGGCTATTCCTTATTTCATTATGCTTCACAGTCACGAATCAATTGAAGCAGCTCAGTCATTTTGTCCTTTTAAAATGGCAACCGGCTTTCCATGCCCGGGGTGTGGCATTACCAAATCATTTGTCTTTTTATATTCGGGTGATCTGTTCAAAAGTTTTTCATTCCATTTGTTTGGCCCCTTCGCATTTTTAGCATGTATCGGAGCGTTAATTGTATTGCCGCTCGAACTTGTTACCGGAAGGGAATTTTTTCAATCGTATTTATTCAGTAAACGAGTTGCCTATACCCTGGCCCTGGCGTTAGGCACCTATCATCTTATACGGGTAATACATTTTGCCTATGCCCACTCGATTGATGAAATCCTTAAACAATCCATCTGGCAGTAACGTTAGCCGGATTATCTCAAATTTCAGGTAATGGTATTTTTTTGTTTCCTGATTCTTTTGGGGTTATACCACAACCAAAAGCCCGTGAATGATAGCAAAAACAACCCACTGCCCAATAGGGTAGTATAGATTAGTTTGATCTGGCCGTTGGAGGTGTCGAAGAGAAAGTCCAGGATAGAACCATCGTGAATTTGTTCAATAATATCAGAAGTGCGTTGGTTTACAGCCAGCACTTTTCCGGTTGCACCATCAAGTTGTATTTCGGTGAAGTGATCTTTAAATACAAACTTTACAATGCCCTTGTCGGGGCGCGCATCAATCCTGTCCAATCGGGCTGACCGTTCATCGTTAAAGTTTTCAAGTAACGCTTTTCGGGCCAACGTATGCAATGAATCATAACTCAGCCAGGTTTTTAAATCGGGTGATGTGCCCTTTTCTGTTTTTGGCAGGATCAAACCACCTGAATGCTTCTTCCAACCTAACATTAAGCCGGTTATTGCCACAATGAAAAAAAATGCAACCAATGCCGATCCGAACAAACGATGAAGTTTTCTGTGGCTTCTGGTTGATCGGGCTATTTCTTTTGTTTCTTTCATACAATGTAACCCGTCAGGGATACTAACATCCTGACGGGGTTGTTAATAATCCGTTAAATCCGGCCACGCAAAGAAACAATAAAGTTTCTTCCCGGGGCGGATATACCGGACGAATAGGGACGATAACGTCTATCAAAAAGGTTTTCAATTCCGGCATCAACACTAAAGTACTTCATCACGTTATATGATGCTTTGAAATTTAACGTCCACCATGAAGGTGAATACGGATTCCCGTCTTTATCCTTTGCATAAAGATGGGTATCGGCACGCTCACTGAATGATAAGTCTTTAAAAGCAATCTGTCCGTTGTAAGTGGCATAAAGATTGGCCCTTAATTTCTTGTACGTATAAACAACATGGGTAGCACCAAAAGTAGGCGCAACATGTGTTGGTGGGCTGTTAAGTCCGGAATCAAAATCCTTTTCTTTGCCTTTTTGAATATTGACCGTTGAGGTGAGCCGTAACGAAGCAAGAATTTTCCAATCAATACCAGCCTGAAAGCCGTACACATACAATTCATTCACATTTTGCAAAGCCAACACGCGGCTTAGCGTTCCATCAAAATCAATGCTGTCCTGTCCGTTAAAAGTAAAAGGCGCACGCGCTATGGCATTGTCGATGGTGGTGTAGTATGCGCCAACATCAAAACTAAAAGTTTTGCTGGCGGCAATGGCTGCCCCCATTTCAAAGTTATAGGCTGTTTCAGGTTTAAGGTTGGGGTTAGGCACCACAACATTACCCGGTTGTGAGTCGAAAACCTTGCCAATGTCATCGATATTCGGTGCGCGGAAACCCGTTGAAAAGTTCGCAAATACTTTCCATCGGTCGGTAGGACTGTAGATTAGGCCCAGGCTGTTATTAACTTGTTTGTTGCGCAAAGTGGCTTCGTCTACCGGAAAATCAAAAAACGCATTATCAAACATCGCATAGGTATACACGTAGTTGAAACGGTTGCTTACGGTTGCGAGCCACGATTCACCGAGTTTTATTTTCATGCTCAGGTAAGCAGCCATCGAGCGCCAGTCGGAATCATCAGGGTAGCGGGTTGAGAGGGGTGACTCTGCTTCGGTGTTAATGTTAAACCGGTAAGCTGTGGAGTAAACCTTATTCGTTACAAATTCGGCTCCATAAAACAATTGCACCTGCTCGCTCATCTTTTTATCCATGTCCAAATTTGCCGACCATGCTTTTACATTTTCAAATCGGTTATTTCGGTTGGCGTTGTTCCGGTTGCGGTTATGACGGCTTTCAGAATAGTCCTGATAGGCAACGGTTAGCCGGGCGGCATCAAACAGAACAGTGGGTGAAATATAGTTTGCCTGAAAGGAATGCATCAACCATTCCTGTGGTCCATAATACCATTCAGCACTTACAAAGTTGTTCTGATTATTTTTCAGGATCAGCCGGTCGTAACGATCGTACCGTGAGGTTTTGGATTGATGAAAACTGTAATTCAAATCCCAGTTAGCGTTTGGTTTAAATCGAATTTTCTGCATCAGGTTGAGTTGATTGTAGCCGGTTGGAACTTGAGCGCGAGGATCTGAATTGGTTTTTACAACATCAGTATCGTTTTCGCGCACCATATAGTCTGGTCGCAAATACTCATCGGGTCCATTCGAGCCTTGCTTCAGGTCATCGAATGTTGAATAGGTAACGCTGGTGAGAAAGGCCCATTTTTTCAGACCAAAATTAACATCCAGGTGCCCGGTGTTTTCCTTATTGGCCGATGAGTAGCGCATCAGGGCATTGCCTGCGAAATGGAGCTTTTCATCAGATGAAAGCCGGGCCGGACGGGTATGGAAGTCCATCACACCACCAATGGCATCGCTGCCATACACCACCGAGCCCGGGCCGAATATTACCTCTGACGTTTCGATAATATTCGGATCAAGCGAAATCACATTTTGCACATTACCGCTGCGGAAGATGGCATTGTTAAACCGCACACCATCTACTACAAGCAATACCCGGTTGGTGGCAAAACCACGAATCATCGGGCTTCCTCCACCCAGCTGACTTTTTTGAACAAATACCTGGTTGGAGATACTTAGCAAATCGGCAGCGGTTTGCGGATTTTGAAATTGAATTAGCGAGGCATCGATTTTCGTTACCCGGTTAGGGACTTCACGCAAGTTTTCTTCCCACCGGTTAACCGAAATAACCACCTCGTCAAGAAGTTTGGTAGTATCTGCTTGTTGTGCATGTGAATATACATGCAGCACAAGCAAACACACCATAAGTGTTATTCTCATGTTGATGAAAAATTTAAATCAAAAATTTAAAAGTCGGATTGAAATCCGATAGAGTGATCTAAACTGACTTGGGTGGAGGTGAGTCGATGGAGGAAATGAAATTAACGAACGACTTATTGTAATAAGTCTGGGATAAAGATTTTTCCGGTAAGGTGGTTAAATGATAATCAAATTGCACGGGTAGAAAATGCAGCACACTAAACAGTGAAAAAGAGGGTGGTGTTTGCGCTGAATCATTTTGAAGATTATTGAGCATTGCATCAAGAAGGGAAAGCAGGTTGTCTTCATCTTCATCGTACACACCGTAGACATAAAATTTTGAATCTTTTTCAACTACCCGCGCAATGTCAAACATGTTGCCGTCAACTTTTATTTCGTGTTCCTCCACACGGGCCCGTTTGAATTCTTCAGGGGTAAGAATAATGAGCTCAAGTTCTTCATCGGGTAAGGTTGCCAGCAGGGCGCGCATCTCCCGTTTGATTTTTAGTGCCCTGAAGGCAAAGTAACCGTACGGACCAATGAAGTTGGCCAGCAGGAGGGTAAGTAGAAGTATGGAAACAATGCGCCTCACAAAGCGAAGGTAGCGAAAAGTATGGTCCCGTTATGCTGAATTACAGAAGCGGTAATGCCTTTGTACAGTGGGCTCTTATTGTTCAATGAACCGAAGTTAACTTGATTTTAACTTCTTGTAGGATTTTGATTGAGTAAATTCTCCAACCTCCCCAAAATGCTCATACTCTGGCCAATTGGAATAACCTTTACTTTTGGCTTTACTTAACATTTTGCTTGATTTGCTAAACTTATTCTTTGCAGCATAATAGCGCGAATAGTTAATATAACCCCGTGGCTCTTCAGGCATTAGTTTTACTTGTGACTTGGCCGCTTCATAAAGGATGGAGAGACTTGTTTCAGGAAAACTATCAAAGCGGTTAATTAATGCATAACCACGCATAAGGTCCTCTATATTTTTGCTGGCCAGGTAATACTTTTGAATTAGTGACATGCGTGCAAAATCCGAATATTCAATTTTTTCATTAAGATTATTGGATAGTTCTGCTGCTTTTTCATAAAGCAAAGCTGCGCTATCAAGCTTTGAACCAATGTAAGGATACCCTATATTTTTCCACGAATAGACAAAATACTGTCCAGCCAGGTTCACATAGTCGTATACTGTTGGCTTGCGCTTAACCGCTTCACGAAAATAGTAAGTTGACAGGCTGTCATTTTTCTTTCGGTAATGGATATTGCCCAACAGTGCATACGGTCGTGTCCATGCTGGCGCAAGGCGTATAGCTTTCTCTGCACTTACTTGTGCATCATGATATTTCTTCAGGAAGTAATTGATGCGGGCGTAGGTATAGTACAAATAGGAGCTGGTTGTATCCAGTGCGATTGCATTGCGGATGCTTTCAACCGCAACCTCTGTTGCTTTATTTCGAGTATCCTGATTTTCATGAAAAAAGGTAAGCCACGCCTCTGCTCTCATGTAGTTATACCGAACGAATACACGACTATATAGCGGATCTTCCGGAAGCATGATTTTAACAAGTTTAGATAGTGCGACTCTTAGATTGGCTCGAATTAGAAGATTTTCACGACTATTATATTCATCAGTGAGTTTAAAGGTGTAAACTTCTGAGCTGTTAGCATCTACTGTTTCTACCACGGGTTTCTCCTCCGTTAATTGAAGTACTTGATTAATATACTCTTGGCTCAGATTCATAGTTGCGATATAGAGCCGTTCCTCCATTAAGGGAACAACAGGATGATCAGGAGTAGCAGCTTTAATAAATTCATAATAGCTGAACGCATCATTTCCCGGGCGGTCAGCTAAACGATAGTTTTTGATTGATGTTTTGAACAGCTCGTAAACCACCTTGGCGGTGTCGCTGAGTTGCTGAACATAAGTTAGTTCATCCGTTCGGGAAAGCGCATCAAGAAGGTTTACTTTTGCATCGTCAGCGTACAGTTCTTTATATCGTTCAAACTGTTCCTCATCAACCTGTGCCAGGTAGATTGATTTTGGACTTCCGACAACTTTTGGATTCTGCAGGTATTGGGTTTGTGCAGGCACATTTTCGTATAGATAGCGTTCAAGCTCCATTAAACTAACCAAACCGTCCTTTGGTGCAGTGTCAGCAAATCCCAGCAAACCTTTTATCAGGTAGTAAGTAAACACGCCATGTCCACCGCCCCACATTGGGTGCTCATAAGATTTCTCATTGTCTTGGGCAGATAAAATCTTATAAATATTTTTCGCCTCTGCTGCCAGGAGGTTGTTAAGAAACAAAAAACCTTCTTTCCCATCCGATTTTCCAGAGTGACAAGCATCGGCTACAAAGATGGTTTGCACATTTCGCCTGGAAAGTGATTGGAGGAAAGCTTGAAGAAATTCCATTGAGATATTACCACCACTACTGTAAGTCTCATTAAACGCATCATGGGCATGAAGATAGCCGAGCTTAAAGTCAGTTAAATCTTCATAGCCACCATGCCCGGAGAAATAAATAAAAACCCTGTCATTTTCCAAGGTGTTTTTAAGCAACCATCGCATTGCAAACTCGATGGAGGCAGCGGTGGCATCTTCATTTAGAAGCACTCGCGTTTGTTCTTCTGAGTAGTATTTACCAAGTACCTTTTTAAGTATTTGATGATAGGCCATCGCGTCATCATCGGCAAACTGAAGGTTGTTGAAATGTTTATAATCAGAAATGCCTACAATCAACACCCACATTTTACGCTCTTGAGCGCTCACGTTGACGAGGCTTAGAAGAAAGAATAATACAAGAAAAAAGCTTCGGAGCATGTCATGATCTCTTTGACGTTGAAGATAATCAAAATGCGTTAGCTTTAATATAAGATAGGGACAATGACAATGGGATAACACTTGTAGCTGTCCAACACCTTGAAGTTGGAATTACACAGGATTACACAGGTGGGTGGATTCGTACTTAAGAGAACAAATTATTGATTTCCAAATCAATGCGGTTCACGATAAAGGAAAAGTCCTCTATCCGTTCTACAAAGTCAAGGTCGTTCACATTTACAATTAATAGCTTGCCGTGCTTGTAGTTGCTGATCCAGTTCTCGTAATGTTCGTTAAGGTTTTTCAGGTAATCGAGCCGCATAGCATATTCATATTCGCGTCCGCGTTTTTGAATCTGCCGAACCAGTTTAGGAATATCCGATCGAAGGTAAATGAGCAGATCGGGGCCTTGAACAAAGTTGATCATGGAGTTGAAAATGTCCAGGTAGCTTTGATAATCTCGGTCAGAGATGTGCCCGCTTTTATGAAGGTTTGCCGCAAAAATGTAGGCATCCTCGTAAATGGTACGGTCCTGAATAGTAGTGTTTTCGTTGGTTCGGATTTCGTTAACCTGGCGGAAGCGGCTGTTGAGAAAATAAATCTGCAAATGAAAAGCCCAGCGGGTCATGTCGTTGTAGAAATCCTTCAGGTAAGGATTTTTGTCTACCGATTCATAAAGAGGTGTCCACCCGTAATGCTTTGACAGTTTTTCAGCCAGGGTAGTTTTACCCGAACCAATGTTTCCGGAGATGGCAATGTGTTTGAGTTTTTTCATGCGGGCTGCAAATATAAGCTAATGCTCAATTTGCCAATGAGTTGATTAGCCGATTATAAATTGAATAATTATTCATTAGCGACAACCGCGATTTTATTTCCTTTTGCATCAACAGTCAGTCGTGTTATTCCACTTAGGGATAAGCCATCAGGAAATTCGATAGGCGTCCAATCTTTGCTCTTTCCAGGCGTCCAATAAAAAAGCCTCACGCCATCACTCATTATGATTTTACCTCCTGGTGTCCAGGTTAAATCTTCCCTGCCCGGCAGGGTTTTGCCAACGGTTTCTATTGTTCCGTCTTTTCTTTTGATTTTTTTAATTGTCCATTCAGAAGAGCTCTTGTCAACAAAACTGATGTCGCTTGTTCCGGGAATCCGATGCAGTGAGCGACCAATGTTTTCTGCAATTATCCGATCTGTTTTATCTGCAACAGCATACTCGTGTAGTGTGTTCGGCTGGCCAAGTACAAACAGAAAAAGCGTTTTGTCATCGCGCCACGCATGGTACCCCACCGTAAGGTTATCAACAATAATTTCGACATCACCTCCGTCAATCGGGTACTTTCCTAAATCCTGCGCACCATTGTCGCGTTGAATAATACAGGAGATAAATTTTTTGTCAGGTGTGACGGTAGGCGAGTATTCTCTCTCGCTGGTGTTGGTTAATTTTTGCGTTCTGCCTGTTTCATGGTTATAAACAACAATATCAGTCCGCCCCTCATCATCAGCGGAGGCATAGTAAATGAAGGGCTTTTCGGGATGGAAAAACGGTTGGTTATCGTATCCTTTTCGATCCGTAATATTAACGGAATTCGTTACTACAAATTTTCCTTTTTTGAAGACGAGATCAAACAGGTAGATATCGGTACCCGGGGGCTGCTGGCCAAATGATAGGGACTGAAGTGCGAAAGCGCTAATGAATGAAAGAACAAATTTTCTCATGGATTAAATTTAGCAACATGAAAGTTACTGGTTCGCGGCTAGAAATGAAAAAGGCCTGTTTTGTCAGGCCTTATTCGTCCGCGTGCTGTAGGATTTTAATCTTTATCCTCTGCATCCAACCTTTTCAACTCTTCATCAATAATTTTTTCAATCAGGTCACGCTGACGCTCGTTTATCGTTTCATCTACTTTCGCTTGCCGTTTCATAAACCGCAGCATGGCATTTTTCTTAATCTCATACGCCATGAATACCGTGTATTCCTTTGTCTTTTCATTGTAATATTTCTGCTCGCCAATTTTGCGCAAATCAGAAATGTTGGTGTTCATCACCTGGCGAACCAGACTTTGAAACTTATCGGCCACATCGGCCGCACGTTCATTTTCTGTTTGACCCAGATATTGATCGGCAACCTGTTTCATGGTGGTATTTACTTGTCCGGCTAATTGTGCCTTAGCATCAAGATCGGCTTTGCTGCGTGCAATATTATCTTGTGAGCTCGTGCCCTTACCGGTTCCACGCCAGAAGCGGTTATTCGAATTATAGGCATTTCCCGAGAAGGGTTCTTTTACTTTTTTGCCCAAAACACCTGAGGAGCAGGCGGCCACAACAATCAAAAGAATGGCAAAAGGCAGTTTTCGTAACAGGGTCATAGTTGTAAGATTATTTGTGTCTCGAAAGTACGAAAATTGTGCCAAGCTTAAAGAGGGGGTTGCGAAGGAATAATGATTTGCCACCGGAAAGCCCACCTCCACCGTAGGGTATAGTTCAGTATACCTGCTTCACGAAGGATTTCCACCAGCTCATTTTTTCGAAACCCCCGAAGTACCGAAAGGGGGGCATCGTATTTAACCATAGCTGATTTGGAGAACAGGTTCGTCAGAAATTTGATGGAGTAGTACGCTAAAGGGTGCCGGTGCAAATCGTTAACCACAATACCAAGCCTGACCTGCCTCCTCAGTGTCCTGAAGATTTCAATTAGTTGATTGTTGGTAAAATGATGCAGGAATAGTGTAGCCATGATGATATCATACTTTTCCTGCTGAAAAGAGGCATCCAGAATATTGGCTGTTTTGAATGAAATAGCATTTATGTTCTCGCAATTTTTTTCAGCGTATGAAATAATATGAGGGTTTGCATCAATGCCAAGCAATTGCAAATCAATCTGGTGATCCTTAAGCTTGTTGTGAACGAGTTTTAACATCTCCCCACTACCGCACCCTAAGTCCGCAACAGTAAGTTTATGCGAGAATTCTTTTTTTGGAATTAAGTGATCAAGCCCACCTAACGTAACTTGATTTCCACCCAGCCATTTATTGATAAATTCAAGTTCACGCAGCGTCTGGTCGACTACTTCCCCGGAACATTCCAGGTCGTCCATAATTTCTTCTTTATCAGACCGGACTGAGAATAAACTCATTCGTGATGGATTGTTAACAACATGCTTTCCAATGTCAGGCCAGGCCCAAAGGCAAAGCTTAGCACAGACTTATTTTCGTCACCCTGTTTAAGTTGATCCAGAATATGCCGAAGTACGAATACCACTGTTGCTGAAGACATGTTGCCATGTGTGTTTAACACGGTATAGGCGGGCCTGTTTTGTTCACGGGTAATGCCGAGCTCTTGCTCAATCACCTCAAGAATTTTTTTACCGCCCGGGTGAATGGCAAAAAATGAAACCTGATTGATGGTTGTGCCAACCTTTGCGAGTAGTGAGCTTGTAAGCTTTTTGATTCCCGTTCGGATTACATCCGGCACGTAAGTTGACAGTTTCATTTCAAAGCCCAGGTTGCCAACACTCCAGGCCATGTGTTCTTTTCCGTTAAAGGCAAGGGCATTATGAAAAACATCCAATGAAAAATTCCATGCGGGGTCTGCCACAGGCTTTATCAACATGGCAGAGGCGCCATCGGCAAATAAAGCATTGGCCAGCATGTTATCTTCCGTAGCTTCCTTTTGAAAGTGTAGTGTGCACAACTCAACACAAACAATGAGAACAACGGCTTTGGTCTCACTAAGGCAAATTGCATTTGCTGTTTTCAGCGCATTAAAAGCGGCATAGCATCCCATAAAATTTATACAAGTTCGTTGCACATCTTCCCGAAGGTTGAGACTTTTTACTATATCAATATCAAGCCCCGGGGCGTACATGCCTGTGCAGCTCACCACAATCAGATGCGTCACATCTTGCAGTGTAGAGGTAGACTTAAGCAGGCAATTTTCTATGGCTTTAACACTTAGAGGCAATGCATGTTTGCGATATTCCAGCAAACGTTTTTCTGTTGATGGAAAGGGTTCAAAATCTTTTGTGTTAGGATAAAAACTGAAATCAGATTCCTTCCCGTAATCCTCCAATACAGAGTGACGGGTTTGGATGCCACTGTATTTAAAAATTGTTTTGAGCTTTCTCCTGTTAGCATAGTCTAACCTCATGGATTTTTCCATAAAGGCAGCAATGCTTTCCTGATCAAATCGATAGGGGGGAACGGCAATGCCAATGGAAGTAATAAAACTCATGCTATCAATAATAAAGCAAAAAAGAGTAATTTTAGTTTATTCGACTTAACATAATCTGATGATCCGCAAACATACCTAAATGTCATGCCGGCCATGGAGCCGGCATCTCATTGATGGTTTGGGATCGCGGGTCAAAATGCCCGCGATGACTATAAATGCAAGTTATTAGGTATGTTAGCGGATCACAATTTATCGATCTGACATAATTCAATTCGGTTCAATCATATGTTATCATTGTCGTCCTGGTTACACCTGCGCATTCCGTTTTCGTATTTTCTGCTTCCCGTTTTTTTATTCAGTGTGGGCATTTCTCCTAACCCAAATGGTGATCGTTTGTTATGGGTTTTTTTGATCATCCATCTTTTTCTTTACCCGGCCAGCAATGGTTTTAATAGTTATTTCGATAAGGATGAAAAAAGCATTGGCGGCCTGAAAAATCCACCTCCCGTTAAGAAAGGCCTTTATTACCTCGCATTGTTGTTTGACCTGGTGGCCATTGCATTAGCCTACTGGAAGATCAGTTTGCTGTTTGCCTTGATGATTTTCACCTATGGCTTGATTTCAAAAGCCTATAGTCATCCGGCTATCCGGTTAAAAAAGTATCCTGTTGGCGGCTGGATCACTACGGGAGTTTTCCAGGGCTTCTTCACGTTTGTAATGTGTTATGTGGGCATCAATGATTTTTCACTCGAAACGGTTTTGAAACCCCATGTTATAACTCCTGCATTGTTAACCACCCTCATGCTATTGGGAAATTATCCAATGACCCAGGTTTATCAACATGACGAGGATAAAAAGCGAGGGGACATCACGTTAAGCCTGAAGCTGGGTATTCGCGGAACGTTTTATTTCACAGCCCTGCTATTTACGTTTGCTGTTGCCGGGTTCCTCTACTATTTTAATCATTACTATCAGCCAAAATATACCTGGCCATTTCTTTTAGCCCTTGCACCGGTATTGTTGTTTTTCTTGTACTGGTTTTTAAGGGTGATGAAGGATGAAACCAGGGCTGATTATACACATACCATGTGGTTGAACTTTATCTCTGCAACCTGCCTCAATATTTTTTTCATCTGGTTTTTTCTTGATAGCAGTCATGTGTTGGATGCCTTTAAGTAGGCGAATAGTACTTGTTATCAAAACGTAACTCCATGTGTTTTTTTGATGATCTGATTTGCCAACCAGGTTGAATGCACCGCCAGGTTAACGGCCACGCGCGATGACCACGCACTGCCAAAAAGATAATTTTGAATGAGCCTACCGGTCCGTAATCGTGTTGCAAAAGTTGATGTCCAACGCTCAGCGTAAGCGGCTTCAAGCCATGCACGGGGGCGGTTTTCTGCTTTAGCTTCAATGATTAGATCGCTCACTATTTTCCCTGTGTGAATGGCCATGGCCATACCGTTGCCACACAACGGTGCAATCATGCCGGCCGCATCACCGGCCATGAGGATATGATTGAAAACAGGTTCTTTCGTTTCGAATGAAATCTCATTGATGGTTTCTGGTTTTTCAAAAAGAAATTCGGAGGAGTTAAAAATGGATTTCAGGGATGGATTTTGAAAAAGAACGGCCTCCTCCATTTCGCGAATGCCTTTAAATCGCTTTACCTGATCGCGATGAACGAGGTAGCAGAGATTGGTTTTTCTGTCTTCAATGTTGCTTATTCCACAATAGCCACCATTAAAATTGTGCAAGGCAATCAGATTAGCAGGGTGGTCTGTTTGGATGTGATATTTAACCCCAACATAGGGCGATCGTTTTTGAATAAAGCCCCGTTTTAATGCGGTGTCCATTCGCGATCGCTTTCCGAACGCACCGATGACCAATGATGTTGAAAATTCCTGCTGACTGGTCCTTACCGTAAAGCTATCTTCTCGGTCAAGAAAAGAAATTGAATCGACCTCTTGTTCAAGCACAAAATTTACGCCTGCCTGTAAGGCTTGTTGATACAGAAAGTGATCCAGGGTAAACCTGCTGATTCCGAAACCGCCTAAATCCAATGAAAGTTTTGTTGATTTTCCGCTTACCGAACTCAAGTGAAACTGATTTATAACGGGTGGTGAAAATGCTTCAGGAAAAAGTTCCTCGCGTTTAAGAAATGGCACGGTTTCGTTGGAGATGTATTCACCACACACGCGGTGAAACGGGTAACGTTTTTTTTCAATAAGGGTACAGTGGATACCGGCACGGACAAGCCGTATGGAGGCTATAAGCCCGGCCAAACCACCCCCTGCAACAACCACATCTTTACTAGACAAAATAAAATTTGCTTTTGGTTATACGGGTTAACACAATTCAATCAATAAGAGAAAGTTAATATAAAACGCCCCGCTAAACAGGTAACCTTTATAATTGATTTTATGTTTAAGAAAATAGTTGGCTATGGTAACTGACAAATCAAAATCCGAAAAGGTTCTCGAATCCATGAACATTTTGTTGGTAGGGAACAATCCTATTGAGCTAAGCTCAATATTGAATACAATTAAAGGCTTGCCGGGCAGGATAATCAGCACGGAAACTGCTTTTGATTTAACCAGCATTTGGCAACGCCTGATCAAATTCAAACCTAATTATATTTTAATCGATGATAACATCGGGTATCATGAACTTACCCGCACGGTAGGTGTGCTTTCTTCGAACCCTAAAACCCGCGAAATACCCATTACGGTTTTAAAAAATTCAAATTACACCGAATCAGCCTTCACCAATGACATTGCTGATTATTTGTTAAAACAAAACCTGACAACGGAATCATTGTACATTGCATTAAAGAACTCTTTGAAGTTTAAGCGCACCCGTGAATTCCTCAGCAGGGCCTATGCCAAAAGAAAACGAGAGTTGCTGAAGCTGGTTCGCTAAATCTGGTCTTCAAGCCGGAATTCAATAGACTTCATAGTGTTTCCCCGTCTTACCTCCAACCTCACTTTCCTTCCTGGCTTGGTGTTCAAAAATCCGTTGATTTGGTTTAGGTGAAGTTCTTTTACGAGCACACCGTTAATGCTGGCAATGAGGTCACCGCGTTGTACGCCTGCCCTGTCGGCAGCTGAGTTTGCCCGCACATCGGTGATTTCAAATACATTTAGCGATGATCCTTTGGCTTTTACATTGAGCCCGCTGAGGTTGAAGTAGAAAGCTTTTTTAAACTCACTGTTTTTTTTCAGGAAAATTTTTTCTTGCGGAAAATTAAACACTACAGTGAACCGGCTTAAAATTTCCCCGCCTAATGTTCCATTTCGGTCAACCCGAAAATATTTAAGCGTGTCAGTGAAGTAACTGTTTGAGTCGGGAAAGTTTGCCAACACCCCATGAATACTGAATTGCCCTAACTCAAGAGATTGGATGCGCCCCGTTTTCCCTACAATCTCCCCGCCAATGCCCCGTCCAATAATGTTGTGGACCGTTTTTTCGGGCAGGTGAATCCTGGGATCGGTTTCGGGTTCCAATAACAAGCCATGACTTGCACCGGTATCAACCAGAAGTTTTGCGTTTAGGGAGTGTTCGTTATTGATACTAATGGGTGCCAATAAATAAGGTTTTGTATCCTGTATGCGAATAGGGATCATTTCATACCGTTTGCCGGGTTTGAATTTGTCGGGCCCCATTAACGTCATGATTTTACGCTGGTAATCAATTTTGATGATAAACCTGCTGAAAAGCTCATAACCTAAAACACCATGAACATCGGTGCCAAGGTGATTGCGAAGCTCCAGGTAATCGTCATCAAGGACTAAAAGCGCATGGCCTTTTCCAATTACACCTGGAAGTGTTAGGGAGACATTATTGGCTACATAGGCATCAACAAGTTTTTCGCCACCCGGGCCTGACAGGGTGTACTTGCGGCTATACTGCAATTGTAAAATGTCGGCAAAGGCCTTTTGGGTAAGTATGGCTGTTCGTACCCCGGTGTCAACAATAAATTTCAGCGGGATTACATCGTTTAGAATCACCCGTACGACAATGAGGTTGTTATGGATTTCAATGGGTATTTGAACTTTACTTTTTCCATCAGCAATGTGAAACCCGAGATTTTGGTTTTGTGCCCCAAGAATGGCCGGAACCAAAAAAATGAGTAAACCAATAACACGGATCATATCAACCTCTCCTCAAACGAAAGTTAGGTAAATTTTATGGATGGTAAACTAACGAAGACTATGGGATAAGTAACGGCATAACCGCCCGGGGCGTTTCGGCCACACGAACAAACTGCATGTTGTCGTGCCTTAAAAATCCAGATGCGACCATATTATCCATCTGGTTCAGCAGGGCATTAAAAAAGCCATCAAGATTCAATAAAGCTATTGGCTGGTGAATAAGGCCGAGTTGTTTCCAGGTCAATATCTCAGCGGTTTCATCAAGGGTGCCCCAGCCACCCGGCAATACCAGAAAGGCATCTGCCAGGTCGGCCATCCTGCGTTTTCGTTCATGCATGCTGGCCACTACTTCAAGTTGGGTAAGGCCGGTATGACCCACCTCTTTTTGCATTAAAAAATCTGGTATTATGCCAATAACCCGTCCTTTTTTCTCCAGCACAGCATCGGCCAATATGCCCATTAAACCAATGTTGCCACCGCCATAAATGAGGGTATAGCCTTGATGAGCCAACAAGAAACCCATTTCACGGGCAGCATCGGCATAAATAGTCTTGTTTCCTACGCCCGAACCGCAGAAAACACAGACGTTCATAAACGTAGAAGGGAGGGATTAAAACTTGTTATCGTGCTTGTTATCGCTCACCATTTTATTGGGGAATATCCATGGAGAGATGATGGCCAAAACAAATAGCGCAATTACTACGTAGAAAGGGGTCCAGGATGCATCCATAACAGTATATTTAATAAAGTGTAAAAATAAAGCCTATTCATGTAATTTTTACACTCAGAATTGAAATTTGTTTACCAGATTTAATGGTTGTTTTGCCGGCTAATTAAACACGTTAGTAATCCGTGCATGAAAAAATTTTTGATCTTTTTAGCGCTCGCCATAGTTCTTATTGTAGTAATGTGGTCGATCGTCAACGCCATAAGGCTCAGGCAAACCAAATCGTTCAGCCCTGAAGAAGTTGTCTCGTTTGCCGATGGCGATCTCCGTATAAAAGTATTCTATAATCGCCCTTATAAAAAGGGCAGGGAAATTTTTGGCGGACTTGTTCCCTATGGAAAAGTTTGGCGTACGGGTGCAAACGAAGCCACGGTATTTGAAACCAATAAGGTAATTACCTTGGAGGGTGGAAAGAAACTGATCCCCGGCAAGTATAGCTTTTGGACTGTGCCAGATTCATCTTCCTGGCAAATTATTTTTAATGCCCAACACGGCCAGTGGGGTGTTAACAGCAAAGGAGAGGCTAATCGCGACCCTGCCCTGGATGTGTTATCGATTAGTGCGCATGCTATTATTCAGGAGAATGAATTTGAGCAGTTTACTATCCAGTTCGAAAAAATGGGAGAAGAAGCCGAGATGGTGTTACTGTGGGACAAAACGGTGGTGGCCATACCATTTTCGTATTAGCAATCATCTCAATCTGTCGGCAGATTTCGGTAGCCTGCTAACCTAGTTTTTCTTTTTGGCCAAAATACTTACTCGTGTTTTTCGATTTTCCAGGACAGCTTCTGGCTTGATACTAACCCGATAGCTTAGCGAGTAACGATCAACACCAGATAGTACCAATTGATTGATAAGGGCCAAAGCTTGTTTTTCGGTTCTGTTGTTGTGGTAAGTTGCTTTTACGACCAAACTATCGCGCGAATAAAGTCGACCGAGTGAATCGATGTCGTCCAATTGAATGATCACGCTGTCAATAGCAATCTCGGTAAGATCAGGATTGGATTTGTATGAATCTTCCTGGTAACCCATCAAAGAAACTTGTAATTCGAAATTGAATTGAGGTGAACTTTTTATCAGCCTGGAAAGTCGTTGTATTTCAAAACCGATATCATCCGGCTCGGCACTAGTAGGCTTAAACTGGATGCCATCAAGTTCCAATACATCACCTATGGCAATAGGCTTTAATACAACGTTTGCTTTTTGAACAAGCGGACTCTCTTCAACAGTCATATCAAACATTTTCGAAAAAAAAGTAAAGTTGCTCTCTTCCGGATCGATGGAGAGCTCGTACTTGCTCCCTTGCGTCAGGTATAAAAAATAATTGCCTTCCTTGTCAGGTCTTCCGCTGAAAAAACGCTTGTGAGTGATGAGGTCTGTAACCGAAATATAGGCCGGTACAGGCATACCGCTTTGCCCCAAAATTTGCCCCTCAACTTTCATGACGGCACGGGGTCTCCATTGGGCCGGCACGAGGTATTCGAGTATTTCGCTTTTAAATTTTCCAGGGGCTTCTTTCAAGAGATATCGTCCGTTGGATATGGAACTCACAAACTGATCATCCTTTTCTGTGTTCACAAAGTCCATCGCTTCAGGCTGTGACCATACGCCCTTCTCAAGTCGTGAGATATAGAGGTCCATTCCACCCTTATTTGGTTTTGTGGTATTGGAAGAAAAAATCAACACGCTGCCATCGGCTGAAATACGAGGTGTTTGTGCGTTGCCGGTGTTAATATAATCCGGTAGTTCGGTGGGTTCTTCCCATCTTCCATTCGGTGCTTTTTTTGTTACCATAATTTTACAACGCTCGGCCTTTTGGGCATCCATTTTTTCACACCGCATAAAATACATGGTTGAGCCATCGGGCGTGAACGTGGGGGCACCTTCATGAAGTTTGGAGTTTATGGGCGCATACATATTTTGTAAATCGCCCCATGAGTTTCCTTTTAAATTTCCTGCCCAGATATCAAATCCGCCAACACCACCTGATTTGATAGAAGTAATATAAATGGTTTTGCCGTCTGCACTTAGGGTGTAGCCTTTAAGGAAGTTGAGTTTTGTATTAATGTGCTTTGGCAAAGCCACCGGGTCTTGCCAATCGGGTCCCACCTTTAAGGCATAGTAAACTGTGGGCACATTATCTTCTGCATAATCGGAGGTAAACAGCAGCGTACTTCCATCCAGGCTGATAAAAGGAGCAGAAACATTGATGGTCGGCCGGTTAATGTTTTGTGGCAGTTTTCGGATGGGTGCTTGTGCCCGGCAAGTAAAAGCGAGCGTTGTTAGCCCAAGAATGATTGCAGAAAACGTTTTCATACCTTAAAGGTAAAACTTATGATACAAAACCACGGCCAGATTTCCCGCCTTAATTGCATTCAAAGTGATGGTTTTTTACAGGGGATGTAATAATTTAGCCACTTAGATTTTCAGCAGAGCATGATTCAGGTCATACCATCCATTGCCATACGAAAAGGGCGCGTTGTCAGGATGCGCAAAGGTGACCCTACCAGTGAAAAGGCCTACGATGAAAACCCGCTGGACCTGTCGAAGCGGTTTGAAGATCACGGCATTGAAGTAATTCACCTGGTTGACCTTGATGGTGCCGAAAGAGGTTCACCGGTCAACTATCATATCATTGAGCAAATAGCGGGCTACACAGATTTAAAGATTGATTTTACCGGTGGTATTTCTACCGATGGCGACATCAGCAAAGCGTATGAAGCCGGGGCGGATTATATCACGGCATCGAGCATTGCAGTTACAAATCCTGATTTATTTGCCTCCTGGATTATTTCTTTTGGCCGTGAAAAGATGACGCTTGGCGCGGATGTTACTGATGTAAAAAGTATGAACCTGTTATTTCGCGGGTGGCAACGTAAATCAGAACTAACACTTTTTGACCACCTGGAATATTTTCATTCCCGTGGGCTGAAGTATGTAAAATCAACGGATGTGTCGCGTGATGGGGTGTTGGAAGGACCCAACTTTGAATTTTACCAAAGTATTCGCGACCGCTTTCCGGAGTTATGCGTGCTGGCCAGCGGTGGTATTCGCGGTGTGGATGATATTAAGCGCCTGAACGATATGGGAATTTTTGCCGTGATTTTTGGGAAGGCGTATTATGAAGGCATCCTTAAGTTGAAGGATCTTGAGCAATTCTTTGTAAAGAAGGAATCATAAAAAAGCCCCGGGTGTGCGGGGCTTTTTGTTTATTGAACTACTACATTAAAAGTTACCTCTATATCGGTGTCGCCACCTCCGGGGCAAGTACCATTCTTAACCCCAGGCTGATGACGCAACGTAATTTGAACTGTACCGCTTCCTGCAGTTGTTGTGGACCAGGTGGTTTTCAACCCAACGGGTAATGAACCTGAACTTAAGTAGTCGGCCTCTGTATCCGCATATGAAATAGTCATCCCGGAAACATTTTGCATAAAACAGAACAGGTGCTCATCGGCTTCCTCTTCTATCTCTTCGGTAATGTCTTCTGTTGGGCTTTTTGATTCATCGAGTAATTGGATGGTTGCTAAATAAGTTGTGTTCATGGCCAACAGGGCGGCAGGCGAGGTGCCAGGTGCAATGGGTGTGTAAGTAAATTGACCCTCCTCAGGCCCGCTGCCATCCGGATCATAAAATTTTAATGTTACCGGTGATCCTCCATCAGAAGTAAGGGTCACAATTAAGGTAGTAATCAACTCCTCCTCATTTGGTGGTTCGGGATCATCGCCACAACTTACCAGCAACAGTGTTGCAAGTAAAAAGGGGGCAACAAAAAACCGCGACAACCAACGCATCATTAAATTGTTTTTCATGTTCATGGTTAGTTAGTTATGTGAATGAAAATTGTAATTCAAACGGAGAATGAAAGTTCGGCCAACATCATCAGCAAAGTAGCGCAGCCGGTTCATGTAGTTTCGGTATCGAACATTTCCAAGGTTTTCACCAGCAATACTTAGGGATAGTTTATTTTCTTTTACCGGAACGTTGATTCCAAGTTCAACATTTACCAGTGTATAACCTTCGGGGGCCGGGGAAATATCATATACACGGCTGCCTGTGTAATCAGGGATATCTTTGGGATAAACCGTAATGGGGGCACGGTGTTGTTTCAGTACGGTTGGAATGCTTATGCTCACAAAGAAATCGTTCAGTCTACCAACATCGGTTGTATAGCTTAAGCCGTGCTCAAGCGAAATGGGTGGAATAAAAATCAACACATCGTTTCGCATTGCATCTTCGCCATACAGGTAGGCAAACTTGCCAGTATATTTTAATTTTTTGGTTGCATTCCAGTTTAATGAAACATCTGCACCGCGAAGTACAGCATCGGTCTGCTCATATTGCCAAACCGGGAAATAGCCCCGAATGGTTAACCGCGAATCAACCGGCCTTAGGAAAACATAATTACTAATAGCGTTTATGTAAACTGAAAAATCGGCAGATAATCGTTCACCACTAAGTTGCAAGGAGGTGATCCATTTGGTGCTCATCTCCTTTTTAACCTGCGTTGGATCGGTGATCAACTGCCCATTTACACGCATTAAACCTTCTTCAATGGCACCTGTTCCGTGGTGCAGCCCTTCACTATACAATTCACTTACATGAGGGGGACGTGAAGAAATTCCCAGGTGTGTGTTTAACCTGGCCTGCCGACTGATGTAGTATGTTGTTCCTAATGATCCTGACAAATAATGAAAATTGAAAGAAGGTTTTTCCAGTATGTTGTTAAACGTAAAAGCAAAAACATTCAGGTTCTGGTAATCATACCGGGCCCCAGCTTCAAACAACCAGTTTTGTCTTCTTATTTTTTCGACAAGAAATATTCCTGATGAAAACAACCGGTAGTCCGGAATTAACGGACGGATGCCTGTCTCACCGGTTTCGTTAATGTTTTGTTTGTAGGAAGCATTAATGCCGATACTTCCCGAGTGTTTGGGATGGTCGTGGTCAAGCAACACATCCAGTACATTGGAAAACAACTTCATGAACAGGGCAGGCCTGTCGCTACGTCCACCCCTGCGGATATCAAATTCTTTACGTTGATTGTACTGCCCACCGTACAATACCCTCAACTCGCCTACGCCTTTGATTTTCTGCAAAGCTTGTACTTTTAAAAGCTGGTGGTGTATTTTTTGTTTCGGATTGTTGATGTCGTAGGAGAAAGGCGCCACATACCATGGCGTTCCATTTTCAATAGATGTTTGAAGATCATTAAGGTTGCCTGAATGCGCTGCACGCAAAATCCCAATCGTTGAGTTGAAACTGCTGGTATAAATTTCCAGCGAGCGGTCATCTCCTTTATAGCCGATACTTCCTGAAAAATCAACTTCACGAACACCAGTATTTGATAGAACATAGCCCGGAGAGTTGAAATCACCACCGCGTTTTGATGTTGCCTGTAAACGCCAACTCCATGGGCTTGTTTTGCTTAATTCTCCCTCCACCATGCCCGATAAAAAGGCCATTCGGCTATTAGTCATAAACCCACTATTGATTTCACCGCCAAATGAATGCGCTTTATTATGCAGCGATGGCGGATTGATAATGATAACCCCTCCAATCGCATCAGCACCATAGCGTACGGCCTCAGCACCTTTCACCACGGTAATTTCAGAAGCAATGAACGGATCAATTTCAGGAGCATGTTCAATGCCCCATTGTTGGCCTTCCTGACGAATGCCGTTGTTAAGGATGAGTATGCGCTGACTGTGTAAACCGTGAATAACCGGTTTAAAAATGGCAGGACCTACCTGCAGTGCATTTACCCCTGCCAGTGTTTTAAGGCTTTCGCCAAGTGATTTTCCATGTTGGTGATCGAGATCGTGGGTGGTAAGCATGGCAGAAGTATTCGTAACTGTTGATGAAACTTGTTGCCCGGAAATTTCAATGCTTCTTAACTCGGTTACTTCTTCGCGAAGGGTAATGGAAACCTGAAGGTCTTTGCTCAGTTCAATCTTCGATTCGTAAGGCAGGAAGCCAACAAATTTTACCAAAAGTGTATGTGAGCCAGAGCAAACATTTTTAAACGAAAAAAATCCTTGTGCATCAGTAACACCTCCATTACCATTCAATAAAACTGTTGCTCCGGGCAGGGCATTTCCTTCGCTGTCGCGTACTATGCCCGCTAGTTTTAACATGCAGCTTTCCTGGCTTAATACCAGTTGTGAAAAACCCATCAGCAACAATATGGTACCTAATCGAATCAAAAACTATATGCAACAAAGTTGCAAATATAAAACATTAATAATAAAAAGAAGGGAGGATCTGAGCAGTAAGAATTAGTCGACAATATCGGAGAGCTTGAAACGCTCTAACAGGTAGTAGAGGAAGTTGAAGGAGAGAACTGAGCTATTCTCATCTGGTTTGGTCCTGCCTTCAGCTTTTTTTATTGAGGGTTTAGTAGAAACTGAATCTCGCTGGGCAACTATGGGCTTGCTGACTTTTAAGTCGGTTTCGGGCAAAACATCAGTAGCAGGGTCAAAACGGTGTTCCTTTGTTCCATTTCCAGCGTCTAAATCCGGTAAACGATCATCCTGGCCAAAGGCAGCAGCTGAGCAAAAAATGCCCAACAGAAATAGGAATGCGGCTAGGTTTTTACTGATTTTCATATCCCGGTCTTGTTCAAACGCAAAACTTTAGATTCTTGTTTCGAGAAAGGTAGAAATTTCGTTTGGTATCCGGTGGGATAATTAGACAAATCTTGGGTTTTAATAGATAGAAAGCTTGATTTGAACCCCTATTTTTAGCGCTTATGGCAATTAATTGGCAGGACTTTGAAAAAGTAGATTTACGGGCTGGCACCATCGTTAGGGCTGAGGAATTTCCACAAGCCCGAAAACCGGCATTTAGGCTGTGGGTCGATTTGGGTGCATTAGGCGTGAAGCAATCGAGCGCACAGGTTACTGCACTTTACAAAGCAGAGGACCTCATTGGCAAACAGGTAATTTGTGTGGTTAATTTTCCACCTAAACAGATCGGTAATTTCATGTCTGAAGTGCTGGTAACTGGTTTTCCGGATGAGGAAGGTAGAGTGGTTTTGAGTAGTATTGAGCGGGCAGTACCAAATGGAGCCCGATTATTCTGATTATGAATTTCCTGGAGTTGCCTTCTATAACCGGTGGCCAGGTGGTAAACCTGAGTGAGGACAGAACAATCAGCTATTTGTTGACCGACAGTCGAAAGCCGGTACTCCATGAGGGATCGTTGTTTGTTGCAATAACCGGAGAACGACATGACGGACACGATTACATCAGACAATTATACCAGCTGGGCGTAAGGCAATTCATTGTAGAGCGAAACTACCCCTGGCGAAATTTTCCGCAAGCCAATGCATTACAGGTGTCGTCATCTTTAGGTGCTTTACAGTTGATTGTGGCACACCATAGGGCACAGTTTTCAACCCCGGTTATAGGTATCACCGGAAGCAATGGAAAAACAATCATGAAGGAATGGCTCTTTCAATTGCTTGGCGCAGAGTACAACATTATCAAAAGCCCGGGAAGTTTTAATTCGCAACTTGGCGTGCCGCTTTCAGTTTGGCAAATGCAATCCCACCATCAGCTTGGCATTTTCGAGGCAGGCATTTCAAAGCCAGGGGAGATGGAAAAACTGGAGCGCATCATAAAACCTACCATAGGTGTATTTACGAATATAGGCTCGGCACATGACGAAAATTTTAGTAATGTCAAGGAGAAAATTGAAGAGAAACTAACATTATTCAGTCACGCTCAGCAGCTTATATATTGTGCTGATCACGAAGAAATTGATCAGGCAGTTAAAGCAAAAAAAATCAATGCTATTCCCTGGGGCCGTACATCTTCTGCGAACATCATTGTTACCAGGCATAACACGGCTTACTCATTTAAGTATGGCACAAGGGAATTACGTGTTCATTTTCCATTTACCGATGCTGCCTCCATTGAAAATGCATCGCACTGTGTGGCCATTATGCTTGTACTGCAGTACGATAACGCGACTATACAGCAACGGATTCAGTTGTTACGATCGGTACCCATGAGGCTTGAACTAAAACCAGGCATTAATCAATGCCAGGTAATTGACGACTCGTATAACAATGATCTGGCGGGGCTTCAAATGAGCCTTGATTTTTTAAAAAACCAAAATCAGAAAAATGGCAGAGTAGTTATTTTATCAGATATTCTTCAGTCGGGGCTGGCCGATGAAACGTTAGTAAAGCGAATTGCCGACCTGGTTCAGGTAGATCGTGTGGATCAATTTATTGGTATAGGCCCGGTATTATCGAAGTACCAGCATTTTTTTCAGGTGAGATCTATTTTTTTCACCACCACCGAAGAATTTCTAAGCCACATTGAAACACGTCACTTTCAACAGCAAGTGATTTTGGTGAAGGGAGCCCGTGCTTTTTCGTTCGAGAAAATTGTCAAGCGACTGGAGCGAAAGGTGCACGGAACAATAATGGAAGTTAACCTGAACGCCCTGGTTGATAACCTGAATTTCTTCCGATCGCGCATTAAGCCCGAAACAAAACTTATGGTAATGGTTAAAGCTTTTGCATACGGCAGCGGAAGTGTTGAAGTCGCCAATGTCCTGCAGTTCCACAATGTTGACTACCTGGGTGTGGCTTATGCTGATGAAGGCGTTGAACTAAGGCTGAACAACATTACCATGCCCATAATGGTTATGAACCCGTCACCGGAAGGGTTTCAATCGATGCTTCAGTATAACCTGGAGCCGGAAATCTATAGCACCAAAATCCTGAATGAGCTGATAGAATTTCTTCAGGGGCGCCCAATTGGGATGCACTTGAAATTAGATACCGGCATGCATCGGCTGGGTTTTGACGAAGATGACCTGGATAACCTAATTGAGGTACTAAGTAAAAATAAGTTCATCAAGGTGAACTCTGTTTTCAGTCACCTGGCGGGTTCGGACGATGCCGCACATGATGCCTTTTCGCACCAGCAGCACAATCGCTTTAAAACGATGGTAAAGAAAATCGAAGAAAGCCTTTCGATTTCCCCCTTACTACACTTATTGAACACACCGGGCATCATGCGCTTTCCTGAGTGGCAATTAAACATGGTGCGATTGGGTATTGGCTTGTACGGAGTAGACCCAACGGTTGGACAGGAAGGTAAGTTAAAACCAGTTCTCGCTTTAAAAACAATTATTTCGCAGATTAAAAACATTAAAAAGGGAGAAAGCGTTGGCTATGGACGAAGAGGTGTTGCTGATAAAGAAATGAAATTAGCCACCATTGCCATTGGGTATGCCGATGGGTTTAGCCGTGCATTTAGTCGTGGGGTGGGCAAAGTATTGGTGCAGGGTAAGCGCGCCCCGGTGGTTGGAAATGTTTGTATGGACATGACCATGATTGACGTTACCGGCACTACCGCCCGGGAAGGCGATGAGGTAATTATTTTTGGAAAGGACTTACCCGTGGAGGAACTGGCCACCAGCATTAATACCATTCCGTATGAAATCCTTACCAATACCAGCGAACGGGTTAAGCGGGTTTTCATAGCAGAGAGTATGTAGGTTACATTTTATGCAGCCATTGTATATGGGTTTATAAAATCGAATCGTTTAGTGAAGCATGAAAAGTTTAGTGAGTATGCGTAATTTTCTTTTTTCAGGATTTATCCTTCTAGCGCTGCTTGTACTACAAGCTTGCAAAGACAACGACCCGGCTGAAGCAAGTAAAGCGTATGTAAACCGGTGGATTTATGATAACATGGAATTCTGGTATTATTGGAACGCTCAAATTCCGGCCAACCCAAACCGAAACCTTGACCCTCCCGATTTTTTTGAATCCCTGCTTTCATCAGAAGATCGGTTTTCCTGGATACAAGATGACTATGAGGAGCTCATAAAATCTTTACAGGGTATTACCAAAGAGGCCGGCTATGAATACAAACTGTACAGAAAGCAAGGAACCAATGATGTGTTCATGCAGGTCATGTACGTTAAGCCAGGTTCTCCGGCTTCTATGGTTGATTTGCTTAGAGGTGATATTATTGAAAAGATTAACGGCACACAGTTAACGTTGAACAATTACCGGTCGGTACTTCAACAACTAGGTGAGAACCATACCATCGCTTACAAAAGGCATAACGGCACATCGTTTCAGGATAAAGGTAATCTTTCGCTCACCACCGTGGAGTTTTCCGAGAACCCTAATTTCTTTCATACAGTTTACACTATCGAAAGCAAAAAAATTGGGTATTACATCTATAACTTCTTTGCCAATGGTCCTTCAGGCACAAGTCAAAGTTTCAATAACGAGATGGATCAGGTCTTCAACACTTTTAAGTCGGAAGGGGTATCAGATTTGATTATTGATTTACGCTTCAATAGTGGGGGCTCAGAATCAGCCACGATAAACCTGGCCAGTTTGATTGGCAAGAACGTTGATACCAACAGTATTTTTACAAAGCGGGAATACAACGACCAGGTGGAGGATGCAATCATTAAAGAGCCTTCCCTCGGACCGGGTTTCCTGGTTTCAAAATTTATTTCAAAGCCTCAAAACATTGGCGCCCAGCTTGCAAAGGTTTATGTTCTTACGGGTTCGCGCACGGCTTCTGCAAGCGAGTTGCTGATTAATGGACTTAAGCCTTTTATGGAAGTAAAAATTGTTGGCGATACCACTGTTGGTAAAAACATGGGGTCGATTACCATAACCGATGACAACAACAGAAAAAACAAATGGGGCATGCAGCCGATTGTTGTAAGGTCGTACAACAGCCTTGATCAGTCAGACTATTCAACGGGCTTCAAGCCCGACATTGCCGATAAGGATAACGAGCTTGTATTGCTTCCGCTGGGCGATATTAATGAGCGGTTGCTCAACCTTGCGCTGGAAGACATTGTTGGTGGTTCGGTAGGAGGAAGAAATTCACGCATGGGTAGCGCGAAATTACCAAGCCCGATTTTTTATTCAATTGATGTTAAAGCAAGACAGCGGCTTATCCGTGAAGGTAATGACGAAAGGTTATTGCAACTTTTTAAGCCCCTGCAGGAATATTAACCGCACCCTAAATTTTTCTTTAAGTCGCGTTGGGGCAAGCCACCAAAATCAAATGGGTTGTCGGTTTCCTCCTCAGGTTTTTCTGCCTTTTTCTTCCGTGCCTTGGGTTTCTTTTTTGGGTTTTGCGGCTTTGAACGATTCATAATCAAATCTAAACAACCTGACAACAATCATTGCAACAGCTTGTTTTTGAGCATATCTTTGTTTAAAATAAATCTAAATAAGAAAAATGGCGAATGGCAGGCGCAGTGTGGCCCAGATGAAACCAGGGGAGGTGGCGATTATCGCTGATCTGCAAGACGATATACTTTCCGTAAAACTTATGGAAATGGGCTGTTTGCCAGGCGCTACAATCCGGTTCAATTTCAGTGCTCCGTTAGGCGACCCGGTTTGCATTAGTGTTTCAGGTTACGAATTGTCCCTTCGTTTAGAGGAGGCCTCCACCATTTCAATCCTGAACTGATGCCAGACAAGCAGTTGAAAATAGCATTGGTGGGCAACCCCAATTCAGGCAAATCCTCACTCTTTAACATCCTCACCGGACTGAACCAAAAAACGGGAAATTTTCCGGGCGTAACCGTGGAAAAGCGGACGGGCTTTTCAAAAATGCCCCATAATACAATGGCCCAATTTATTGACCTGCCCGGCATTTATAGTTTATATCCACGCAGCCTTGATGAACAAATTGTATCGGAAATATTGCTTCACCATAAATCACCCGATTGCCCCGATGTGGTGGTTGTCATCGTGGATGCTACCAACCTGAAGAGAAGTCTGTTGCTGGTAACACAAATTATTGATTTGGGTTTACCAACGGTACTGGCCATGAACATGATGGACCTGGTGGCCAAAGCAGGCAGCAGCTATAACTTAATGGTGCTGTCGGAAAAGCTGGGCATACCGGTGGTGCCAATTAATGCCCGAACAGGCGTGGGTGTCGATCAGCTGAAAAAAGTTTTGAGCCAGGTTGCTCAACCCGCAGCAAAGGAAATTTTTCCGTTGTTTGATGAAGCCAAAATGGGTGTAGCGGAATTGCGCCAGGCTATGGGTATTGACAATGATTATGAAGCATATCAATTCCTGCAGCAACCAACATCCTTAAGTTTTTTAACGCCCGAAGATCTGGCGCTGATCAACACCGTTAAAGAGAAGCATAAATTTTTTCCGGGTAAATTCCATGGCGCAGAAACGGTTCAACGTTATGGTTTTATTCAAAATTTACTGGATGAAGTTACACTTGAACGGGCGAACGAAAATGTTACCCGACAGTCAACCCGCGTTGACAGGATATTGACGCACCGTATTTGGGGGTATGCAATATTTTTCGGTGTGCTCTTTCTTATTTTTCAATCCATATTTGCCTGGGCAACCGTGCCCATGGATTTTATTGATGGGTTGTTCGCTTCCCTTAGCAATTACTTAAATGAAGTGCTGCCTGCAGGGCCATTAACCAGCATGTTGGCCCAGGGTGTTGTTCCTGGCTTGGGCGGAATCGCCATCTTCATTCCGCAAATCGCCATATTGTTTGCATTCATATCAATACTGGAAGAATCAGGTTATATGGCCCGGGTGGTTTTTTTGATGGATAAGATCATGCGTAAGTTTGGCCTGAACGGGAAAAGTGTAGTACCGCTTATATCAGGTGTGGCCTGCGCCATTCCGGCCATTATGGCTACCCGTACCATTGATAATTGGAAGGAGAGGACCATCACCATTTTAGTTACCCCGCTAATGAGTTGTTCGGCAAGGCTGCCGGTGTTTACCATTCTTATTGCACTTATTGTTCCTGACAAAATGGTGTGGCATTTTTTCAACCTGCAAGGGTTGGTGCTTATGGGTTTGTATTTGCTTGGTTTCGCGGCAGCGCTCATTTCAGCAGTTGTCATAAAATTCCTCATCAGGGTAAATGAAAGAAGTTACCTGATTATGGAAATGCCCACCTATCGTTGGCCGAAGTGGTCGAATGTTGGGTATACGATTGTTGACAAGACAAAGGCGTTTGTGTTCGAAGCCGGTAAAATAATTTTGGCTATAGCCGTAGTGCTTTGGGTTTTGGCCAGTTATGGCCCCGGAGATCATATCGAGAAAGCTGAGGATTATGTGCTTCGTGAAGCTGAAAACTTACGATTAACCGAACAAGGGCTTGAAGACCGCATTGCTGCTTACAAGCTTGAACATTCATATGCGGGCTTGTTAGGCAAATCCATCGAGCCCATAATCAGTCCATTGGGTTATGACTGGAAAATCGGGATAGCGTTGGTAACATCTTTTGCCGCCCGTGAAGTTTTTGTGGGCACCATGGCCACTATTTACAGCATAGGAAGCGAGGAAGACCAAACCACCATTAAAAGCCGTATGCGTGCAGAGATAAATCCCGATACTGGTGGCCCGCGTTATACACCAGCGGTAGGGTTTTCTTTGTTGGTATTCTATACTTTCGCCATGCAGTGCATGAGCACCCTTGCCGTGGTGTACCGCGAAACCAAAGGCTGGAAGTGGCCCATGGTTCAGGTGGTGTACATGACGGTACTGGCTTATGTTTCTGCCTTACTTGTGTTTCAGGTTTTTTCCTGACCTGTAATACAACAGAAAATTACTTTATATTTAACAAAGAAAGATTCTGGCCTATGACTACAAACTATCAACTGGGTTTACTTCACCTGGTTCATTTACTGATAAGTGCAGATGGGGTTGTTGATGAGAATGAAAAAATTGCATTAGCGAAGATTAAGGAAAGGGAAAATATCGATCTGGCGATCTTTAAAAAGTTCGAGCATGACATAGCAACCAAAAAGGAGCGGGAAATTTATAAAGAAGGCATTGACAGCTTGAATGCATGTACCGATGAAGAAAAATTAAAAGCCTTGGCGTTGCTTTACAAAATGTCGGAAGTGGATGGGCGAGTACATGCCAAGGAAGTTCGCTTATTGCTTTACTCTATAAAACTAACGGGCATTGAATTTGAGGACGTAATAGCAAAAGCCTCAACATTACCTTCTATTCTATTATTGCTCACATGCTGCGCTATGTTCTCGTAGTTGCTGCAGGCTTGTTGCTCCTGTCATGTTCGAAGAGCAAGCCTGAAAACAATTTGTTTTCCGATGAAACCCTGCTCCGCATAGCCGATTTCCAAGACCGTAGGTTTTCAGATAGCCTGCTTCAATTTTTTGACCATAAGGTTGCGGCTTATCGAAGGGCTGCCGCATTGGCGTATGGCTCCCTCCAGGATACCTCCGCTGTTGAGGCGCTTGGCAGGCTTTTATATGACCTGGATTCATCGGTACAAAAAGCCGCTGCATTCGCATTGGGGCAAACAGGAGGCTCAAAAGCTTTCAGCCTTTTGTCAAAAGCAAACCTGCCCTATGCTGAGTTTCAGGAGGCATTGGGCAAAACAGCTTCAAAAAATGTAGCAGGCAATGTCATTGAAAATCCGTGGGCGTTGTATCGGCTGACCCTTCGGGGCTTGGCGGAGCCAATGCATATTACTTATGCAATCGGGTTTTTGGATTTGGCCAACAGTGATGATACCCGACTTGCAGCAGCACACTTTTTTAATCGCTGCCCGATAGCCATTGATGAGGCTGAAAATGACTTGCTAAGATGCGCTGAAAATGATTCGTCTGTTTTTGTTCGCATGGCAGTTGTGCAAGCCTTGCGGAAAATAAAATCAAAACCGGTGCTGCAAAAATTAAAGCAAATCATTGAGCATGATGGTGACTACCGAATTCGTGTTAATGCGGTTCGCGCCATGCAGTCTTTTCCTTTTGATGAAACTAGTACGACATTATTTAATGCTCTTGCCGATGAAAACATTAATGTAGCCATTGCTGCATCAGAGGTTGCCGTTCAGGTTGCAAAGCCACAAGCATGCGCTCCCTTGGTTGAAAAGGCCAGGCAACTTACCCATTGGCGTGTCAGGGCGAATTTATTTGATGCCGCATTGTCAGCCACGAACCATAATGAATTGGCGGAAGAGATTGTTCAAATGGTTCGGCTTTCGGAAAATCCATATGAAAAGGCGGCTTTGATTACAGCGTTACGACACACTCCTGCAAACTACATGTTTGTGGGAGAACAAATGCTTACGGCAAGCACTCCTGTTATTCGTTCATCTGCAGCCAGCTCACTTATTGGAATGAACAAGCACAAGCTTTTTGAAAAATCCATGCAGTCGAGGTTTCTTGAACTCTACCAAAAAGCATTACGGGGCAATGATGCAGCGGTAATCGGAACCATTGCTACAGCGCTTGTGGATCCTGTGCTGAACTACAAAAATGTAATTTCCGATTATCAATTTTTATATGAGGCGAAACAAAAATTAAGCCTGCCGAAAGACAATGAAGCGTTGCAGCCTCTTGAGAGAGCCATAGCTTATTTTGAAGGACGGGAAAATCCAATAGAAGTTAAGAATGAATTTAACCACCCCATTGATTGGACGTTAGTGAAGACTATTCCCAGCCGTCAGCAGGCTATCATCAAAACACCCAAAGGGGATATTGTTATTCAGTTGCTGGTAGAGGAGGCACCGGGTTCGGTAGCAAACTTTGTTCATCTTTCCTCAACTGGATATTTCAACGGAAAAAACTTTCATCGGGTAGTCCCGAATTTTGTTATTCAGGGTGGCTGCAACAGGGGCGATGGCTGGGGCAGCGAAGATTATTCGATTCGGTCGGAATTTTCAACGCGCAAGTATAAAGAGGGCTCGGTTGGAATGGCATCTGCGGGTAAGGACACCGAGGGCACACAATGGTTTATAACCCACTCCCCCACGCCTCACCTGGATGGCCGCTACACTATTTTTGCCGAAGTGGTTTCAGGAATGGAGGTGGTGCATCGCATTGAGGTAGGTGATGAAATCGTTTCAGTGGAATTGATACAACAGTAACCAGCATGCCGCAGCTTTGCCCCGATGTTTGATTCGGTTAACTTGCCGAAAATTTTCGCTGTGAAGAAACCGTTCAACCAGGATTTTACCATTGGTATTTTAGGCGGTGGTCAATTGGGCCGCATGCTTATCCAGTCCGGTATCGACTTTAATCTTTCGTTTTCCGTTCTTGATCCCGATCCGGAAGCACCGTGTAAAAAGCTAGCTGACTTTCATACAGGTAAGCTTACCGATTATGATACCGTTATGAAATTTGGATTGGGATGCGATATTATTACCATTGAAATTGAAAATGTAAATACACTGGCGCTTCGCGATCTGGCAAAAGCCGGCAAACGGGTTTACCCTCAACCTGATGTTGTTGAATTGATTCAAGACAAGCGGAAACAGAAGACATTTTACCGTGAAAAAGGAATACCCACGGCCGAATTCGTATTGACAGAGACCAAAGATGATGTAAAGCAATACCCTCAGTTTTTTCCGGCCGTGCATAAATTGGGAAAAGAAGGTTATGATGGCCGAGGTGTTCAACTTATTCGTAGCGCGGTTGATTATGAAAAGGCCTTTAACGCCCCTGGCGTTCTGGAGCCATTGATTGATTTTGAGAAGGAGATTTCCGTAATAGTTGCCCAGAGTGAAACGGGTGAAACTGTAACCTATCCACCGGTTGAGATGGTTTTTCACCCTGAGCACAACCTGGTTGAGTATCTCTTTTCGCCTGCACAGATTGATGACACAATTCGTGATAAGGCCGATTTTATTGCACGGCAAGTTGTGAAGGAGTTAAAAATTACCGGCATACTTGCTGTAGAGATGTTTATTGCCCGCAATGGAGATGTACTGGTTAATGAAATTGCACCACGTCCGCATAACAGTGGCCACCAAACTATTGAGGGCAACGTTACTTCCCAATATGAACAACACCTTCGGGCTATTTTAGGCCTTCCGCTGGGTGATACAAATATATTGTTCTCCAGTGCGATGGTGAACCTTTTAGGTGAGCCAGGGTTCACGGGTGTTGCCCAGTACAAAGGGTTTGAGGATGTAGTGAAAATTCCGGGTGTTCACGTACATTTATATGGCAAACGAAATACAAAACCATTTCGCAAAATGGGGCATGTAACGATTGTTGACAGCGATGTTGACGCTTTAAAGAAAAAGGCAGATTTTGTAAAACGAACACTCAAGGTAATTGCATGACAAAAGCATTGGTAGGCATTATAATGGGCAGCCAGTCAGACTTGAAAATCATGAAAGAAGCGGCCGAAGTTTTAGAGGAACTTGGTGTTGCGTATGAACTCACTGTGGTTTCAGCCCACCGCACCCCTTTGCGTATGATCAAGTACGCAACAGAGGCAAGAAAAAATGGACTGAAAGTGATAATAGCAGGTGCCGGTGGCGCGGCTCACTTACCGGGCATGGTGGCTTCAGTAACCTCTTTACCGGTTATAGGTGTGCCGGTTAAATCCTCAAATTCAATTGATGGATGGGATTCTGTTCTTTCTATTCTTCAGATGCCATCCGGAGTGCCGGTGGCTACAGTTGCTTTAAACGGCTCGTGCAACGCGGGCATACTGGCCGCTCAAATTATCGGTAGCACCGACAAAAGACTGGCCGCCCGGTTGGATAAGTATAAAAAGTCCCTTCAGCTCAAGGTTGAGTCGTCCGCAAAAACCCTTGAAAAGAAGGGTTGGCGTGGTTTAGAGAATTAATTCTTTTCAAAAAGAAGGAAATCCTTATCTTCAATCACTAATCCGATTGAAACATGAAGCCTCAGGAAAAGGGCTGGTTAAAAGAATACCTTGAGTTCAGGAGAAATCTTTTTCAGGATATTTCGCTGGATAAGAAAACCTCCCACCCTGAACACTCCCTCTACCGTATTATGCAACCCACCGGTTTAATGTATGGCCAAACCGTTGGGCACATCAATCATCCATTAGCTGAAGCTTGGGATGAACGGGACAAGATGAAAATCCTGTTGGCGGAGAGCCTGATCAGCAGCTCATTGCTCTTTCATGGCAAGCCGACCAATACACCCGAAGAGGTTTCAGAAGTGTTTATCAAATCGTTGGAAAGTATAGGCAATTTTTACAACAACATATTCCCTGAGTTGGCTACGCCCACGAAAACACTTTTTGGCAGAAGACGTTCAGCGCTTGAGTTGGCCGAGCGGATTTTAGAAAAGCGAATAGACAGGGCCACATCTTATAAAGGCAATTTCTGGACAAGTTTCTTCCACAACAGTTTATTGTTTCTGGATGTTTTTATTTTCGGACAATGGATCCACACAAATGCCGATCGTATAGTTGCTGATTTTTTTCGGTATGAGCGGGAAGAGCTGCGCTTTTCGGTAGTTAAGGTAATTGCCGCTTCCGCCCATTCCGATCAGGTTATCAATTATGAAGAGGCCAAACTCCTGGAATACTTCATCCAGGGTACTGACCTTTCGCCCGAGAAGCGGAAAGAAGCGCTATTGATTTTTGATAAAGGTATTAGCCTGGAAGAAATAAATCTGCCTTCGGAAAATTCATGGATACTCAAAAAGTTTTTTCTGGAAATAGCCATACTTACCACCTGGGCCGACAGGAAAGTTGAAAAGGCCGAGCAGGATTTTCTAAAGCAATTTTGCGAATACCTTGGTTTTAACGAAGAAGATCTTGAAAACAGCATGATAGCTGTTGAGGGTTTTGTGTTGGAGTACTGGCAACAGCTGGAGTACCTGCAGGATAAACAGGATTACCAACAAGTAAGCGAACATTTTATTAAGCGTATTGCAAAGGTTGCAGAGCGCAACAAGGGTAGGATATTAAAAGAGATACAAGACAGTAAAACGATTCTTCAATTATTGCAGAAAGCCCGTTCGCAGGAACTGACCGCACAAGAAGCCGAACAAGTTAGAAAGGAGTTGATGTTGGTACTTAAAACAATACCCACTTTTGTAATTATATCCCTGCCGCAGCGTTTTCTCACCTTGCCTATGCTCATGAAAATTTTGCCACGAGACCTGTTTAGCGATAATTAATCAGCTTCATCAACGGCTGCTTTTCGAGGGATTACAACCGAGAAGATAATGGAGAGGATAAGTGTTGCTATAATTACTGTAAACGATAAGTAAACATTTACCTTAACGTCAACAATCTCCAGCAACATTTTTGCCCCGATAAAGAATAAAATTATGGAAAGCCCTTTTTGCAGGAGATAGAAGCGATCGATAATGCCGGCCAGGAGAAAGAACATAGCCCTTAAGCCCAGCACCGCGAAAATGTTAGAGGTGTAAATCAGAAACTCATTGGTCGTAATTGCAAAAGCTGCCGGTATGGAGTCAACAGCAAAAATAAGGTCAGTGGTTTCAATAAGGATAATCACCAGGAAGAGAGGCGTGAAGTATAATTTACCTTTATCAAAAAAAGCAAACTGGCCGCCACGGTCATCCAATGAAAGAGGCAGGTAGCGTTTACAAAATTTCAGGATAGGATTTTTCTCCGGTTCAATTTTTTCATCACCATCCTCAAAGTATATCCGAATGCCCGAGTAAATAAGAAACACCCCGAAGATGTACAATATCCAATGGAATTTGTGAATCAGGTATGCGCCTACAAAGATGAAAACAGCCCTGAAGATAATGGCCCCTAAAATGCCCCAAAAAAGGATTTTATGGTAGTAAGTTTCATCGACCTTGAAGTATTTTAAAATAAGCAGGATAACAAAGATGTTATCGATAGAAAGTGCTTTTTCGGTAAGGTATGCCGAGAAGTAAAGCAAGCCGGCATCGGTACCGCTTAAAACGGTCTCCACCCCTTTTTCAATTGCCACGTAAGGCCCTGCAAAATATATAAGCAAACCGAAGGCTGTGGAAACGGCCACCCAAAAAACGGATTGCCACAGGGCAGATTTTGTGGTGATTTTATGGGCTTGCTTATTGAAAATGCCCAGGTCCAATACCAGGAAAATAATGATGACTATACCAAACAAGCCAAAGAGCAAAAGCTCATTGTCATTGCCGTCAAAAAGGTCAATCAAAAGTAATGTCAGAGGGTTGCGCAAGGGGTTACTGTTTCTATTGCCTTGAGAGACCTAATCACCTCATAATCAAGAGAAAAGAGTCCTTCAAAGGTTCCAAAAGTACAACTATTTTTCAAACTCAAAAACTACCAACCCGTATTTATACACGATCAACGGAAAGAGAACCACCAGGTAAAAATAAAAAGCTTAGGCACAATTTGAACACACCCCCTGAATAAGCAGGTTAAGTTCAATGGCCTGGTAACCTTTGGGCAGCTTAACCGGGGGAACATCTACATTAAGGCAGTTGGTTTGTCCACAACGGCTGCATTTAAAGTGAACATGGTCGTGATGGTGACCGGTAAGGGTACACGCGTCTGAACAAAGCGCATATTTCAAAGCCCCTTCATCGTCAAGTACTTTGTGGATCAGGCCCTTGTCAAGGAAGGTTTTCAAGGTGCGGTAAACAGTTACCCGATCGAAATGTGCGGGCATACCTTTTTCAATATCGGCATGGGCCAAGGCATAATTTTTTTTTAAAAAAATATTCAGGATGGCTTTCCGGCTGGGGGTGGAACGCAAGTTGAATTCTTTTAAAAGTTGGGGCGAGCCGTTCATTGTTCGTGTAGCTGCATTTTTAACAGGTTGCTGTATAACCCGTTGCTTACTTGTGTAAGTTCAGCATGTGAGCCCATTTCTGCAAGTTGCCCCTGGTTGATGACGAAAATCCTATCCACTTTTTTTATCGTGCTGAGCCGGTGTGCAATTATAATTGAGGTTCGCCCCTCCATTAATTTTTGCAGGGCTTGCTGTACCTGGTATTCCGAGTGTGAGTCTAATGAGCTGGTGGCCTCATCTAAAATAAGAATGGCCGGATCTTTTAAAATGGCACGGGCTATGGCAATGCGTTGACGCTGCCCTCCTGAAAGTTTTACCCCACGCTCACCCACCACGGTATCAAATTGCTCCGGAAAACTTCTAATGAATTCCAGCGCATTGGCCTTTTGCGCAGCCTCTATAATTTCTTGCTCGGTTGCCAATGGATTTCCATACGCAATGTTTTCACGGATGGTCCCACCAAAAAGTATTACTTCCTGGGGAACGATACCAATATTTTTCCGGTAGTCGGTGAGGCTGAAATCCCGTATGTTGATGTTGTCTGCTAAAATTGAGCCTTCATTTACCGGGTAAAAGCGAAGCAATAGATTGATGATCGTTGATTTTCCTGAACCGCTTTGTCCTACCAAGGCAATTTTTTCCCCGGCCTTGATGCTGAAATTCAAGTCTTTTAATACCGGGAAATCGGGACGACTTGGGTAAGCAAAGTTTACATGATTAAAGGTTAGGTGGCCATTAAGTTTTAATCCGCTGGCTGAAGGCAATTCCTCTTCATCTTTTTGATCCAGTATCTCAAGCAGTCGCTCGGAAGCGCCTATGGAACGTTGCAACTGCGTATAAATGTCACCCAAGCCGGCAATTGAACCGCCAATAAACGAAGTATAGATGATAAAGGAGAAGAGCTCGCCTACGGACAATTGGTTGCTTTGAACCAACAGCGCACCGTACCACCCCACGGCCACAATGCCACCAAACAGGGCAAAAATAACGAACGATACAAAAAGCCCGCGGTACCGTGCCGTTTGTACAGCAATTTTCACTACTTCATTTAGTGATTTCTTGAACCGTGCCAACTCGAAAAATTCGTTCGTAAAAGCTTTTACAACATGGATGGATTGCAATGATTCTTCCACCACTACATTGGCTTCGGCCAACTTATCCTGTGTTTTCTTCGAGAGCTTTCGAATATACTTTCCAAACACCAACGCCAGTATGACCAGCACCGGAAAAGTTAGCAGCATAAAAACGGTAAGCTGCGGGGCCAGGAAGAAGATGATACCCACACCGATGATTAACGTAAGGCTTTGCCGAAGCAACTCCGCCAGGGTAATGGTGAAGGTATCTTGCAGGGTACCCACGTCAGCCGTGATGCGACTCATCAACTCGCCAATCCTTCGGTTGTCAAAAAACGATATAGGAAGCCATACGATCTTATTGAAAATACCCTGCCGCAGGTCAGCAAGGGTTCGTTCGCTGGTAACCGAAAAAGTATACACACGCATAAACGAGAAAAAACTTTGAATAAGCAAAATAACCATTAGTGCTGCCGCTACCTGGTTAATGGTAGTGAAGTACGGTACGTTTTTGCCTGAGGCTAAATCGAGCAACTGTCCGGCCAGGTACGGAAACGAAAGCACCGTGCCACTGGATAAAGCCAGGCATAATAGCCCGGCAATAAAAAGCCACTTGTGGGGCAACATAAAACGGAAAACCCCAATCAATCTCTTTAGTGATGCTTTGTTGATTTTTCGTTTGTCTTCTTCCCGAAGGGGTTCGCTTATTGTTCTATTGGCCATAGTTTAATTTACCTGAATGGAGCCTTTAATGACATAATGGACAGAGTCGCCCACGAACATTTTTTGCCCACCATCAACAGAGTAGGATGTGAGGATGTTTTTATTGTACAGATCGGTAAATTCCATAATTAATTTTCGCTTAGTCTTAAGAAGCGAATTTTCTTGTTGGTAAAGGGCCTCTATTTTTCGAAGTTTTGAAGGCGCATCCTGGTAGAATATCTTAACGTACCGAATGGGCAAGTCGCTGGTTGCCGTAAGCTGGCGAACGGTAAGGTTACTGAAGGTATCTGTCAGACCATCGCTAATCTTATAATTGTTTTGGTTAATGGGTTTGTTTATTGATCCGATTTCTCTGAACAAGTCAAGTTCGCGTGCCCAGGCCAAACTGTCTTTGGGTACAAATACACTGTCTTGCCGTTGCCCATTCATGATCGCCTCTTTTGAAAGTGTGGCCTGGGCCTTTACCAGGTATTCAATTTGATGTTGAACAAGACTGTCAATATTGTAATGATAAGCCTTCTCCTCCTTTTGCTGACTGCACGCGCAAACAACCAGCCAACCAGCTAAAAAGAAAAGAATCCTTTTGGGTGAAATCATAAATTAATTTTCAAGGAGTACTTCTCCGGTCATTTGTGAAGGAACAGGCAAGCCCATAAGGGTAAGTATAGTAGGGGCCAAGTCACCTAATTTACCATCTTTTAATTTGCCTTTGTAAAAATCAGAAACAAGTATGCAGGGTACTAAGTTTGTAGTATGTGCCGTGTTTGGGGTTCCATCATCGTTTATCATGCAGTCGGCATTTCCATGATCGGCAATGATGATAGTGGTGTACCCGTTTTTCAAGGCGGCTTCTGTAACTTTCTGAGCGCACACATCAACGGTTTCGCAAGCTTTTACCGCAGCTTCAAAAACACCTGTATGCCCTACCATGTCAGGGTTGGCAAAGTTCAAACAAATAAAATCAGCTTCTTTCTTTTCCAGTTCGGGAATAATCTTGTCCTTAATATCGTGGGCACTCATTTCCGGCTGAAGGTCGTAGGTGGCAACTTTTGGTGATGGACATAGAATGCGGCCCTCACCTTTAAAGGCTTCTTCCCTTCCACCTGAAAAAAAGAACGTAACGTGCGGATATTTTTCTGTTTCGGCAATGCGTATTTGTTTTTTCCCGGCATGTGCCAATACCTCACCCAGGGTATTCTCCAGGTTATCCTTATCAAAAATAACGTTCACATTTTTAAAGGTGTCGTCATAGTTGGTAAGCGTAGTGTAATGCAGGTTGAGTTTTTTCATGTTATACCCCGGAAAATCCTCTTGTGTTAAAACCTGTGTTATCTCTCTTCCGCGATCGGTACGAAAGTTAAAACACAACACAGCATCGCCATCTTTAATGGTCGCAACCGGTCTTCCGTTTTCGGTAATAATAATCGGCTTAATAAACTCATCGGTTACTCCTTCACTATAAGATTGTTGAACGGCTTCGAGTACATTTTCCGTTTTCAATCCGGTTCCATGCACCAGTAAATCATACGCCAATTTTACCCGCTCCCAACGCTTGTCACGGTCCATGGCATAATAGCGGCCTATAACGCTGGCAATTTTACCCACTGTTTTGTTGGTGTGTTGTTGCAGCGTATTCAAGTAACCATAGCCACCTTTTGGGTCAGTATCGCGGCCATCCATGAAAGCATGTATAAATACATTCTTAATTTTTTGCTTTGCGGCAATGGTGCAAATTCCTTTCAGGTGATCAATGTGCGAATGCACACCTCCGTCCGATAGCAAACCAATAAGGTGAAGGGGTTTATTATTTTTCTGTATATAGTCAAAAATTTCCAGCAAGGCAGGTTGGGTATCTAACTCATGGTCTTCTATGGCTTTATTGATACGGACCAAATCCTGGTAAACTATGCGTCCTGCACCTATGTTCATGTGGCCAACTTCAGAATTGCCCATCTGCCCTTCCGGTAAACCAACTGCCAGCCCCGAGGCTTGTAAACGACTGTTAGGATAATTGGAATAGAGCGAATCGACAAAGGGTGTGTTGGCCTTATCAATGGCCGAAACGTTTTTATTGGTAGCAATACCCCACCCATCCAGTATCATCAACAGCACTTTTTGGTTCATAGCGAGAAATTTAGTGTGCAAATATACCACTGTAAGTAAGGTTTTTAGCGGGTTACTTTACAGCCAGGTCAGCATACATAAAACGCAGTTGGAAATCGTTTGAGAATAGGCATTATGGCATAATTTTGGTTTACATTTCGGGTTATGAACAGGATTTTGATTATTGGGTTGCTGCTGATAGGGTGTGGGCAAGCGTTGGCGCAGACGGGCAATGTAGTGGACCAGGTAAAGGAATCCATTAAGGCCGGTAGTGCGAAAGAGTTGGCAAAATACCTTAACGCCTCTGTGGATGTTACCATAGACGGTAAGCCCGAAACCTATAGCAAGGCCCAGGCAGAGTTTGTACTACGTGATTTTTTTAAGGCTAATCCTCCGGCTGAATTTAATATTATCCACCAGGGGCAATCGAAAGGCGGCCAGCCGTTTGCCATTGGTCAATATAAAAGCGGAGCAAATACTTTCAGGGTCTGGATGAAAATAAGGGTAGCCGGTAACCAATCCCTCGTTCAGGAGATTTCCTTCGTAAAGGAGTAATCTACTCCTCCTTATTAAAATAAATTTTTTTAATCCTCGTGGTTCCTGAACCCAGTCTTATTTTTGTCCGGTGAAGCCATACTACATTACTGAAGAGTTCCTGCAGAGCTTTATCCGCTCGGCCTTACGCGAAGATGTGGGCGAAGGAGACCACTCAACGCTTGCATCAATTCCATCTGAAAAGCAAGGCAAAGCTCAGCTATTGGTCAAAGACAGGGGTATTCTGGCGGGGGTAGATCTTGCCATTGAAATTTTCAAGCAGTTTGACAGTACCCTTGATGTGCAGGTTAACCAAATGGATGGCGCTCTTGTAGTTCCGGGTGATGTGGCTTTTGTTGTTCGCGGCAGTATTCGTTCCGTACTCACTACTGAGCGGTTAGTACTCAATTGTATGCAGCGCATGAGCGGAATAGCCACTTGTACCAACCGGTTGGTAAAGCTGGTGGAGGGCACTAAAGCAAGGCTTTTGGATACCCGTAAAACCACCCCCAACTTTCGCTTGTTCGAAAAGTGGGCCGTACGTATTGGCGGGGGAGAAAATCACCGCATAGGATTATTCGATATGATAATGCTAAAGGATAATCATATTGACATGGCCGGAGGCATAACACAAGCGATCATTCGTACAAAAGAGTATCTTCGCGCCATTAACAAGCAGCTTAAAATTGAGGTAGAAGCGCGTTCGTTGAAAGAAGTGGAGGAGGCACTACTTATTGACGGTGTGGATGTTATTATGCTGGACAACATGTCGCTAAAGGATATGACTGAGGCCGTAAGGCGGGTTAACGGTAAGTGCAAAACAGAAGCGAGTGGAGGCATAACCGAAGAAACCATAAGTAGCGTGGCGGAGTGTGGTGTTGATTATATTTCGGTTGGCGCCTTAACCCATTCAGTACGAAGCCTTGATTTAAGCCTGAAGGTATTTTGAGTTACAGATAAGCATAAATTACTTAACAGATATGATTGTTAAAACGAAGAATTACAAACTGGAAAAGAAGACATATATACGATTGGCATTAAGAAATATACTTAAACAACAAGGCTGGATAGCCTTGCTTGCTGCGGCAGGTATTAGCGCCTGCTACCTTTGGATACCCAGCATATGGTGGTTTATTGGTGCGTTCTTGGGGCTTGGTCTTTATTTACTGTTTTGGTGGATACAGTTTTTTGGGGTCACCCAATTGGAGCAAGGTAAAATGTTATTCGAGAAGTTTTCTTATGAAATCAGCAGCCAGCAGATACTGATGAAAATTAACCCACGTGAAGGGATGCCATTAAAGTGGGATCAGATAAAAAAGGCAACGATTGGCAAGGATTATTTTGTGTTGTTTGTTAACAAGGCACAAATGATTTACCTGCCGTTCAAGATTTTTAACACTGAAAACGAGCGTAAATTCCTGACCAGTATTTTACGCACGAAGGGATTTGTAAAATAGTGATTGAGGGTTCAACCCCCGCCTATCGTAAATGAACAAACAGGTTACCCCTGAAGAAGCAAAGAAAAAGATTTTACGGTATTGCGCCTACCAGGAGCGTTCACACCTGGAAGTAAAAAATAAGCTCTATTCATTCGGGCTTTTTTCCAGCGATGTGAATGAGATTATTTCGTACCTGATTACAGAAGGTTTTTTAAATGAAGAACGGTTTGCCCGTGCGTTTGCAGGTGGAAAGTTCCGGATGAAAAGCTGGGGCCGCCTACGGATTGTACGTGAGCTTGAAGCCAGGGGACTTACCCGAAACTGTATTAACCTGGGCTTGAAAGAAATCGGGCAGGAAGAATACCAGACATCCTTAGTGCGGCTGCTTGAAAAAAAGTATAACCAACTGCGCGAAGAAAACCTTTTTGTTAAGCGTGATAAACTTGCCACCTATGCCATCTGGAAAGGCTTTGAACCTGAGCGGGTTTGGAAAACCATAAAGCAGCTTTTTCCTGATCAGTCGTAATTGTCAACTTAGCGACAAACCACCCACGTTGATGAAGCCATCTTTCATGCCTGAACGTTATACCGGCATGAAACATCATTTAAGTATCTTCTTGGTTTTTTTGATCCATCAAGGCATGGCTCAAATAAGTCCCTCAGTTCGAATTGCAAATTTCAACATTGTTAAAGGTGTAGCTATTTACGGGTATGATCCGGTAAGTTATTTTGAAGGTAAGCCCGTAATCGGGAAGGCTGAATTAAAATGGGAGTATAATGGGGTCGTATATCAATTTGCAAGCACATCAACACTATCGCAATTTAAGGCAAGCCCTGAGCAATATGAACCTGCCTATGGAGGTTGGTGTGCTTTTGCCATGGGTGATTATGGTGAAAAGGTTAAAGTTGATCCGTTAACATATAAGATCACCGATGGTAAACTGTACTTGTTCTATAACTTTTGGGGCAACAATACCCTAAATGAATGGAATAAGAATGAAGCTAAATTGCGGGCGAACGGAGATAAGAATTGGCAAAAAATCCTTCAATAACCGCTTATAAGCAGTCTTTACCGACTAATTCCACCATTTCATTTAATCGGAAATCTTTGCTTTATATTTGTAGAATTCGCCAAACCGTATGAGCATCAAAAACGCCTGCCGCGATATCTTCGTGCAGCTATCCGACCTAATCAATCAATTATCGGATCATGAATACAGTAAGCCTATTGAAACCTTAAATCAATCCTCAATCGGGCAGCATATTCGCCACACGCTGGAGTTTTTTATGTGCCTGGAACAAGCGGATGAAGCCGGTGTTGTTAACTACGATAAACGGTTGCATGACAAATTAATTGAAACCGATAAAGTTCTTGCCTTGGCAGCAGTAAACCGTTTAAGTGATTTTATCATGACCCACGATCAAAACCGAAACCTGAATTTAGAAGTAAATTACTCGATTGATGGAGAAGGATTTATTGTTGTGGGCACCAATTATAGCCGTGAATTGATCTATAACATTGAACATGCCATACACCATATGGCCATGATAAAAATTGGTGTGCATGAAGTAGCCCCACACCTTAACTTGCCTGTAACCTTTGGTGTAGCTTCATCCACTATCCGTCATCAGGCGAGCAATACGATAGCCACTCAGCAACACTAATTTTTGAAGGTGCGCAACGCTATGCAATTGAAGGTGCGCAATTTTTTTATCCGTTTACGAAGCTGGGAGTACTGGCCATTTGCCGTGGTACAATTTCCGCTAATGTTGTATTGGTTGTGGCTATCCGTGAAAGCGCGTTCAATTTTATTTTTCTCCGCATCAAACCCTCATATTACAATGGGTGGTATGTTTGGCGAATCGAAGTACGAGGTACTGATGCAACTGCCCGAAGGGTTGCGCCCAAAAACGGTTTTTGTAAATCATCCTACCAATGTTGAAGAAATAATTGAAACGATGGAAGAGGCTGGATTGCGATTTCCGGTAATTTTTAAACCTGATTATGGTGAGCGGGGCTTTATGGTTAAACGCATTTTCTCAGCCACTGATGTTGGTCCCTATCTTGAAAAAGTAAACTGCAATTTCCTGGTTCAGGAGTGGATTGATCTGCCGGTTGAATGTGGGGTATTCTATACACGATTTCCTAACGAAGATAAAGGAAGGGTTACATCCATTGTGCTGAAAGCGATGCTTGATGTTGTTGGCGATGGCAAGTCAACGCTACAAGAATTGATCCTGGCAAAGAATCGTGCCACGCTACAATGGGATAGACTACGCGAGATCCACGCTTTCCGCCTTCAGGAAGTTATAAAAGTTAATGAGCGGGTAGAACTGAACTCAATCGGCAACCACTGCCTGGGCACAAAATTCCTGAACGGTAACCACCTGATTTCGGAAAGACTATCGGAAACCTTTGACAGGATATCCAAACAAATGGGTGAATTTTATTTCGGACGATTTGATTTGAGGTGTGCCTCGTATGAAGACCTGGAGCAGGGAAAAGTTAAGATACTTGAGGTAAATGGTTGCGGGGCAGAGCCTGCCCATATTTACCAACCCGGTTTTTCGTTGTTAAACGCTTACCATATTTTGTTTTCACACTGGAATAATCTTTACCGCATCAGCATCCAAAACCACAAGCGTGGAGTACCCTATACTTCGTTAAAGGATGGGTGGGTGAATCTTAAAAATTTTAAACAAGCAATGAAGATTAATTCCTGAACGGGACATAAAAAAACCCCGGTTATGATTACCGAGGTTATATAAAATTGATTGATACTTTTATTTCTTTGGTGGATTTGTTGTTGCGGCTTGTGGCGTTATGCCCATCTTCTTCAACACCAGGTCTGAAATATCGGATTGATCATCGGCATAGAGCACCACATCAAGCCCGCTTACCTGGTTGGTGAGGATCATGGTGAACGCATTGGCTTTTGCTACTTCTTCAATAGCCTTCCCCACTTTGGTGTACACGGGTTCCATTAGTTGCACTTGTTTGCGCTGCAAGTTCTCCTGAGAGTCTTGCTCAAGTTTTTGAATGTTTTGTTGTAATTGCTGTAACTCCCGTTCAGTATTCTGCCGAACGGCATCCGGTACGGTGTTACCGTAGGCCTGGTACTCCTGCAGCTTCTTTTGGAATTCAGCCACCTTACCATCATACTGTTTCTTTAATTGCGTTTGCAGGGTTTGTAACTCAGTCTCAATTTGTTTGGCTTCGGGCATCTGACTAAAAATATATTCCACATCAGCAAAGCCTATTTTAGCCGGGCTTTGGGCCTGTGCAAATAGTGCTGCTAATCCGAAGGCGAACAGGAAAACGATTTTTTTCATCACAGTTTAAATTTATCAGTTAAGTTTAATTTTTAATCTTATCGTTGGGATCCCCCAATCCCAATTCATCCAAAACAAAGTCGGTGTAATCATAGCGCGGATCCGTATAAATCATCACCAATTCCCCCGACTTATCGAATACAATGGCCAGATTGTTTTGTTTAGCTACCTTGTCCACCGCATCCCAAACCTTGTCTTGCACCGGTTTAACAAGTTCCTGCTTCTTCAGGAAAAACAATCCACCAAAACCAAAAACTTTATTTTGATATTCTTTAAGTTCAGCTTCCTTCTTTTTTATCAACTCAGTCCGTTCTTTTCGCATCTCTTCAGTTAGCAAAACCTGCTCGGCCTGAAGTGTGCTGTACATGGCCTCTACATTTTTAGCCATGCCCTGGATTTCCTTTGTCCACAGTTCGGATAACCGGTTTATTTCTTCCTGTGCCTTTTTATACTCGGGCATCTTGTTCAGGATAAAATCCGTGTCGATGTAACCGAACCTCTGAGCGTTGACAAAATTCAGGCCGAAAATGAGAAAAAATATTGGAATAAGGTAAAAGCGCATTTTTTAACGGATTTGCTGACCAATAGTGAATTGGAATTTGGCACCACTGCGCTGCCCGTTGCTTCCAAGGGGCACCGGATCAAACCCGTACCCCCAGTTTAACCCGATCAATCCAAAAGCAGGCATAAATATGCGGGCGCCAAACCCTGCTGTTTTATACATACTAAACGGATTAAAGTCCTCATAATTATTCCAGTTATTACCGGCCTCAACAAAGGTAAAGCCATAAATGGTGGCAGCATTGCCGGTAGTTACCGGGTAACGCAGTTCCAGCCCGAATTTATCGTAAACAATACCTCCTCTGATCGCAGAAGTATTCAACTGATTTGAATACGGAGGCGTTAGTGTGTTATCATCATAACCGCGCAGGGCAATAATATCCTGTCCTAAAACAAACGCGCCAAAACCACCAGCTAGCCCTGCGCCACCAAGGTAAAACCGTTCAAATGGAGTATAGTCTGTTTTTGAACTGTAGCGCCCGATAAAGCCGAAATGTGCCTTGGCTTCGAGTACCAATTTGTTTTTCCGGTCCAGGCCTATGTAGTATTTTGCATCAAACATCCATTTGTGATACTCTACCCATTTGTTGAGTTGTTGTGGTGTAGCAGTTTCATAATTGATGTTCCTCCACTGTGAATAGGGTGGTGTAAATGTTGCACTCAACGAAATTTCAGACCCTTGCGAAGGGTACATGGGATTATCCACACTCCTTCGTGCCACTGTTGTATTAAAGGTAATACTGTTTGCCACGCAATCCGGACAACCCGGAATGTAGCTTGGCGCATTTTTCAAAGTATAAACCGAATAAGAAACAGAATTGGTTAAGGTGAAATAGTTATCCGGCCATTCCAACACTTTACCAATACCTACCGTAATGTTATCAACCTTAAGGGTTGAATTTAAATCGAAAAAGTTTGCAGCACCTTGCCCGGCAAACCTGGAGATGGACTTGTTTGCACTGACTGAAAGTGATTGTGGTTTACGTCCGCCTAACCAAGGCTCGGTAAATGAAATGCTATAGTTCTGGAAGTTTCGTCCGTTTGCCTGAACCCGTAAGGATAAGCGTTGGCCATCACCGACAGGAAGTGGTCTCCACTTTTTAGGATGGGGGATGTTGCGAAGTGAAAAATTGTTAAACGTTAAGCCTAACGTGCCCACAAAACCAAAAGCACCTCCCCAACCTCCGGATAATTCAATCTGGTCGTTGGATTGTTCTTCTACTTTCCATTCGATATCAACCGTAGCGTTGGCAGGGTTAGGTTGTAAATTCTGCCCAATAGTTTGCGGATTGAAATAACCTAACTGACCAAGCTTTTGCTGTGTACGGATGATGTCTGATCGCCTGAATTTCTGGCCGGGTAATGTTGAAAGTTCCCTGCGGATAACGTGATCGCTTGTACGGTCGTTACCCGAGATGGTAACTTCACTAATGGTCGCTTGCTCACCTTCGGTAATCCGCATTTCAACATCGATGGAATCACCCACTACGGCAACCTCCACGGGGTTTATCCGGAAGAACAAATAACCATCGTCCATGTACAACCCACTAATGTCCGCGCCTTTTGGGTTAAAGGTTAGTTTCTTATCGATTAATTCGCGGTTGTACACATCGCCTTTTTTGATACCCAAAATTGCGTTGAGGGTTTTTTCGGTGTGGATGTAATTCCCCGTCCAGATGATGTTGCGGAAATAATACTTTGGCCCCTCATCGATAACCATATCGATGTTGATGGTCTTCTTGTTAAAGGCATAGATGGTATCAAAGGTTATCTCGGCATCGCGATAGCCCTTTGAATTATAAAATTCAACGAGCTTCTTCTTGTCTTCATCGTATTCGGCCTGAATGAATTTTGATCCTTTGAATACGTTAAGGCGGATGTTATCGTTCATAAATTCCTTCACTTCTGCCCAACTTACATCGTATGATGTGGTGAGGTAGGTCCTGATGTCTTTTGGTTTAAAATCAAGGGCTTTCCTGATCAGTGTGCGGTGCAGCGCAAAGCGTGGGTGCTCGGCTGTTTTCTTCATCTTTCCCTTTAGTTTGCCATCGGCAATAGCTTCGTTGCCTGTGATGGCAATTTTATTGATCTTAACCTTTGAATTTGTGTTAACGGCAATCTTCAGGCGTATGCCATCAGTAGCGATGGTGTCGCGTTCCTGTATGATTTTAACCTCAGTATTCAGGAAGCCTTTCTTAACAAAAAACTTTTTAACGGCCAGTTCGGTATTTCGTAACATGGCATCGTTTACAATCTTTCCGCGTATAAGGGTAAGTTCTTCTTTCAGGGAAGATTCCTGAGATTTGTTTATGCCGCTGAAATAAAAATTAGTAAGCCGCGGGCGTTCTGCCATTTTGATTTCGAGCCACACATTATCACCCTCAATTTTTTGTACCCCAATGGATACATCACCGATCAATCCGTGTTTCCATAATTTACGGATAGCACCTGAAATGGCATCCCCGGGTATTTTCACTTTGTCGCCAACACGTAAGCCGGTTAATGAAACCATGGCGTTTTTATCCAGGATATTAAGACCGGTTACTTCAATGCCCGCAATAATGTATTCTGCCGGGTTAGCATAATTCAAATTATCGGTGGCAGCACGCTCGCTGCGTCCCCTGCGAAATTGCGCAACACTGTCAAACCCCACAATAAGTAAGAAGATTATCAGTACACTCGTTCTCATTCAACTAACTGGATTCAATTGTTCACTTGTTTTACCAAACCTGCGTTCGCGCTGTTGGTAGGACCAGATGGCTTCATATAAGTTCTCCTTGCGGAAATCTGGCCAAAGGGTTGGGCTAATGTATAGTTCAGTGTAGGCGATTTGCCACAACAAAAAGTTGCTTATGCGCATCTCGCCACTTGTTCGTATCAATAATTCGGGATCGGGGATTCCTGCTGTTTGCAGGTATTTTTCAACCAGCGATTCGGATATGGAAGCGGTATCAATTTTACCTTTCTGCACATCATCAGCCAGGGCTTTAACAGCCTGGGTAATTTCCCAACGGCCACTATAACTCAGGGCAAGCACTACAGTAAGTCCTGTATTGTTTTTTGTCATGTTTACGGCCCAGGCTAGGTTATTCTGGCAGGTTTCCGGAAGATGAGATGTTTGGCCGATGGTAATTAGTTTTACCCGGTTCTCCATTAAGGTGTTAATTTCTTCTTTTAGTGTATTGACCAAAAGCTCCATAAGCCCATCCACCTCTTCTTTAGGCCTGGCCCAGTTTTCGGTAGAAAAAGCATACAGGGTGAGGTACTCAATACCCAACTCACCGCAGCCTTCAGTTATATCGCGCACGGCTTTTACTGCGTTGCGATGACCGAAAATCCGCATGGCCCCCTTCTTCTTTGCCCAACGACCGTTGCCGTCCATGATTACCGCGATGTGCCGAGGCAGGTTATGGGGGTCAATATGTTCTTTGTAAGAAGCCACAAGGGGGTCAAAATTAGGGTATTTTAAATAACTTTTACCAAATAAGCAGCCCCGTTTTAACGAGCCTATTTATATGGATTTTTCGGGCAGGGTATATCGTAAAAAGTTCGTGTTAAGGTAAAGCCCACAAAAAAGTAATTGTCAAAATCGTTGCGATTGCCGTACTGGTAGTTTTTTTGCAAAGGATCGCCATCTGAAATGTTATCCAGGTAGTCGAAAAAAGTTTTGCGGATGCCCACCTCAAATGCCACATAGAATTTTGGATTAACTATGTATTTAAAACCACCGCCAAAAGGAATGGTGCCCTGAACATTGCTGTATTCTTCAGGCTTCACATCGTACCCGGAAATACCGAACAACCCAAAACCCGCAAACAAGTATGGCGTGTACCGCATAGGCGTTTTAATATCACGCCAACTCAGGAAATGATATTCAAAACCAAGACTTGTTTCTAACAGAAATGTGTTGAAGGACGCATTACGCGCTGAAGCAAAAGCATCAATAGGCACTTCTTTGGCGCCCAACTGACCTGCCGTGATAGTAGCCCGGAAACTTACAACTTTACTGATGTTGGAGCGGTAGTAGACTGTTCCGGCCAAGGTTGAGTTTTTAAAATTATACGTGCGTACCAGGTCGCCTGTATAATTGAAGGTTCCAATACCAAACCCGATTTCGGACCGTTGCGAAAAAGCTGTGGCCGTGCTTAATAGAACAATGGGAATGAGAAATGAACGGCTGGCCGTCATCTGAACTTAGCCCGGTGAAAGGTTTTACCAAGAATGTAGGTTAGCCTTACGGTAGTGACCATGTAAATATCACGATCGCCCGCACGACCGCGCATGTTCATGGTGCCATCGGAATTAATATGTCCATAACCTGAAACGGTATCGAAACTTCCATACCCGGTGTAGCGGTTAGCAATTATTTCCTGTACGCGTGCATTCACAGGTTGTACTTCGTTGGAACGATAAGCCATAGCTCTTGCTTTTTCGCTCGATAAGGTAGTCAAATCAACATAGTTACCGCTCACATCATCCAGGTAGTCGGTGAATGTGTAACGAAACCCAAATTCTGCTGATAGGTCCATAACTTCGTTTATCCTAAAACGTGCGCCAAGGCCGAATGGTATAGCAGCCTGAATTAAACTGTAGGATTTTCCTTCGGTTTGTAATGGTTTAAGGTCAACCCACTGCCCTGCATCGCTGAAAGGATTGTTCAATAAATCGGTTTGAGGAACTTGTGCCTGAGGGTTGTGGTGAAACACTGCGATACCCGCATAAACATAGGGTGTCCAGGGAACCCGGCTGATGTAGGTAGCCTGGTTTTCGAAAAGGTCCACTTGTGCTATGGCCGACAATTCCTTAATGCGGTTTCTGAATGACAGGTTGCGTACGTATCGGAACACACCGTTATCTGCATCATTCGGGTCGGCAGAATCAGCATCGGAGCCACGTATGCCACCATACATAAAACTGCCGGTTACTTGATAGCGTGGCCCAAAACGATGGGTGAAGGAAACACCAACCGCTGGCCGTGTAAAACCAATGTCGGTACTGAGGCGCTTTGGGGATGGGGCTAAGTCTCCAAAATAATTAAAAGCATTTAGCGAAACCCCTAACGAATTGTAAATTTTATCTTTTCCGAAATTTGATTTCTTACCGCGATAGCTGGCAATGCGCTTATTGTTCTTTTTTATGTTCCGCCTGTTCATTTGGCTGTAAGCCTCATTGGCCGAGAGGGTAAGGAACAAGCACGCCAGGATCAGGTAAGCCAACTTTCTCATTGCGGGTAAGTATTTAAAAATCAGTAAGCTACAAAGGTAAGTAAAAAATCAATTTCTAATATCTAATCCCCAATTAAGCTTTTGCCTCAGGGTTTTAAAATACGATTGGTTTTCCAGTTGTATAAGATGTGCTTTAAAGGCTTCTTTTTTCACTTTTAGCTTAACGGTATTGTCTACAATAGCGGTTCTGGAGTCGAGTGAAACCAGGAATTTTTTGCTTCTTCCCTCCACTTCAAACGTTATTTCCGATTGGTCGGGAACCACAATGGGACGTACGGTCAGATTATGCGGGCTAACCGGTGTAATGATGAAATTGCCGGAGCGCGGGAACACCAATGGGCCCCCGCAACTTAGTGAGTAACCGGTTGAGCCGGTTGGCGTGGCAACAATTATACCATCGGCCCAGTACGAGTTAAGAAACTCACCATCGATATAGGTGTGCACGGTAATCATGGAGGAGGAATCCTTTTTGACAACCGTAAAATCATTCAATGCAAAGTTGAGTTTGCCAAATAACTTCTTGTTTGACTCAAGCCTTAGGATAACGCGTTTGTCCAACGAGTAAGCATTTGCAAAAAGCTTTTGTAATGCATGCTCGGTCTCAAGGCCGCTGGTGGTTGCCAAAAAACCAAGCCTTCCGGTGTTTATACCAAGCACCGGGGTCTCGGCTGCCCCAATGTGTGTAATGGATTCCAGTAATGTGCCATCACCACCAATGCTTAAAAAGGCATCTAATTTTTTTAGTGATTCACCGGGTTCATAAATCTTCCTTTTAAAATTTTTAAAAGCACTGCCCTTTAGCAACTTTTCGTATTTACTGGAAACAAAAAGTTCGGCTTTGTGCCGGGTAAGGATTTCAAAAATGAGCCTGATAAAATCTGCCGATTGCCGGTTAAATTCTTTTCCGTGGAGACCAATTTTCATAGCGTTATCCGGCTAGGTTGTATGCCATTAACCTTAAAGGTACAACTGAAATACGGAAGGGAAAAGTTGAGCGGGCAGGTTAAATATCCAGGTAACGAAGCAGCATATCCAACCGTTCTTTTTCAGAGCCCATAGGGCTGGCTTCCTGGTATCGCCCGATAACCCGGTAGTTGAAACGTTCGAGTGTCGCTACAACTCTTGATAATTCTACCTGATTGAGCTTAAGGGTAAGCCTTATCTTACCAGGGTTCATCGGATCATCCTTGACGATGCTACTTAATACTTTAGTATTATTTTCTTCGATTAACCGACTTATTTCAGCCAGTGAGTAATCGTTAAGGTTCATGGACAGCACCAAAATGCCTCCGGGCATTTGCACGGCTGCCGTTTGGGCAAATGAAGTTATGGTGTCCTGCACGGTGATAACACCATAATACTGACCCACATCGTCAAGCACGGCCACCATTTGTAACTTGTTGTCAGAAGCTATCTTTAGAATGTCGTAAAAATGGCTGGTGGTTGAAACGCAGCATTTTTCACCGATAAGGTTAAAATCCCCAACCCTTTTTTCAATGTCATTGGCCTCCAGGATTATCTCTTCTGAGATAAAGCCAAGAAGTTTTCCTTCTTCTACTACCGGCATTTGGTTACAACGAAACTCTTCCATCCACACGATGGCTTTGTGCGCATCATCCGTTGCCTTTAAGGGCGGGATCATGTGGTTGATAAGATCTTCGGCTATCATGTTTTAGAGAATTTCACACATATATACCTCAATTGAGCAAAAAGTCTTCCATAAGCTCATTAAATTTTTCAGGGTGCTCCATCATGGGCGCATGGCAACAATGGTCGATAAATTTTAACGAGGAGTTCGGGATTAACCGATTGAACTCATGGGCGACCATGGGCGGTGTTATGGTATCGTTAAGCCCCCATACTAACAATGTGGGTACCTTAATGTTGGGAATTTCATCGGCCATATTATTGCGTTGTGCTGATTTGGCGATGGCCACAATGCGCATGCATTTCGGAATGCTGTTAGTGGTCTCAAAAACTTCATCCACCAATTCTTTTGTGGCTACTGTAGGGTCAAAAAAGGTGTAAGCTACCCGCTCGCGGATATACTCATAATTACCGCGTTTTGGGTAGGAGCCTCCCATGGAATCTTCAAATAAGCCTGAGCTGCCGGTGAGTATTAACTTTTTAACCTTGTTAGGATTTTTAAGCGTATAGACCAGTGCAACATGGCCACCCAGGCTATTGCCCATAATAATCATATCATCCAGCTTTTTGAGGGCAACAAATTCCTCTACGAATTTCCGTAATCCTTCAAGACCGGCTTCGCGCACAGGCATTTCATAAATCGGGAGCATGGGGATAACAACCCTGAAGCTTGAAGCGAAACGGTTTACAACACCTTCCCAATTGCTGAGGGCCCCGAATAATCCGTGCAATAACATCAACACGGGGCCATTGCCCTCATCAACATATTTGAAACCTTGATCCTCTTTAACGGTAAGCGCCATAGGTACTTCCTTTTAAACCAAAATGTAAAGAAAAAAAATCCAACTTCCTGATAGGTTTACTTTGAAACATTCAGGAGGTGTGCTCTTGAAGGATATCCCGGAAGGAAGGGAAAATTTCCCCGATCCAATGCGTTACCTGGGGCGCAAACCCGGAGGTAAACGTGAATAGCCATGAGTTTTCAGTCCAGCGTTTAGGTAGTTGAATGGATAAGGCATCAACTATCCACAGCCCTACACTTACCATAAACATGGTATGGAGTAATCCCATTACGCTTCCAGCCCATTGGTCGGCACTGCCCAACAAGGTTTTATCGATTGATGATTTTAAAAGTTTACCCACCAGGTTAACTACTGTAATTACGATCAGGAATACAACTCCAAAAGCTACATAGGGAAGAATCTTATCGTTGATGTTATAATAATCATCAAGTGTAAGCATGGCTGCTCCCATAAGCTTGAAGCCCAGGACGATACCAAAGATGATGGCAAGCAGCGAAAACAAACTTACCAGGAAACCTTTCTTATACCCGGAAACCATTCCGGTTATGAAAATCAATAAAAGTATCAGGTCGAGTATACTCAAGGGGTCAACAGTTTTTTCACTAAGTCGGCAATCAATTTTCCATCGGCCTGGCCGGCAAGTTTTTTGGTAGCAGTTCCCATAATCTTGCCCATATCCTGTGGGCCGGTGGCCCCAAGTTCAGCGATAATTTTTTTCAACGCGTCAGTCACTTCATTTTCAGTAAGCTGCTTTGGAAGGTAACGGCTTATCACCTCCAGTTGAAACAATTCTCTTTCAGCCAAATCATTTCTCCCTTGCTGGCTGAAAATATCGGCCGATTCTTTACGCTGCTTGGCTGCTTTCATCAATAACTTGTTTTCGGCATCCGAGGAAACATCGCCACTTCCTCCCTTTTCAGTTTCAGCCAATAAAATGAGCGACTTAATGCTACGAAGTGCTTCAAGTTCTTCTTTGTTCTTGGCCAACATGGCTTTCTTTATATCACCATCAATCTGTGTCTTCAGGCTCATAGTATAAGTTTTTACAAAAGTAGCAGTATGCCGATAGGATCACCAATTCCAACGGCTCAAATTTATGTTGTGCAATTCAGGTGTGGTCTTTGTAATTTGGTGATTTACAAAATATGACGCGACTAAGCGTAAACATTAACAAGATAGCCACGCTGCGGAATGCACGGGGCGGCAACAACCCCGATGTGATCAAGGTGGCAGTGGATTGCGAACGTTTTGGCGCCCAAGGCATAACCGTACACCCACGCCCCGATGAGCGACATATCCGTTACACCGATGTTATTCAACTGGCAGCTGTTGTAAAAACAGAGTTTAACATTGAAGGCTGTCCGGATGAACGGTATTTACAAATTATCCGGGAAGCAAAACCTGCTCAGGCAACACTGGTGCCTGATGCACCCGATGCGGTAACCTCCAATACCGGATGGGATACAATTAAGCATGATGCTTTTTTGAAAGAGGTAGTAAAGGAATTGAAACGGTACACATCCCGTGTCTCAATCTTTGTAAATCCCGACACCAAAATGGTTGAAGGTGCAGCAGTTGTTGGTGCTGACCGGATTGAACTTTATACAGAACCTTATGCCCATGACTATCACACCAATCGCTATAAGGCTGTTAAGCCATACGTGGAGTGTGCACAGGTTGCAGCGCGTTTGGGGCTGGGCATTAATGCAGGGCACGATCTTGATTTACATAACCTGCGTTTTCTAAAAGAATCCATCCCATACCTGGATGAAGTTTCCATTGGCCATGCACTGGTTTGTGATGCACTTTATTTTGGTTTGGAAAATACCATTCAACTATACCTCAGGCAATTGAGGGATTGAACGCTTATTCCTTATCTTTAATTATAAATTACAACCGCTACCCATGAGCCTACGGAAGACCTTTACTGATGCAGAGCTTGAGCGTATAAAAGCAGCAGTGCGACAGGCCGAAGCCAATATTTCAGGGGAGATTGTTCCGGTTATGGTTTCGAAAAGTGGTTATTATACCATTGCCAACTACAAGGGAAGTTTATGGGTTTCATTTTTGGTGTTTGCTTTCATTGTCATCTTCGACAGGTTTGTTCCATCACTAGCGGTTTATGATCCCTTGCTTATTTTTCTTTTGGTTTTATTGGCGGGTGTTGTTGGCGGGGTAGCGCCAAACTTTTCAGATGATTTGCGAAGAATGCTGGTAACCCAGCGTCACATGGATCACGCTACGCGCCAGCGTGCAGAGAATGCGTTTTTAGAGCAGGAAGTTTTCAATACCCGGCACCGTACAGGCATAATGATTTTCATTTCATTTTTTGAACATGAGGTGATCATTATGGGCGATCAGGGAATAAGCAAAGTGGTGGAACAAAAAATTTGGGACAAACTTGTACAGGATTTAACGGCTTACATACGGAAGGGAAAAACAGTGGAAGGCCTTGAAACAACCATTAAACGCTGTGGTGAAATTTTATTGGAGAAGGGCTTTAAGAAGACAGCGGATGATGTGAACGAACTCCGTGACGATGTTAGATTAGATTGATACACTTTGAATCCGGTATGATTTCCCGACTTCTGTTATTTTTTCTGTTCCTGATTTCATGTTTAGCTGCAGGTCAACGTGCCGTTCCTGAACTGTGGGGCATGCGGGTGCACGATGACGCAAAAATTTTATCCACCAACACCATTCAACAACTGGAAACTCGCCTCAAGCAGTTTGAAGATTCAACCACCAACCAAATAGCCATACTCATCATTCCATCGTTGGATGGGGAGGTGCTTGAGCAGTATTCATTAAAGGTTGTTGAGAAATGGCAGTTGGGAAAAAAGAACCGGGATAACGGTGTGTTGTTGTTGATTGCCGTGAACGACCGGAAGATGCGCATTGAGGTGGGCTACGGATTGGAAGGCTCGCTACCGGATATCACCTGTAATCAAATCATCCGTAATCAAATTGCACCGGCATTCAGGCGTGGCGATTTTGACGGTGGTGTTATGGCCGGCATTTCTGCAATTGTGGATGCCATTGGTGGTGAATATTCGGCAGAGGGCTATGATGAAGAATCTTTTGAAGATATCCCCTGGTTCGTAGGGCTTTTTGTGTTTGGCATACTTGGCATTTTTACCTTTTTGGGACTTTCGATTAAAGGAGGCGCAGGGTGGTTTTTATATGTGTTTCTCATTCCATTCTATGCTGCTTTTCCACTGGCTTTATATGGTTGGGAAACGGGCAAACTCGTACTCTTTGGCCATTTGTTTGGCTTTCCTATCCTTAAAGTGATTTTTAATAAGATGGGCTGGAGCAAGCTGGAAAGTTCAGGTGGCGGCTCCGCAGGAGACTGGTCCTCAGGCAGTGGCTGGTCATCCGGAGGGGGAGGCTGGTCATCTTCATCCGGAGGAGGCTTTTCTGGTGGTGGCGGTAGTTTTGGCGGTGGCGGAAGCAGTGGCAGTTGGTAAATATTTGAAGCTATCTTTTAGTTCAATCCTGTAAGCATACGGCTCTGCGTTTTTCTTTCCGCTCATTTAATAATTTGGGATTTTGATTCTTGAATATTGAATTGCCTTATTTTTGGCCTTTCTATTTTATAATACCTTCCCCGAATGAAAAGAGATAAAGTCATCTTTGACCTGATTGAAAAAGAAAAGAAACGCCAGCAAAGTGGCATTGAATTGATCGCCTCTGAAAACTTTGCCTCCGCCCAGGTAATGAAAGCCATGGGCACTGTGCTTACCAATAAGTATGCTGAAGGCTTACCCGGCAAGCGCTATTATGGTGGTTGTGAAGTGGTGGATGAAATTGAGCAGCTTGCCATTGATCGTGTGCGGCAACTTTTCAATGCCGATTGGGCAAACGTACAGCCACATTCTGGCGCACAAGCAAATGCCGCTGTAATGTTGGCATGCCTAAAACCAGGCGACAAGATACTTGGGTTTGACCTGGCACATGGTGGTCATCTTACGCACGGCTCACCTGTTAATTTTTCAGGAAAACTGTATCAGCCATCGTTTTATGGTGTTGAAGAAGCTACGGGAAAAATCGATTTTGATAAAGTAATAGAAACGGCTAAGCGTGAGAAGCCAAAGATGATTATTTGTGGTGCCTCAGCTTACAGTCGCGATTGGGATTACAAAAAGCTTCGGGAAGCGGCTGATGCCGTAGGTGCTTTACTGCTGGCAGACATTGCCCACCCGGCAGGGTTAATTGCACGCGGATTATTGAACGACCCTATGGAGTATTGCCATATCGTAACTACCACCACGCACAAAACCCTGCGGGGCCCTCGAGGCGGATTGATTATGGTGGGCAAAAATTTTGACAATCCGTGGGGATTAAAAACCCCGAAAGGCGAGTTCAGAAAAATCACTTCCATTTTAGATTCCGGTGTGTTTCCAGGAACACAGGGGGGGCCTCTGGAACATGTGATTGCTGCAAAAGCCATCGCCTTTGAAGAAGCGCTTTCGGATGATTACCTGAAATATGTAGTGCAGGTGGTAAAAAATGCAAAGGCTATGGCCGCAGCGTTTATTGCTAAGGGGTATAGCATCATTTCTGGCGGAACCGACAATCATTTAATGTTGATTGACCTGCGTTCGAAAAACCTTACCGGTAAAATTGCTGAAGAAACATTAATCAAAGCGGATATCACCATCAACAAAAATATGGTGCCATTTGATACACAGTCGCCCATGGTCACTTCAGGCATGCGCATTGGAACACCGGCCATTACAACACGTGGGCTAAAAGAAAAAGATGTTGTGAAGGTTGTTGACCTTATCGATGAAGCTTTGGGCGCCCCCGGTAATGCCGATAATTTAAAAGCGGTGAAGAAGAAGGTGAATACTTTTATGAAGAAGTTTCCATTGTACTGATTTAATGAAGGGAGCGGTTTTGAATGGCTGAAGAAAAAGAAATGACCTTCCTTGATCACCTCGAGGAGTTGCGCTGGCACATCATCCGGTCCCTGCTGGTTGTGGTGGTGTGCACTATTGTGGCCTTTATCTATGGCAAATGGATTTTTGATCATGTTGTATTTGCAGTAGCACAACCTGATTTTATTTTCTTTGACTGGATGTGCTCGCTTGGGAAATTAGTAGGCTATACAGAAACACTTTGCGTGGATGAAATCCCTTTTAAAATACAAAGCCGGCAGATGACCGGTCAGTTTACCATGCACATTGCATCGTCATTGTTTATTGGGGTAACAACTTCTTTTCCGTACATCGTTTGGGAATTGTGGCGATTCATTAAACCGGGATTGGTAACAAAAGAGCGGAAGTTTTCACGCGGGGCTGTATTATCCATATCATTTTTGTTTTTCACCGGGGTGTCTTTCGGTTACTTCATCATGAGCCCGTTAGCCGTGTATTTTCTTTCAACCTATTCGCTCAGCGATGTAATCGTAAACGAGTTTGACATTACCTCGTATGTTTCCACCATTATCACCCTTGTGTTTGGCAGCGGATTGTTGTTTCAACTTCCGGTCGTAGTATATTTTCTTACTAAAATAGGTATGCTCACCCCGGCTTTCATGCGGCAATACCGCAGGCATGCCATCGTGATTATATTAATCGTAGCCGCTATCATTACCCCGCCCGATCCGTTTAGTCAAACGCTCATTGGCATACCCTTGTACTTGCTCTATGAATTCAGTATCTTAATATCGGCCATCGTTGTTAAACGTCAGGCTAAGCGCGACAGGGAAGAAGAACAATCTTATAAAGCACCATGAGTACGATAGCTATCGGCAGCGACCACGCAGGGTTTGAGTATAAGGAGAAATTAAAAAAGTGGTTGGAGAATAATGGATACACCGTTAAGGACTTTGGCACACACAGTGCCGAGTCGGTAGACTATCCGGATTTCGCCCACCCAGTGGCATTGGCCGTGGAAAAGCAAGAAGCAGCTTATGGCCTGTTGCTTTGCGGCAGTGCCAATGGCGTAGCCATAACAGCCAATAAACATCAAGGTATTCGTGCGGCCATCTGCTGGACAGAAGAAGTTGCTGCTGTAGTTCGCCAACATAATAACGCCAATGTAGTCTGTATACCCGCCCGTTTTGTTAGCGAAGCGTTGGCTGAAAAAATATTAGCCACATTTTTGAGCACTCCTTTTGAAGGTGGGCGCCACGCCAGAAGGGTGGAGAAAATCAGTTGTTAGGTTGAGCCGGTATTAATTGCCAGTAACCTTGCAGAGATTTGCTGTACCGGATTTTTAAAACAGGCAGCCTTTCGAAAAACTTTTCCATTTTGTTTTCCGGGTCAACAATAACCTCCGGCAAGTCCTTTTCGAACAAACGGCTTACCAACAATAGATTTTCATAATACTGCGGGCCATCCATGATTTCTTTTGTCAATGGCCAGTTGATGAAAGGAGGTGATAATTTGTTGTTTAGAAAAATGCCCGGCTGATCGGCCAGCAGTAAAACATTTTTATCGGTAATTGTAAATGATGATGCATTGACGAACAAGCTGGCGTAATCAACAGAGGTTAGTTTGTTGTAGCGGGTCAGGTATTGGCCGCAAACCACTCCTATTAATAGCATCCAAATGCTTAGCTCGGCAAACTTTCGCCTTCGTATGAGCAAAAGAAAATGGGTCAGGAAAAAACTGACAGCCGGTAAAAGCGGCAATAGGTTTTGCGGTCGCAAATCGGGTGTAAAATAAATCTGCAACAACCCGATAAGGAGCCATAAAAACATGGTTTGTAATAACTGCGACTGGTACTTGGTTAACCGCGCATCGCGGCCGAGAATAAATACAGAAATAAATAAATAAACCAGGGGCACGCTGGTCAGTATTAATAAACTTTTTAGGGATACTAATTTTTCGTTGGGAAAAGATAGACCAAACCAATAAAACCTATTCCATAAATCACCCAGGTTTCCGTTAATGTAGTATACGGAACAAAGAATGAGGTGAGGAAGCAGGAAACCGGTAAGCAGTAATAAGTGTTTGCGCAGGGTGTTGCGCGTGAAGAGCAGCAGGATTAAAATAATGCCGGGCAAAAAAATGATGTAAGAAAAATTGCACAATGAGGCGAAACTTATAAAAAGCCCCAGGTTAAAAATGGTCTCGTCTCGTTGAACACGGAACTCAATTTCAGTTAATAGTGCATTTAAGGCCAGTAACAGAAATCCAAACGCCAGCAGATCCGCGGTAAGCGACAAGAAATCGAACGAAATGAGCGTCAGGATTGAGAAAATCAAAGTGGGTATATACGTGTTTTCCGCAAAAACCTTTTTGTCAATAAATACGATCCCCAAAAAAGCGCTTTGGAAAAATAAAATCAGAAGGGCTGCTATATGTCTTGCCGTCAGGCTCCTGCCAAAAAGAAAATCGCATGCACCATAAAACCACGCTGCGAAAGGCGGGGTGCTGTCAATTAACTCGTGGTAGAGGCCAAATCCATCGCTTACTTTTTCGCCCACCAAAAAACTTTTCAATTCAGGCAGGGTAGTTTGGGGAGTATCCATTAAAAGCGGTAAGCACAACGCAACCAATAAGCCGAGCAATCCAATCAGTCGGTATGGGTCGTTTATGCGGAAGTATCGAAGCAAAGTCGGATTGTTTTGCGGAAAAATAGACAGGAATTTCAAGCTTTGAAATGAATCGCGGTTACTTCTTTGTTTTCGTGACAGGAGAAAGGATATTTGTCGTATGGCCGGAACGACACGTCAACAGAAATTTGCCCGACTTATTCATAAGGAAATAAGCGACATCCTTCAGCGCGATAAACGCGGTATACTTGAAAATGCCTTTATTACGGTGGCCGATGTTCGGGTAAGTCCCGATTTGGGTGTTGCTAAAATATACCTGAGCATGATGTTGGCCAACAATAAGCCTGCGCTGCTCGAAAAAATTAATGCCAGAAAGAGTGAAATCCGAAAGGCTTTGGGCGATCGCATACGTAACCAGGCGAGGATAATTCCGGAGTTGGTTTTTTACATTGATGAAGTGGAAGAAAAAGCCCAACGGATTGACGAGATAATCAAAAACCTAAATATCCCACCGGCCAAAACTTGAAGCTTGAATTTTTTATAGCGCGCAGGTACCTGCTTTCCAGCCGGAAAAAGAATTTCATCAACATCATATCTGTTTTGTCGCTGATAGGAGTAGCCTTTAGTGCAGCTGCTATTATCATAGTGCTTTCGGTATTTAACGGGCTTGGTGATTTACTACGCTCGCTCAACAACTCCTTTGATCCGGAAATAAAAATTGAAGCTGCCGAGGGAAAATCATTCCCGGTCAACGACTCACTGTTAACCAGAATTAGGGCCGTTGAAGGGGTTTCGCTGGTGACTGAAGTAATTGAAGATTATGCTTACGTGCGTTACCGCGATGCCAACCAGGTAATTACCTTAAAAGGAGTGAGCGAAAATTTTGTAGAACAGCACCGGATGGACGACAAAATAGTAGCCGGTGAACTACGGCTTAGCCGCGGTGATGCCCAGTACGCCATTATTGGGCGGGGCGTTCAATATACGCTTTCCGTTGCGGTGGGCGATGATATGTACCCGCTACAGGTATACTATATCAATAATGTAAAGTCAGGGACTCTTGATCCTTCCCGTTTGTATTCGAGGAAAAATATCTTGGTTGGCGCAGCATTTTCCATTGTTCAGAACTTTGACGAGAACTATGTTATCGTGCCACTGTCTTTTGCAGAGGAATTGCTCCGCTATGAAAATAAGCGAACCTCATTGGAAGTGAAGACCAAACCTGGCTCGGACCTTTTTAAGGTTCAAAGCCGGTTGAAAAATGCTTTAGGGGAATACTTTTTAGTGCTTAACCACGAAGAGCAACATAAGGATTTATACCGTCTGCTGAAAATGGAAAAGTTATTCACCTTCTTAGCGCTGTCAGTATTACTCGGCATAAGTTCTATCAATATTTTTTTTAGTTTAATGATGTTGGCCCTGGACAAAAAGAAGGACATCTCAGTTTTGGCTGCCATGGGAGCCAACGAAAATCTCATCCGAAGGATTTTTATAGTAGAAGGTGGCCTTATTGCTTTTGGCGGTGCTGCACTTGGCCTGGTGCTGGGCGGCATTTTCTGTTGGCTTCAACTTAATTACGGCATTATCAGCATGGGCATGGAAACTTCCGTTACCGAGGGCTATCCGGTTAAGGTTAAGGCCATTGATTTTATAAGCACACTGGGCGTGGTTTCTTTGCTCACATTCATCATCTCCTGGAGGCCGGCAATACTTGCGGCCCGATCGGTTTCGGTTCATAACCTGTAAGGTTCGTGTATGAAATAGGCTGAAATTCAACGATTTCAGAAACGCCAAATTCTTAGCTTAGAGGTTCCGTTTTTAGAAAATGTGCTAAAAACGGCCAAATCATGAAGGTTTCTGCGTCCCAGCCGTTCCAAATCATCTACTCGTTGTTTGAACACGAGTACCTGGGGTTCCTTTTTGAGTCCTATATCGTGCATTTGGACGATAAAGGGAAACTGACCTATCAGCACCAGAACATCTCATCCAAAAACGCGCGCGAATTTTCCAAAGGGCTCGATGATCGTGATTTTGAGTTGATCAAACTTATGGATGCCATGCAACAAGATGCCGTGGCCAAGAAATTTGCCGGTAAGCCAGTTAAGCCCGAAGAGTTTTTCCCGAAAGTTTTTGATAAGAAAAAGGGTAATGAAGCACTGCAAGAGCTGATAGAAATACACATGGAGACCAAGCGTGCAGAAGTGCTGGAAATACTAAGAGGTAAACTTCTTTTTGAAACAGGCAATGATGGAGAACCCACGCACCGTAAAATTGAGGTAATGGAAAAGAGAGCCTCCATTCAGTTTCACTTTATGCGTGGCGAAGAGAACACCAACTATTACCCTACCATTTTTTATAATGGTAAAAAACTTGAGTTGCCCAACCCCACCGCTTTCCTGATTTGTAAAACCCCTGCCTGGCTGGTGGTAAACGGTAAGCTTTATGGTTTCGAAAAATTTGTTGATGGCAAAAAGCTTTTGCCGTTTCTCAGCAAAAAATTTGTAGTAATCCCCAAAAACCTGGAAGAAACTTATTACAACCGGTTTGTTGCCCCGCTTATTGCTTCGTTTGATGATATAGAAGCTAAAGGATTTGAGATCAATAAAAATGAATATGATCCTAAGCCTATTCTTACCATATCGGAATTACAATCGGCACAAAGTGTGGCCACCCCAACACTTTTCGATACCGGTTTAAAAGAAGATAAAAGTGATGAGTCTGGAAAGATCGTATTTGACCTTTCCTTCAAATATGGCAAACATAAATTTCAGGGCCGTAACCGTGTGCCGGTAAGCGTTACCATTGAAAAGCATGATAAGGATTATGTTTTTCACCGGGTTCAGCGAAAAGTAGATGTAGAGAAAAACTTTCTTCACATGCTACAAAAGCTGGGCCTTCAGATGAAGGACTTTAACGTGGCCATTTCAAAATCGGAAGCTTTTTCGTGGCTTAACGAAAACCGGGTTAACCTGCTTAACCTGGGCTTTGAAGTGAGCCAGCCACAAAGCAACGACAAAAAATATTTTGTAGGCAAAGCCATTATTGAGGTTGAGGTAAAAGAAAACATCGATTGGTTTGATATTCACGCCCGTATAAAATTCGGTGAGTTTGAAATTCCCTTTAAGGAATTGCGCAAACTTATCTTAAAAAAGAAGGTAGAGTTTAAGCTTCCAAATGGAGAGATCGCCATCATTCCCGAGGCATGGTTAACCCGCTATGCTGATTTATTTGCGTTAAGTGAAACAGAAGGCGATAAGGAAAAGCCGGTTTTGCGCAAGCACCACCTTAACCTGGTAAAAGAACTCGAGGATGGCAACCTGGCCAAAGTCCACATCAGTGAAAAGCTGCGGTCACTGGGTTCATTCAGTGGAATAAAAAACTACGCTCTTCCTGCCGGGTTTATCGGTGAGCTCAGGCCCTATCAAAAGGCCGGTTATAACTGGTTACGATTTTTAAATGAATTTAAACTGGGGGGTTGCCTGGCCGATGACATGGGTTTGGGTAAAACAGTACAAACCCTGGCTATGCTGCAGGCTGAAAAAGAAGCCGGTCATGGCACTACGTTGCTCATCATGCCCACATCACTGGTGTATAATTGGGAGATGGAGGCCTCACGGTTTACACCGCACCTGAAAGTATTGAATTATACCGGCACCCTGCGTAATAAAGATGTTAAGCGATTTGAAAAGTACGACATTGTACTGACCTCATATGGCATAACCCGATTGGATATTGAACTGTTGAAAAATTTTTATTTCAACTACATCATTCTGGATGAGTCGCAGGTGATCAAAAATCCATCGTCAAACATTGCTAAAGCAGTACGCGAACTTAAATCGCGTTACCGGTTGGTACTAACCGGTACACCGTTGGAAAATACCACCCTGGATTTATGGTCACAGGTTAGTTTTATTAACCCGGGCATGTTGGGGTCGCAAAGTTATTTCCGGCAGGAGTACCAGGTCCCCATCGAGAAGAAAGGTGATGAGGCAAAATCCAAAAAGTTAAACTCCATTATAAAGCCTTTTGTCCTGCGCAGGCACAAATCCCAGGTGGCTACCGAATTGCCCGAGAAGGTTGAGAATATACAATACTCGGTAATGACAACCGAGCAGGAGAAACGTTACGAAGAAACAAAAGCATATTACCGTGGGCGCATATTGGATTTGATTGACAAAGAGGGAATGGGCAACAGCCGGTTTATGATTTTGGAAGGATTGACCAAGCTCCGTCAATTGGCCAATCATCCAAAAATGATTGAGCCATCTTACGCTGGCGATTCAGGCAAGCTGGAAGACATAACCCACATGCTCGAAAATGCCATGGCCGAAGGGCACAAAGTGTTGGTATTTAGCCAATTTGTCAAGCATTTGTCATTGGTGCGGCAGTATTTAAAATCACATAAAATCGACTTCGCTTACCTGGATGGCGCAAGTATCGATCGCAAAGAACAAGTTGAGCGCTTCAATAAAGACACCAAGGTAAAGGCATTTCTTATTTCAATTAAGGCAGGAGGATTGGGCTTAAACCTCACCGAAGCCGATTATGTTTTTATACTTGATCCGTGGTGGAACCCGGCCGTTGAAGCACAAGCCGTTGACCGTGCACACCGCATCGGGCAGAAGAAAAAAGTATTTACCTATAAATTCATTACCCGCAATACGGTTGAGGAGAAAATACTAACGCTTCAACAAAAAAAGTTGAAACTCACGCAAGAGCTGATCACAACCGAAGAAACCATCATGAAACAACTTACCCGGGAAGATATTGAGTTGATGCTGGCCTGATAGGATTATTGTTTTTTTCCTGAAGGTGCCTTTTCTTCCAACGGTTGTGCGACCATAGCCAACCATCAGGATGTTCGCGGATTACTTGCTCGACTGTACGCACATAATTTTCAATTACCGTTTCGGAATCTTTGTGATAGGGTGGCTCTGCTATGGGCACTAGCGTACAGGAATAATATCCACGCCTAAGCCTCTTAACCGAGCCATACAACACCGGGTATTGGGTCAGGTTTGCCATCTGCTGACTTCCGTAGAAGAAGACGGTTTGTTGGTTTAAGAAAACAGTTGAGTACTTTTTATCACTTTCATACCCAGGGTATTGATCGGCAACGATGGCTATGCCACGCTGAATGCTTTTACGTTTGATCAATTCACGGGCCACATCGTTACGTTTGATGGCCTTGCCACCAAAACGGGTACGACAGGTTTGCATAAAGCTATCAACCAGCGAATTATTTATGGGTTGGTAAACGAAATCAATGGGCATATTCAGGGAAAGCATGCCCGATGCCAGCAGCCACTCCCAGTTGAATTGGTGTGACGACAACAAAACCATGGATTGACCCTGGTCGCGGTACTTGAGAACCACTTCAGGATTTGTGTAATACATTCTTTTCTGTAATACTGTGGGCGAAATGGTTACCAGTTTTAATGTTTCAACGGCATAGTCGCACAGGTTTCGGTAAAAAGATTTTGCGATTTTCTTTCGTTCAGCTAAAGACTTTTCAGGAAAGGAGTTTTTAAGGTTTTTGTTAACCAGTTTTTTACGGTAACCTATTACGTAGTAAGCCAATAAAAACATGATATCGGAAAGAACGTATAATACTGCAAGTGGAAGCCGGGATAGAATGCGCAATAAAATCATGTTCGTTTGTTTCCGGGCAACAAGTTAAGTAAGTATTGCTATTTTTGGTGCAAATTGAAATGAGCAGGTCTTGCCTTTCAAGGTATCATATGAAAGATAAGGTTGTTGTTATTACTGGCGGAACTTCTGGAATTGGCAAAGCCCTGGCACACGAATTTGGCCGGCATGGCTCAAAACTTGTAATTACCGGAAGGAACAAGCACGACCTTGATGAAGCCGTTGCTGAACTAAAGCAAGCAGGGGTTGAAGTTACCGGAATAAATGCTGATGTAAGCAAAGAAGAGGATAATAAACGTATGGCCGAAGAAGCCATTCGTACCTATGGCACGATTCATATCTTGATTAACAACGCAGGTATTTCCATGCGTGCATCTTTCGAAGATGTTCAACTTGATGTAGTTAAAAAGGTGATGGACATCAATTTTTATGGGGCGATTTATGCTACCCGTTACTGCCTGCCCGAAATCGTGAAGAACAAAGGATCGATTGTGGGCATCTCTTCCATTGCCGGCTACAGGGGCTTACCGGGAAGGACTGGATATTCGGCCTCCAAATTTGCATTAAACGGTTTTTTGGAAGTGTTGCGAACGGAGTATCTCCACAAGGGTGTGCATGTGCTTACCGCATGCCCGGGATTTACGGCAACAAACATACGCATGCGCGCGTTGTTGGCCGATGGACGCGAGCAGAAGGAATCCCCCCGCGAGGAGAACAAGGAAATGACACCCGAGCAATGTGCCCGGCACATCTACAAGGCAACCGTTAGGCGAAAAAAAATACTGATACTTACCCTGGAGGGAAAGGTTGCCGTTTTCCTGAATAAGTGGTGGCCCTGGCTGGCCGACCAGGTAGTTTTTAATGTGATGGCCAAAGAGGTAAATGCCCCGGTTAAGTAAATGCCCAAAACAAAATCCCTTTTCTTCTGCCAAAACTGTGGCCATGAATCGCCCAAATGGATGGGTAAGTGCCCATCGTGCAACCAGTGGAACACCTTTGCTGAGGAGGTTGTGCAAAAGGAAACCACAAATAAGAACGACTGGAGGAAAGAAACAGATCATAAGAAAAGGAATATACCCCGCACGTTAGAGCAAGTTGAATCAGGGGGTGAAGTTCGTATGACAACGCCCGATCATGAGTTGAACCGCGTATTGGGTGGAGGGATTGTACCCGGATCGCTGGTATTGATTGGGGGTGAACCCGGCATTGGAAAGTCCACCCTAATGTTACAGTTAGCGCTGTCACTTAAAAGCATTAAAGTGCTTTATGTGTCGGGTGAAGAAAGTGAGCAACAACTAAAAATGCGCGCTGAACGATTAACACAATCCCTAAATGAGTCGTGTTACATTTTTACCGAGACCAATACCCAAAATATTTTTCTGGCCATTCGCGAATTGCAGCCGGATATGGTCATCATCGACTCTATCCAAACACTCCACTCAGAACTGCTCGACTCAACAGCCGGCAGTATTGGTCAAGTACGCCAAAGTGCCGGTGAATTGATGAAGTTTGCGAAAGAAGCAAACACACCGGTCTTTCTTGTTGGTCACATCACGAAGGATGGCATGCTGGCAGGGCCGAAGGTGCTGGAGCATATGGTTGACACCGTGCTCCAGTTTGAAGGCGACCGTCATCTCGCCTATCGCATTTTACGCACCACCAAAAACCGCTTTGGGTCAACATCAGAGATTGGCATTTATGAAATGTTGGGCACAGGTTTACGCGAAGTGTCCAATCCATCCGAAATCTTAATCTCACAAAAGGATGGGCCATTGAGTGGCGCTACCATTGGAGCTACCATTGAAGGCAACAGGCCGCTGCTGATTGAAATACAGTCGCTTGTAAGTCCGGCATCATACGGCACGCCCCAGCGCACCCCAACAGGCTTTGATCAGAAGCGATTAAACATGTTACTGGCTGTGCTGGAAAAACGTTGTGGCTTTCGTATGGGCCAGCACGATGTGTTTGTGAACATGGCAGGAGGCATTCGTGTGGAAGACCCGGCCATTGACCTTGCCGTGTGTGTTTCGGTTATTTCTTCGCTGGAAGAATTGCCGGTATCGGAAAAGGTATGCTTTGCAGCGGAAGTTGGTCTGGGAGGTGAGTTGCGTGCTGTAAACCGAATTGAGCAGCGCATATCCGAAGCAGAAAAACTCGGCTTTACGGAAATCTATGTTTCAAAATTCAGCCAGAAAGCGCTGGATACCCGAAAGGTAAAGATCACGGTAAAATCGTTTGGCAAGTTAACCGAAGTATTTCAGGATTTATTTGGCTGATCGTGGCCATCGTGTAATCTTTACACGAAATTGATTTATGGAAACATTTTTTACAGAAACCGTTGGCTTGCCTGAAAATCTTTTCAGCTATTTCATTTTGCCGCTGCTTATTTTTTTGGCGCGCATCATGGATGTTTCCATCAATACCATCCGCATTATTTATGTATTGGGTGGAAGAAGGTTAACAGCAACAACGCTTGGCTTTTTTGAATCGTTTATATGGCTCATGGCCATTCGGCAGATTTTCGAACACCTTGATAATTGGGTGTGTTACGTGGCGTATCCTGGTGGTTTTGCCATGGGCATTTTAGTGGGCATGATGATAGAAGAACGCATTGCCTATGGAAAAGTAATTGTGCGGATTATTACCCGAAAGGATGTGGATGAACTCATTGCGTTTCTTACCCAGAATCAATTCCGGTACACCCGTGTAAATTCAGAAGGGCTTGATGGCCCGGAAAGCCTGGTGTTTACAGTTTTACCCCGCGAAAACCTGGAAGAATTGCTCTCCAAAATGAAAGATATACTCCCTACGGCTTTTTACACGGTAGAAAAAGTAAACCGTGCATCAGAGAGTGGTGCGGTGGTACAAGAAAGCACCCGTTGGAGCATTGCCAGTTGGTTAAAGGGAGGACGAAGGGATTAATTTTTAATAATCTTTATTGTTCTTCGACCATTACCTGTTTGTAATTTAACAATGTAAATCCCTGCCGCTAAATCACGCACATCCACCATACAGGTTTCGTTAATGAATTTTTTCAGTACAACTTTTCCTGACAAATCAAGGAGCGTGAGTTGTGCGGGTTGTTGATGGGGCAACTGGATTTTTAAGTAATCCGTTACCGGGTTAGGCATTACAGAAATACCGGCTAATGTATCTTCTGTTCGGGTAATAATCTCCGGATAAAGATCACGGGTGTAAAAAAGCAAGCAAAGATCACTGGCATAAGCAGGGTACATTGATGGTTGACGACCGCGGATAGTAATGACGTAAGGATTGTCACGATCTATAGCGGCAGAAGAGGTAAGTGTAAGTAATCCAACTTTAATATTGGCAGAGGATGAATCGTAGGTACTAAACTGGAGTTCATCCTCGGTTAATGTTGAGTAGGCACTCAACGTGGATTCGTTTTGCTCATTAGGTTCGTAAAGTATTTTAATCGTTCGGCTTTCATTTATCGGAATATAAACTCGGTTATTTTCGTCCAGCGGATTCTTTAGTGATATTTTGCTGCCTGAATCATGATCTGTTAAAATTATCTGAATGTCCCTTTCTACAGTACAAAGACGATATAAGTTTCCGTCAATGACTTTTGATAAATGAATTTTTACAGCGAACAAAAATTCTCCAGTGGTATAGGTTCCCTGAAACTTCGTGTCCCACGTAAGCAAGCCTGTAAAGGAGTTTATCTGAAGATTTTCAGGTAGCCTGTAATTCTGCACAGGCTGATTTTTGTCTCTTTTTGGAGTGCTTAATTCATATGAAATAACATGATCTTCCAGGCTAAAAGCACCTATGGAAAGTGAAAGGGGTTCATCTGCTTTAGCATGGAAAAATGGGTCAAACAAAAAATCAGGGGTGTCGAACGAACCAAGAAAGGGATCCAGGTTTATAACGGTCTCAACGTAAAATACTGTCGAAATGGAATTATCAAAATTTATAATGCCCCCGTTTCTATTGGGCTCAGTATAGAAAATGGCAAACTGGCCGGGTCCGGCATAAGTATGATCTACTGAGTAAGACGCTTTTGCAATACCAAGCGTCCCCTAAGAAAAGCAGGTCACTTTCACCACCAAAGAGTACTGGTGAACCTGTATCGGTATAGACGGTGATAGTAATTCTACAGGTGAGATTTGTGCTGCTCAACCGCTTCACGGAAATGTACCCACAGCGCAGGTGCGTGGCGTTTATGATTAGGGGAAACGCAATGATGAGGATTAAAACAATGATCTTTTTCATGGTTTACTTATTTTGAAGGCCTCCTGAATGCACCACTAAAATTGTTGCCCACCTTCTAAAATAGCCCTTCTCAATCAAATCGTAAACTCCGGCAACAAGCTTTCCTGTATAAACGCTGTCTAAGGGCAAATTATTTTTTGTCAGACGATCTTTTATGAATTCAAATAAAGCAGCCGTTGTTTTTCCATATCCACCAAAGTGATAATCTGTCATTAGCTTCCAGTTTCTTGCCTCCTTCCCAATTAACCTTTCTACTTCTTCTTTCAAAAATTCTCCCCCTTTTAGAACAGGAAATCCCAGAATCTCTACTGAAGCATCAAGACCTTTTATTAGCCCGGCCAATGTCCCTCCGGTTCCCACGGCACAACACAAATAATCAAATCCATCGCCCAGTGTTTGCGCGAATTCCGCAACACCCTTTACAGCTAACGCATTGGTGCCGCCTTCGGGTATTAAATAGAAGTCACCAAACTCCTGATGAAGGCTCTCAATAAAATGCGGATTTATTTTTTGCCTGTATGCTTCTCGTGTTATGTACTTCAACCCCATTCCACGACTTTTCGCAAATGTTAACGTTGGGTTGAGCGGAAACATTTCTTCACCACGAATGATGCCAATACTTTCAAAGCCCAGTTCATGTGCAGCAGCTGCGGTGGAAAAAATGTGGTTGGAATAAGCACCACCAAAGGTGAGCAACGTTTTGTGTCCCAGTTTTTTTGCTTCTTCAAGATTGTACTTCAGCTTCCACCATTTGTTTCCTGAAACATAGGGATGATTCAAATCTTCACGCTTAACCAATACACGAATTCCCGCCTTATCAAATAGCGGATCATGTATTTCCTGTATCGGAGTTGGCGTATAGCTAAGCATTGTCTTACAAGTTGTGGGTTGTTGTTTTCCTGACAACTTATGTCGTGCAAGTTAAAAATGTTTTCAAAGCATTTGGAGCACACCTAACTTTAGCAATTCTTACTATGGATGAGTATATAAAAGGCCGCGGTTCACAGTTAAAAACACAAAATCGGTTTTTAAAAACCAGTTATGTTACCGATCACATTGAAGGCCTTGATGAAGCTTTACTTTCTGCCCCCACCACCCAGGTTTTTTACGAACAGGCAAAAAAAATCGTAAACAAAGTAACCAGTCCGGATTTGGGTATGATGTATTCACTGAATCCTTACCAGGGCTGTGAACATGGCTGCATTTATTGTTACGCGCGCAACACGCATGAGTATTATGGGTTCAGTGCCGGTTTGGATTTTGAAAGCAAAATCATGGTAAAGAAAAATGCTCCGCAACTGCTCGAAAAATTTATTCTTCATCCTGACTGGCAGCCTGTTCCGATAAGTGTTTCGGGGAACACAGACTGCTACCAACCCTTAGAGCGTAAACTTGAAATTACACGCGGCCTACTCAAAGTGTTCGCACAGTATCGCCATCCGTTGGGCATGATTACTAAGAACAGTTTGATTTTGCGCGACCTTGATTTGTTGAGTGATCTGGCCAAAGACAACCTCGTACATGTTTATATCTCCATCACCACGCTTGATGAAAACCTGCGAAGAATAATGGAACCCCGGACAGCCAGTGCCCTGAAAAGATTGAAAACAGTTGAGGAACTGGCAAAAGCAGGCGTGCCTGTAGGCATAATGAATGCTCCGATTGTACCGGGTTTAAACCATCATGAAATTCCGATGATCATGAAAGCGGCCGCTGATCATGGCGCGCAGGCTGCCGGGATGACAATCGTTCGTTTAAATGGAGCCATCGGGCAACTTTTTGAAGATTGGTTGCAAAAGAATTTCCCTGACAGGTTTGATAAGGTGTGGAACCAGATCAAATCCATGCATGGCGGAAATGTAAACGACTCACAATTTGGCAGGAGAATGATGGGTGAAGGAAACTTTGCGGAATCAATCCAACAGTTGTTTCGTGCATCCAAAAAGAAATACCTGGCAGGGAGACACATGCCCGCCTATGATCTTTCAAAATTTAGAAAAGGTGGAAACCTGAGTTTGTTTTGAGTTAAAGGTCTATTTCAATTTGGCCTTTCACCAAATCTTCAAACACTTCACGCTCACGAATAAGCTTTGCTTCATTGTTAATCACCAAAACTTCTGCCGGCCGCAAACGTGAGTTGTAGTTGGATGCCATTGAAAAACCATAAGCCCCGGCATTTTTAATGGCCAGAACATCGCCCTCCTGCACTTCATTTAATTTTCTTTCAGCACCAAGGGTATCGGTCTCGCATATGTATCCCACTACGGTGTAAACTTTTTGTTCTCCTGTTGGATTGGAGATGTTCAGAATATGATGATAGGCATCGTACATCATGGGCCTTAATAAATGGTTAAGCCCTGTATTAACACCAACAAATGTGGTTGAGGGAGTAGATTTTACTAAGGTTGTCTTCGCCAGCAAATGACCGGACTCACTCACAATGAATTTACCGGGCTCCAACCATAACTCAAGCTTTCGGCCGTACTCTTCACAAAACAACCGGAATGATTCGGTGAGTTTTAAACCTAAATCAAAAACGTTGGTAACCCGGTCTCCTTCTTTGTAGGCAACTTTAAACCCACTGCCAAAGTCGATGAATTTCAAATCGGGGAAATCGCGTGCAACGCTGAAGAAGATATCGGCCATTTTCAGAAACACATCGGTTTCAGTTATGTCTGAGCCGGTGTGAATGTGCAGGCCTTGAATTTGGATATTATACTGACTAACAACTTCCATAATCTGTGGAAGCTGGTACACCGATATTCCAAATTTGGAATCACTATGTCCGGTTGAAATTTTGATATTTCCGCCTGCCATAATGTGCGGGTTTAGGCGGATGGAGCAGGGATAAGAACTTCTATACTGTACACCGAATTTTTTCAGAAAAGGTATGTTATCAATGTTCACTACCAGCCCGAGTTTTACGGCTTCCTCAATTTCAGTGAAGTCGGCACAGTTTGGAGAGAACATGATTTCTGATGGGGAAAACCCGGCCTTGAGTGCAAGGTGTGCTTCCTGAATAGAAACTACATCTGCCCCCGAGCCATTCTTTTTCAACAGCCGAAGGATGGCGAGGTTGGAGAGGGCCTTAACGGCATACTTGATTTTGACATCCGCATCTGCGAATGCTGTTTTCAATGTTTTAAGTTGGTGTACAATTTTTTCGGCATCATATACATAAACCGGGGTACCAAATTGTTCGGCAATATCCAATGCCTTTATGCTTTGAATAACGTATGAACCTTCTTTAAGCTCCATTAGCTGCTCTTTAAAATTCAAATATACTTCCATAATCCGGTTCATGAGTTGGGATTGTTTATTTTTGGAAAATGAAGTTATTCTATCGCGAATACGGACAGGGCCAACCCTTGATTATCCTGCATGGGTTGATGGGATCTTCGGATAACTGGTTGCCACAGGCAAAGATGTTGGGTGAACACTATCGCGTTTGGGTTGTTGACCAACGCAATCACGGCCAATCGCCACACAGCAATGAATTTAATTACACAGTCCTCAGTAATGATATTCTTAATTTCATACAGGAACATACTATCGAAAACCCGGTAATTATAGGCCACTCCATGGGCGGCAAGGCGGCCATGAATTTTGCGCTGGCCCATCCGGATAAACTGGATAAACTTATTGTTGTTGACATCGCCCCCAAAGCCTATGATGTACGGCACGATCATATTGTTGAAGGTTTAAAAGCCGTACCGATTGATTCAATACAATCGCGTCAAGAGGCAAACGACTCGCTGGCCCAGCATATTTCAAGTGAGGCAGTAAGACAGTTTTTGTTAAAAAACCTGATGCGTAAACCCGAAGGCGGATTTGGTTGGCGTATTAATTTACCGGTGATTGATAAGAATCTTGAGGTTATTAGTGGTGGTTTGGTATACCAGGGTGTTTTTCAAAAGAAGACATTATTTATCCGCGGTGCAAAGTCGGATTATATACTGGATGAAGACCGTGCATCAATCAAGAAATTTTTCCCGGCCTCCGCTATTGTAACCATGGATGCCGGCCATTGGGTGCAGGCTGAAAGGCCAGAGGAATTTGTACAGGTTATTTTATCTTTTTTAAATGCCGGGTAAAGGAGTACTTTATTTGATACCCACCTCCATCGCAGATGAAACAACTGATCGGGTTATTCCTGATCAGGTTACTGAAACCATTAAGCCCCTCCGTTATTTCCTGGCGGAAGATATTCGCACGGCACGCAGGTATTTGAGTAGCCTGAAAATTTTCCCGGTTATTGAAGAGCTTCAGTTCAATGTACTTGATAAAAACACTCATGTAGCAACACTTCCGGGGTTACTTGCACCACTTATGCACGGCATCAATGTTGGGGTATTGTCTGAGTCAGGTTGCCCGGGAGTTGCCGATCCGGGTTCATTGGCAGTTGCCTATGCACACCAACACAATATCCGTGTTGTTCCGTTGGTAGGGCCTTCATCTATCCTGCTGGCGTTAATGGCATCAGGCCTTAATGGTCAGCGATTTGCATTTCAAGGATATTTACCGGTTGATGGAACTGAGTGCCGTAGGGCCATCAAGGCTTTTGAGTTAGAGTCGCGAACTAAAAGCCAGACACAAATTTTTATTGAAACACCTTATCGGAACAATGCAGTTTTTGCAAACCTGTTGAAATCGTTGCAGGATGAAACCCGTTTATGTGTTGCAGTTGATATAACCGGAAAGGAGGAATCGATCAAAACCTTGCCGGTCAAAACATGGAAGAAGTTGGCGAATTCATGGCCCAAGTTGCCTGCGGTGTTCTTGTTCCTGGCCTGAAAATATCTTTTTGTTTTACCCCCATTAGTCTAAATTTGCCGACTTAAACCAAGCATTAATCCTTAATTGATAACTTATGCCGTATCTATTCACCTCAGAGTCCGTGTCTGAGGGCCACCCCGACAAAGTAGCTGACCAGATTTCTGACGCACTCATTGATTACTTCTTAGCCTACGATCCTAATTCAAAAGTTGCTTGTGAGACGTTGGTAACCACAGGCCAGGTTGTGCTGGCAGGCGAAGTGAAATCCGAAGCTTACCTGGATGTTCAGGACATTGCCCGTGAAGTAATCCGTAAAATTGGATACACCAAAAGTGAGTATATGTTTGAGGCCAATTCGTGCGGTATTCTTTCGGCTATTCACGAACAGTCTCCCGATATTAACCAGGGTGTCGAGCGGAAGAAGAAAGAAGAGCAAGGCGCGGGCGATCAAGGCATGATGTTCGGCTATGCAACTAACGAAACAGACAATTACATGCCGCTTCCTTTGGAGATTGCACATTCGTTACTTCGCGAATTGGCGGCTATCCGAAGGGAAGGAAAGCAAATGACGTATTTAAGGCCTGATTCAAAATCGCAGGTAACCATAGAATATGACGACAACAATCAACCTGTCCGCATCGATGCTATTGTAGTTTCTACACAGCATGACGACTTTGACAAAGATGCACCGATGCTAAAGAAGATCAAAGAAGATGTGATCAACATACTGGTGCCACGCGTAATGAGAAAATTACCGAAACGTGTACATAAACTCTTCAACAGTGATATAAAGTACTTCATTAACCCTACCGGAAAGTTTGTGATTGGCGGGCCCCATGGCGATACAGGATTAACCGGTAGAAAAATTATTGTAGATACTTATGGAGGAAAGGGAGCTCACGGTGGCGGGGCGTTCTCCGGAAAAGACCCTTCAAAGGTAGATCGTTCGGCAGCGTACGCCACGCGTCACATCGCTAAAAACCTGGTAGCTGCTGGCGTGTGCGATGAAGTGCTGGTTCAGGTTGCTTACGCTATTGGTGTGGCAAGGCCTGTTGGGTTATATGTAAATACTTATGGCACAGCCAAGGTTAACTTAAATGATGGTGAAATTGCAAAGCGCATCGAAAAGATTTTTGATATGCGTCCTTATTTCATTGAGCAACGTTTCAAGCTTCGTTCACCTATATATGCAGAAACAGCAGCTTATGGCCACATGGGTCGCGAAACAAAGGTTGTTGAAAAAATTTTCAACAAAGGAAAGAAAAGTGAAAAGCGTGTGAAGGTTGAGTTATTCCCTTGGGAAAAACTAGATTACGTAGAGCAAGTACAGAAAGTTTTTAAGTTAAAATGAAAAAGGGGCCGATAGGCCCCTTACTTTTAGTATACATTAGGCCCGACCGCCATTGATTTTAGTTTTGAATTTTTTTAACTGATTTTTTAAGGCCTCGGTTGCCTGGTCAGTTGCGGCTTCGAATGATCGTGCCTTTTCCGCGGCAAATAGTTGATTCCCCGGCAGATTGAGCTTGATTTCCACGGTTTTATTTTCGACACCTTCATTATTCAGCCTGAGGAAGACCTCACCATCCACCATTCGGTCAAAGAATGTTTCAAGTTTGTCGACTTTCTTTTGAATAAAATCGACAAGCTTACGGTCTGCATCAAAGTGGATGGATTGCACTTTCAGTTTCATAAAAAATTAGTTTAAGGTTGAACATCAAATTCCGGTTTTCGCCGGCACAAAGCATGTAGTTATTTTTTCATAGGCAAAGGGTTAGGCTTTTGGATGGGCCTGATCGTAGGCCTTTTTTATTTTTTCCATGGAATTGTGTGTATAAACTTGTGTGGCAGCCAGGCTACTATGGCCTAATAAATCTTTTACCGCATTTATTTCTGCTCCTTTATTGAGCAAATGAGTAGCGTACGTGTGCCGGAGCACATGCGGACTTTTCTTTTCCGTTTGGGTGTTTTCATTCAGGTATCGTTTTACAATCCGGTACACCATCATCGGGTAACAAGGCTCACCTGTATCGGTTACAAAAACAAACCCATGATTTTTCAACGCCACCTCCCTATTTCGAATTTGATGATAACTTTCATAAGTAGATACGATGCTTTTCGGGAAAGGGATTACCCTTTCCTTGTTTCTTTTTCCTAAAACCTTTATTGTGGTCTTGTGAATGTCCACCTGGGATTCCTTTAGCGTAATTAATTCAGAAAGACGGATGCCTGTGGAATAGAACATTTCTAGTATAAGTTTGTCGCGCCAACCTTCCAATGTGTTTTCAAACGATACATTATCCAACAGGTTTATGATCTCCGTTTCTTTCACAAAGGAGGGTAAACGCTTTTGAGTTTTCAGTACACGAATTTTGGTCATGGGATTTTTTTTAATGACCTCTTCCCGCGTAAGGAACTTATAAAATGTTTTTAGGCTGGCTATTTTTCGATTTACTGAGGCAGGTTTGATCCCACTATCGACCAATTGAATAATCCACGAGCGGACAACACCATAGTCTGCGGTTTCAGGGGTATGATCATGAAATACCTCGTTAATAAACGATTGAAACTGATCAAGATCGTTTTGATAAGCTGTAAGCGTGTGCTTGCTTACCCTTTTTTCAAACTGGAGGTATTTTAGAAAGGAATCGATCATGCGGTACTGCACAAATCCATCGGTAATACCAAAGTAAAAAAATAATCCCCAAGGGTAAAGTCCCCTGGGGATTATTGATTATTTTATAAATAATAAGGGAATATCTCCTGAAAAGGCAATTATGCGTTCTCCAAACCCTTCATGCGCTCACGGTAAGCAGCACGGATAATTTCGCTCCTGCGTCTTACAGAGGGTTTTTCGAATGCGGTGCGTGCACGTAATTCGCGAAGAACACCGGTTTTTTCGAATTTCTTCTTAAAACGCTTTAGCGCCTTGTCAATGGATTCGTTTTCTTTAATGTTGATTACAATCATCTCTTTCCGATTAGGGCTGCAAATATAACAATACAGCATCCATTTTTGCAAAAATCACTTTAACACCGCCCTGGAAATAACCAATTTCTGTATTTCCGAGGTACCCTCCCCGATCGTGCACAATTTGGCATCACGGTAGTATTTTTCAGCCGGAAAATCCTTGGTATAGCCATATCCGCCAAATATTTGAACGCCTTCGTTCGCAATTTCAACCGCTATTTCTGAGGCATAAAGCTTTGCCATGGCCGATTCTTTGTTGACGCTAAATCCTTTGTTTTTCAGGTCAGCCGCCCGATACGTGAGCAATTTCGCAGCTTCAATTTTGGTAGCCATGTCGGCCAATTTGAAGGCAATGCCCTGAAACGAGGATATTGGCTTGTTGAATTGATGCCTTTCTTTCGAGTATTGAAGGGCAGCTTCAAAAGCTCCCTGTGCAATGCCCAGGCTTAGTGCCGCAATAGAAATGCGGCCACCATCTAAAACTTTCATGGCCTGGATGAAACCTTCTCCCACCTCTCCCAATAATTGTGATTTGTGTATGCGGCAATCAGAAAAAATAAGCTCGGCAGTTTCAGATGCCCGCATTCCCAGCTTATTTTCCTTTTTTCCAGAGGTAAAACCCGGGGTTCCTTTTTCAATAACAAAGGCAGTCATGCCATGTGAATCACCAACCTCACCGGTACGAACAATTACAACAGCAACATCACCGGATTTTCCGTGTGTTATAAAATTTTTTGCTCCGTTAAGCACATAGTAATCGCCATCGGCCACGGCAACGGTGCGCATGTTCCCGGCATCTGATCCGGTGTTGGGCTCGGTTAGCCCCCACGCCCCTATCCACTCGGCAGTTGCCAGTTTGGGTAGATACTTTTGTTTTTGTTCTTCACTACCAAATTGCAGGATGTGGTTTGTACACAACGAATTGTGGGCAGCCATAGACAAACCTATGGAACCGTCTATTTTAGCCAACTCCGATATGGCCGTAACATATTCGAGGTATCCGAAACCGGCACCACCATAGGCTTCAGGTACGAGTACACCCATTAACCCAAGCTCACCCATTTTCTTAAACATTTTTATCGGGAATTCTTGGGACTCATCCCACTCCATCATAAAAGGTCTGATTTCACGATCGCCAAAATCACGCACCATTTGGGCGATCATTCGTTGGTTTTCGCTTTCCTCAAAGGAGATAATATCAGATGATTCAAGTAATGTGCTCATAATTTCGATTCAATTTTTTTAGGGTTACGAAGGTAGAGCATTTAACGCAATAGCCAAACGAATGTTAGTTTGTTTAGGTTAAATCTTTATTACTGCCTGTTTTAGAAGGCAAAACAGTTATTTTTGGGGTCTTTTTGTAGACCCATATGAAGATAACAGTAGTAGGAACAGGTTATGTTGGATTAGTAAGCGGCACCTGCTTTGCCGAAACAGGTAATACCGTAACCTGTGTTGATATTGATAGCGAGAAAGTTAAGAAGCTAAAAGGTGGTAAACTCACCATTTTTGAACCAGGCCTCGAGATCATTTTTGAACGGAATCTAAAGGAGGGCAGGTTATTTTTCACAACTGATTTACGTGAAGGTATCCAGGACGCGCAGGTAATCATGCTAGCATTACCCACCCCACCAGGAGCTGACGGTGCGGCCGACCTGCAGTATGTATTAAAAGTGGCAGGTCAACTTGGGCCTATGCTTGAAAAATACACGGTAATTGTAAATAAAAGTACAGTGCCTGTGGGTACGGCTGAAAAGGTTAGGGCTAAAGTAGCAGAAGGTGCCAACGTTGAATTTGATGTTGTTTCCAATCCGGAATTTTTGCGCGAAGGATTGGCCGTTGAAGATTTTATGAAACCCGAACGGGTGGTTATTGGAACACGTTCCCCCCGGGCACAGAAAATAATGGAGACCCTTTATGCACCGTTTGTGATGCAGGGCAATCCCGTAATTGTTATGGACGAGCCATCCGCAGAGCTTACAAAATATGCTGCCAATGCATTCCTGGCTACTAAGATTACGTTCATGAACGAGATCGCAAACCTGTGCGAGCGCCTGGGTGCAGATGTTGACCTTGTGCGTAAGGGCATGGGCACCGACAGCCGCATTGGCAAAAGGTTTTTATTTGCCGGCATTGGTTATGGAGGCAGTTGTTTTCCGAAAGATGTGCAGGCGCTTTCACAATCTGCGCAACAAGTGAAGTACGATTTCAAAATCCTTGATGCTGTGATGAATGTTAATGAGCATCAAAAAACAAAAATGATTGCCCGCATGAAGGAACATTTTAAAGATGGATTGAGGGGAAAGAAAATTGCAGTATGGGGCTTATCGTTTAAGCCACAAACCGATGACATACGGGAAGCACCGGCATTGTTGAACATTCAAGAATTGTTAGCGCTTGGGGCAACGGTGCACGTGCACGACCCTGAAGCTATGGAAAATGTGAAAAAGCAGTTGGGTGACAAAGTTACCTACCATACCAATTCCTATGATGCACTTGAAAATGCCGATGCGTTATTGATTGCCACGGAGTGGCCCGAGTACCGTACACCGGATTACGATAAGATGGCAACGCTTATGAATTCAAAAGCCATTTTTGACGGGCGGAACATCTATGATCTTTCAAATATTCGTGAACTTGGGTTCACTTACTATAGTATTGGTCGTGAAATCATAAAAAACTAAGAAATTGGCAAACAAGAAAAATATTCTGATTACCGGTGGTGCCGGATTTATCGGATCGCATGTGGTGCGGTTATTTGTACGCAAATACCCCCAATACCACATCCTTAACCTGGATAGTTTGACCTATGCCGGTAATCTGGAGAACTTAAGGGATGTGGAAAATGAACCCAATTACACCTTTATAAAGGGCAATATTTTGGACATCGAACTGCTGAACCGGATTTTTTCAGAAAACACAGTTCAGGGGGTAATTCACCTGGCAGCTGAGTCGCATGTTGATCGCTCCATACACAACCCGGATGAATTTGCCATGACCAATATTATTGGCACCATTCGTTTGCTTAAAGCTGCCCATACGGCATGGCAAGGGAAGATGAACGGAAAAATGTTTTACCACATCTCCACCGATGAAGTATACGGATCTATTGATGAAGGATATTTCACCGAAGAAACTCCAATCGATCCCCGCTCTCCTTATTCAGCATCAAAAGCAAGCAGTGATCACTTTGTGCAAGCATTTGGCAACAGCTATGGCTTACCAACCCTTATTAGTCGCTGTTCAAATAACTACGGTCCATATCAGTTTCCTGAAAAGTTGATCCCGCTAATGATTAATAATATGGTGAACGGTAAGCCGCTGCCGGTTTACGGTAAAGGTGAGAATATACGGGATTGGCTTTACGTGGAAGATCATGCAAGCGCCATTGATGCTATTTTTCATCATGGTAAATCCGGTGAAGTTTATAACATAGGCGGCAACAATGAGTGGAAGAATATTGATCTTGTGAAATTACTATGCAGTATCGTTGATCAGAAACTAGGACGTGAAGATGGCGCTGCATTAAAATTGATTACGTATGTCACCGACCGACCTGGACATGATTTGCGTTATGCCATTGATGCCTCTAAAGTTATAAGCGAAACAGGTTGGCGCCCTGAAACAGATTTTGCACAAGGGTTGGAGAAAACCGTGGACTGGTACCTGGCCAACAAGGATTGGCTAAGCCATGTAACTTCAGGAGAATACCTGAAGTATTACGATAAAATGTATATAAATCGCTGATAATCAATTATATAACTTATGAAAGGCATCATATTGGCAGGTGGATCTGGCACCCGTTTACACCCCCTTACATTGGCGGTGAGCAAGCAGCTTATGCCGTTGTATGATAAGCCCATGATTTACTATCCGCTTTCGGTTTTAATGATGGCGGGCATTCGCGAAATCCTGATCATCTCCACACCACACGATTTGCCCATGTTTAAAAAACTGTTGGGAGATGGCAAACAATTTGGCTGTTCATTTTCATATGCCGAACAGCCGCGGCCGGAAGGACTGGCCCAGGCATTCATTATTGGTGAAGCGTTTATTGGTGCAGATAGTGTTGCCTTGATTTTAGGCGACAACATATTTTACGGAAGTGGCTTTGCAAAATTGGTACAATCCTGTGTTGATCCATCCGGGGGTATTGTATTTGCGTACCACGTGAATGATCCTGAACGGTATGGAGTGGTTGAATTTGATGACCAAATGAATGCCATTACGATTGAAGAAAAACCGTCAAAGCCTAAATCAAATTATGCCGTACCGGGTTTATATTTTTATGATAATGAGGTGGTTCGAATTGCAAAAAACATTAAGCCAAGCCCGCGGGGTGAATTGGAAATTACCGATGTAAACAACACCTACCTGAAGCAAGGCAAACTTAAAGTAGCCGTGATGAACCGCGGAACGGCCTGGTTAGACACAGGCACTTTTGATTCGTTGATGCAGGCGTCAACTTTTGTACAAGTTATTGAGCAGCGCCAGGGATTAAAAGTAGGTTGCATCGAAGAAGTTGCCTACCGTATGAAATTCATTGACCGCGATCAGTTGCTGGCACTGGCCAAGCCTCTTGAAAAGAGTGGGTATGGGGAGTACCTGAAGCGACTGGTTTAACACTATTCGTTATAAATAACCTGGAGCAACGTTCTTCCAACAGCTTCAAGGGTTTCTTTGCTAATATTTTCCATACTGTCTTTTCGACTATGGTGAAAATCACCAAAGTAGCCTTCGCTACCATCGTAATGAACGATGTTAATGGTGGGGATTTTTGCATAGGTATTTACAAACAGGTGATCATCCATTATTGCCCCTTCCTTCTTGTTTAGGAAAAGATGACCATACCCTAAACGGCTGGCAGTATTCCAGACTTTATCGACAATACCCGGGGCATACTCCATCGATACACCCTCGCGAACAAATTGTGCGTACTTCCCACCTACCATGTCAAGTAAAATACCATAGTAAGCCGAGTAGTTTGGCGTGTGTTTATTTTTCGACCAGTACTGTGAACCCAGGCACCACCATGAATCCAGCTTTTTGGGGAGTTTAAAGTCGCTGTTGTTGCCATAGAGGCTTTCAGCGGTTGACGTATCAAACCCCCAGTCTTCACCATCAAAAAGAATAATGTCCACACCTACCTCCGGCAAATTGTTCTCATGAAATACGCGGGCTATTTCAAGCAACACCCCAACGCCACTGGCACCGTCATTGGCACCATCGAAAAGTGCCCTTGGGTTTTGCGGATCTTTATCGGCAAATGGGCGGGTATCCCAATGGGCTGCCAATAGTATTCGCTTGGTTTTATCCGGATTAAAGGCGGCTATGATGTTTCGCAAAAAAATCTTTTGATTATCGTAAGTCATGGCTTCAAAATCCTGAATATTTACCTGGGCACCGTAGGCACTGAACTGTTTTACGAAATAATCGGCCGCATTTTTATGGGCAGCGGTATTGGGTATGCGTGGGCCAAAATCAACTTGCTTCTTTACAAAATCGTAGGCAGAATCTGGATTAAACACCGGCACAACGACCATTTTGGCAGGCCTTTCCGTTTGTTGTTCAACCTGTTTCCCTGGGTTGCCAGAACAAGAATAAAGGAGCGCAAGGGCAAGTATTAAAAGATGATCAGATGTTCGCATAAGTGTTCAAAGTAAGACAAAATTCAGGGTTCAGAAATTCCCAACTTTGGGCATTGAAATTCATTATTTGGCGATCAAGGATAAATCCTATACATTTGCATCGAAATATGATCAACTAGACGAGGGGACACAAAAGTCCCCTCTTTGTTTTATCGGTTTTATGGATTTAGTGGAGCGCATAAAAGAACTGGCCGCGGTACATCTTAAGGATGAATCCCAGTTTTTGGTAGAGGTGGTTGCGTCCCTTAAAAAGAAGCCTTTTAAGTTGATCGTGATTGTTGATGGTGACAACGGTGTAACCATTGATGATTGTGCGGAGCTGAGCCGTGCCCTTTCGGCTGCGTTGGACGAGGAGAACTTGTTCAACGACCCGTACATGCTTGAGGTGTCAACACCAGGATTGGATCACCCACTGAAACTGACGCGGCAGTACCAGAAAAACGTAGGGCGCACGGTTAAGGTGAAAACAAAGACCCTTGTTTTACAAGGTAAGCTGGTAGCGGTAACCCCACAGGAAATAACAGTAGAGGTTACCAGCGGCACAGGGAAAAAGAAAGAAGTTAAGGAAGTAACCATTCCTTTTTCTGATATAGAAAAAACATTTGTAATGGTATCATTTAAATAAGTTATGACAACGAATGACACAGCTGCAGGCCTCATAGAATCGTTTGCAGAATTTGCGAAGCAGAAAAACATCGATCGGCCTACGATGATCCGTATCCTGGAAGATGTATTCCGGAATATGATCCGTAAAAAGTATGAAACGGACGACAACTTCGACATCATTATCAATGCCGACAAGGGTGACCTCGAAATCTGGCGCTTCCGCGAAATTGTCGATGATGATTCGGAAGACATTTGGGACCACGACAAGATCAGCTACTCGGAAGCAATCAAGATTGAACCAGATTTTGAAGTAGGCGAAGAAGTAGCCGAGCAGATTTACCTTGAAGATTTTGGCCGCAGGGCAGTGACTACGGCACGGCAAACGCTTATCCAAAAAGTAAAAGACCTGGAGAAAGATATTCTATTCCAGAAGTACAAAGACCTGGTGGGCGAAATAATCACGGGAGAGGTTTATCAAATACTGAGCAAAGAAGTTCTCTTGATCGATGCAGAAGGGAATGAAATCTCCATTCCACGAAGCGAACAAATCCAGAAGGACAGGTACCGCAAAGGTGAAAACGTGCGTGCCATTGTACACAAAGTTGAAATGGTAAACGGCAACCCGAAAATTATTTTATCGCGTACGTCACCCGTGTTTTTAGAACGCCTGTTCGAACAAGAAGTACCCGAAGTATACGATGGATTAATTACCATTAAGAAAGTTGTTCGTGAACCGGGCGAGCGTGCCAAGGTTGCGGTTGAATCGTATGATGATCGTATCGATCCTGTGGGCGCTTGTGTGGGCATGAAAGGATCACGCATTCATGCCATTGTGCGCGAGTTGCAGAACGAGAATATTGATGTAATCAACTTCACGGAAAACTTGGAGTTATACGTTCAGCGTGCCTTAAGCCCGGCAAAAATTTCCAGCATAAAAGTCGATAAGGACAATAGCCGGATTTCGGTTTACCTGAAACCCGACCAGGTATCGTTGGCCATTGGAAAAGGCGGACTAAACATTAAGTTGGCAAGCCGTCTGGTGGGGTATGAAATTGATGTGTTCCGTGAACTGGATGGACAAACCGAAGAAGATGTTGACCTGGACGAATTCTCCGATGAGATTGAAGGCTGGATTATTGATGAGTTGAAGCGCATCGGTTTGGATACAGCGAAAAGTGTGTTGACTTTATCGAAGGAAGAATTGGTAAGGAGAACAGACCTGGAAGAAGAAACCATTGAGCACGTGCACAATATTCTTCGTAAGGAGTTTGAATAACGTTTCAGTAATACACCCTTAACCGAAGTAATTTTAAAAAGAATAATATTTGAATATGGCAGAAGAAAAATTGATCAGGTTGAGTCAGGCTGCGAGGAAACTCAATGTGGGGCATCATACCATATTGGATTACCTGGCAAAAAAGGGGCACGTTGTTGAAAACAACCCCAACGCTAAACTTACGCCCGATCAGTTCGCCATCCTGTCCAAGGAGTTTGCGTCATCGGCAACCGAAAAAATGGAAGCCAGTGGCTTAACCATAGGCGTAAAGCATGCCGATAACCTGATCATTGAAAGCGAGAAGGAGCAGGCCTCTAAAAAGCGTGTTGACGAAGAGGAGAGCATCATGATTAAAAATCTTGGTGCGGCTGAAATTAAAAAGGAGGAAGCCAGGCCGGAAAAAATTGTACCCGAAAAGGCCAAGCTGGAAGGCATTAAGGTTGTAGGTAAGATTGAATTGGATAAAAAGCCAAAAGCTGTAAAGGAAGAAGAGGTTGAAGTTCCTGAACCGGTTAAGCAGGAAGAGAAACCCAAGGCACCGGAAGTAGTTGAAAAACCCGAGCAGGAGGTGATTAAAGCCCGTGCGGATAAATTACAGGGTCTTAAAGTTGTTGACCGCATTGAACTGCCGGTTGAACGAGAGAAGAAAAAAGATCAACCTGTAGCTTCGTCAGACGTTAGCGATGATGCTAAAAAAGGTAAACGTCCACGGAAACGCATCGTAACACCTGGCGATACAAAAGGTCAGCCTCCACGCGGTGGCCGACCGATGCCCCAACGCCCCCAAAAAGCTGAACCAACCGAAAAGGAAATCCAGGACCAGATCCGGGCAACGCTGGCTAAACTCAGCGGAGGAAGCAAGAAGAGTTCCGGTTCAAAATACAGGCGTGAAAAGCGCCAGGCAGTATCCGATGCACAAGAACAACAGATATTGCAAGAGCAAGAAGCATCAAAGACCCTACGCGTTACAGAGTTCATTTCGGCCAGTGACCTTGCCTCGCTGATGAACGTATCGGTTAACGATGTTATATCTACCTGCCTGAATTTGGGCATGTTCGTATCAATCAACCAACGATTGGATGCAGAAGCCATTACCGTAATTGCTGATGAGTTTGGGTATGATGTTCAATTTACCACAGCCGATGAAGAAGCTGTTGCTGAAGAAGAACAAGAAAGGGAAGAAGACCTGAAACCTCGCGCGCCAATCGTCACCATTATGGGTCACGTTGACCACGGTAAAACATCGTTGCTCGATTATATCCGTAAAACAAAAGTTACGGCATCCGAAGCGGGTGGAATTACACAGCATATTGGTGCATACGATGTAACAACAACAACCGGTAACAAGATTGCCTTTTTGGATACACCCGGTCACGAAGCTTTTACGGCCATGCGTGCACGCGGTGCCAAGCTTACCGATATTGCCATTATTGTTGTGGCGGCCGATGATGACGTTATGCCACAAACCAAGGAAGCCATTAACCATGCCCAGGTGGCGGGTGTGCCCATCGTTATTGCGATTAACAAAATTGATAAGCCAACGGCCAACCCTGAAAAAATAAAGGAATCGTTGGCCAAGATTAATATTTTGGTTGAGGACTGGGGCGGCAAATACCAATGCCAGGCTATCTCTGCCAAATCTGGCCAGGGTGTAGATGAGCTATTAGAAAAAGTACTGCTGGAAGCCGAATTGTTAAACCTGCGGGCCAACCCCGACAGGCCTGCCATAGGATCTATTATTGAAGCTTCGCTGGATAAAGGCCGTGGTTATGTGGCCACTATTATGGTGCAAGCCGGTAAACTTAAAATTGGCGATGTAGTGCTTGCCGGGGCACACTACGGACGTGTAAAAGCCATGTTCGATGCAACAGGTGGAAGAATAAAAGAGGCTGGGCCATCTACCCCCGTTCAGATTCTAGGATTGGATGGTGCACCGCAAGCAGGTGAGAAATTCCAGGTGATGGATAGCGATCGTGAAGCGCGCGAACTGGCTTCCAAACGCGGACAGATTTTGCGTGAGCAAAGTATCCGTACCAAAAAGCACATCACGCTGGATGAAATCGGCAGGCGATTGGCCATTGGTAATTTCAAAGAACTGAACGTGATTGTTAAAGGTGATGTGGATGGTTCTGTTGAGGCACTTTCCGATTCATTGTTGAAACTTTCTACGAAGGAAATCCAGGTATCCATTATCCATCGTGGTGTCGGACAAATATCTGAATCGGATGTGTTGTTGGCTTCGGCTTCCGATGCGGTTATCGTTGGTTTCCAGGTGCGCCCTTCATCGGCCGCGCGCAGGTTGGCCGAGAATGAAGAGATCGAAATCCGTTTATACTCCATTATTTACGATGCCATCAACGATGTGAAGGCTGCCATGGAAGGTATGTTGGCGCCTGAGCAGGAAGAAGTGATTGTGGGCAACGCGGAAGTACGCGATGTGTTCAAGATTACCAAAGTGGGCACCGTGGCCGGCTGTATGGTTACCGATGGATACATTAAACGCAACAACCCGATACGCCTGATCCGCGATGGTATTGTGGTGTATGCCGGTAAGCTTAACTCACTCAAACGCTTCAAAGATGATGTGGGTGAAGTAAAATCAGGCTACGACT